>JBPYDM010000183.1:0-8763 GCA_051986255.1 Solirubrobacteraceae bacterium | reverse complement strand
CCGTCCAATGGCCATCACTGCGGTTCTCGGCCACGGTGCCGCTCATCAGGACGTTGTCCACGGCTAGCACACCACCCGAGCGCAGCCGCGGCAGCACGCCGTCGAAGTACTCCCCGTATTGCGCCTTGACCCCGTCGATGAAGGCCAGGTCGAACTCCTCAGTCAGCGAGCCCAGCCCCTCGCGTGCGTCCTGCAGCCGGAGATCCACGCGGTCGAGCACGCCCGCACGCTTGAGATAGGCCCGCGCCGCGTTGTGGCGCTCCTCGTCGATCTCGAATGACGTGACCCTCCCCGACCCCGGCACCGCCCGGGCCAGGTAAAGCGTTGAGACGCCGATGGCCGTCCCCACCTCCAGCACTCGCTGCGCCTGGCAGGCCAGGACCAGCACGTGCAGCAGCTGGCCGGTCTCCGGGACCACTATCGGGATGCCCTCGCGCGCGGCCTGGGTTTCCATCTCCTGGAGCACCGGGTCGGGGGTCGGTCGAAGTTCTCTCCAATACTGCGTGACGGCTTCGGTGACGATCATCGGGCTGGACCATATCCGTCCGAGCCTTCTCCGGCGAAATGCCTGGGCCCGCCCTGGACGAATCCGCTCACGGATTCAGGCGACGCTGGATGGCTGTGGCCACGGAACGGGGAAGGAACCCCAACGCCCGCAGGGCGAAAGGCATGGCTCGCAGCTGCCGCGCACTGAATACCGGTGAGATGACCACCTCGATCAGCTGCGGCCCCGGCTCGGCCACGGCCTGCTGGATGGCCTCGGCCAGCTGCTCACCTGTGTCCACGCGACGGGATGGCACCCCCATGCCCGCTGCCAGCCGCGTGAAGTCGAGGTCCGGCCCGCTCAGGTCAAGCTGAGCGCTCGCCTTGGGTCCGCCGCCATTGGCCCGGACACGGGCCAGCTCCACGTTGAGGATCGAATAGCTCCGGTTGTTGAAGATGACCACGGTGACGTTGAGCTGCTCCCGGGCCATCGTCCACAGCGCCTGGATCGTGTACATGGCGGAGCCGTCGGCCTGGAAGGCCAGCACCGGCCGGTCCGGGCAGGCCACCGCCGCGCCCACGGCTACGGGAAGGCCCTGGCCAATCGCTCCACCGGTCAGCGTGAGCCAGTCATGCCGAGGCGCACCGGCTGTCTGGACGGGCAGCGTCGTTCCCGAGGTCACCGCCTCGTCGGACACGATCGCCCGCTCGGGCAGGACGGCGCCGATGGTCTGGCAGGCGGTCTCAGCGGTCAGCGGCCCCGAGGAGGGTGCGGGACGGGACGGCTCCTGGACCGCGACGGTGGCGCCGACCGCCGCCACTGCGTCCACCAGAGCCTCCAAGCTGCCCACCACGTCCTGGTCCGGCGCCGCCAGCTCGTGCACCTGGCAGCCGTCGGGCACCAGGTAGCTCTTCCTGTCGGGGTACGCGAAGAACGAGACGGGCGCCTTGGCGTCCACCAGAATCAGATGCGTGAGGCCGTTGAGCTGGACTGAGGCCAGCTCCGGGACATACGCGATCCGTTCCACGGGCGGAAGTCCCGCGCCCCGCTCCAGCCGAGCCGGAAAAGTCTCGGCGAACAGCTTCGCGCCTGTGGCCGCGGCGACCCGCCCGGCGGCCATCAGCCCCGGCTCCCGGAGCGCCCTCCCTCCGAGGAGCAGGGCCGTCCGCCCGCGCGTGCGCAGAGCCTGCGCCGCGGCTTCCACGGTCTGATCGGACGCGACTGACGGAGTGGCCAGCGGGGCCGGGCCAGCGGGCTGCGCGCCATCGTTCCAGGAGACGTCCGCGGGCAGGATGAGTGTGGCCACCTGCCCCGGAGGCCCGATCGCGGTGGCCACGGCCTCCGCGGCGTCCCGAGCCACCTCGGCCGTGGACTGCGTCGTGCGCACCCACCTCGACACGTTGCGGGCCACCGTCTCAATGTCGGACTGGAGTTGGGCGTCGTACTGGGTGTGGTACGTGGCGTGATCCCCCACGATGTTGACCAGGGGCGTCTTGGCTCGCCGAGCGTTGTGCAGGTTGGCCAGGCCGTTGCCCAGCCCCGGGCCGAGGTGCAGCAGCGTGGCCCCCGGCGCATCGGCCATTCGGCCGTAGCCGTCCGCAGCACCCGTGGCCACCCCTTCGAACAGGGCCAGCACGGCGCGCATCTCCGGCACCGAGTCCAGGGCAGCCACGAAGTGCATCTCCGAGGTGCCGGGGTTGGTGAAGCACGTCCTCACCCCGGAGGTGACCAGCGTGCGGATCAGTGCCTGGGCGCCGTTGGGCATGGCTCGGGCGAGCACGATACCTGCCTCGCGACCCCGCTACGCCGGGGCGCGTTCATGTCCTACTGGAAGATCTCAGTGGTGCAGTCTCCGCCGGGAAGGTGGATCTCATGGGGTCGTGCCCCGTCTGCCTCCTCGTGGAAGTCGACGTAGAACTTGGGATCCAGTGCGTAGCCGCCGTCTGGCTGGCGGTCCAGCTTGGTCAGCCACCCGTTCAGGCCGGGATAGAACTGGTTGTCCCAGGTCGAGAAGAGCGAATTCGACACGTACACGCGGTCTCCGTCGAGCGAGTTCTGGAGCATTTGCGGCCCGCCGTTCAGCGCTCCCGAAGCCTTGGGGTGTCCGCCGTCGCGCCCGAGCAGCCCGCCAAGGAATACCTGAGAGCGCAGGACCGGCTGGCGCGGGTCTGAGACGTCGTAGTGCCGGAGGTCCCCGTGCAGCCAGTTGGACAGGAACAGATCACGGTCGTCCAGTGAGAGCACGAGGTCGGTGATCAGCCCGGGGACGCCGCCCTCGAGCGGCCAGCCCTCTAGCTCTTCGTTCGGGATGTCGATCACCTTTTCGGCCTCCCAGGTGCCGTTGTCCCGGAAGAACCGGATGATGTTCGAGGACAAGGTGGCGCCCACGAAGCCCTGAGATGAGTCGGGGTCGTGCTGCCAACGGATCTCCAGCGGGATCAAACCCTCGTCGCCGAGATCGATCGTCTGCGTCACGGCGCGGCGCTCGAGGTCCCAGAAATGCAGCCGCCGGCCGTACTTGCCTGCGGCCACGTCCGCCGGGTCAAAACCGTCCAGGAAGGTGTTGGGCGCGCCCCACTCGCTGGAGACGAGTGTGTTCTGGCGAGGCTGGTACCAGAAGTCGTACATGAACTCCTGGCCGTTCTTCTCCCGCTCCCAGCGCTCGGCGATCGAGAAGTCCCGGGCGTCGAGGACGGCGAAGCCGCCGGGCAGGTTGCCCTCCGCGTCGCCCAGCATCGAGATCGTGACAATGTCCCCGGGCATGCAGTGGACCGTGTGGGGGGTGCTCAGCCCGAGCTTCTCCTTTATCTCCTCGCCCTCGATCACGCCCTTGATCCGGGGAGCCCTGGGCTCGGAGATGTCGAGTATGTGGATGCGGGACGAGCGCACGCCCGGGACGATCAGGGTGTCGCGGTCAAGCTGGGAGTGGCAGGCAGAGGAGCAGGCGTTCCAGCCGAAGTGATGCAACTCGTCTCCCGTATTCGGCATCTCAGTCCGATGCACGATGTGGCCGTAGCTTGGCGAACTCGGATCGACGTCCACCACGGCGATGAAGTCCGGACGGTCTATCCCCGTCCCCTCGTACAGCGCGGCCACGTAGACGAACTGCTCAGGCGGCTGCTGGCGGGCCACCTCCGGCGAGGCATAGCCCGGCCCGGAGCGTTCGTCGCCAGAGTGATCGTGAGAACCCATGCTGTGACTCCTTTCGGTGCCGTCTAGGGCTGGGGGCGATGTGGATGTAGGGCCGCGGAGCTTCCCACGCCGTATACCAAGACCAGTTTGATCATCCTATCCGGGCGATCCCCTCGGGCAGGGTCGAGGCTCCCGGGCCGGGTCGAGGCTCACGGCGAGAACACAACGCCGCGTCTTCTCCGGGCGGGCCACCCCCTTTCCGGGGTTGCGGTGGCACCCTGTCGACT
The DNA here is from genome assembly GCA_051986255.1 of Solirubrobacteraceae bacterium. Taxonomy (GTDB): domain Bacteria; phylum Actinomycetota; class Thermoleophilia; order Solirubrobacterales; family Solirubrobacteraceae; genus Palsa-465. Next base: position 4,860 of record JBPYDM010000183.1, on the reverse strand, counting down.
GTGCAGAGGAGAGCTCAGGTGGTGACAGTTGCCGCGGGCACGGAGCGGTTCGAGGCAGTCCTGACGCTCGCCGACGCCGTGCTGGACCAGAGGAGGCCCATCCTGTCGGCGAGCGAGACGGCGCTAGAGGACCACGTGCTTGGAGCCTTCGAGGGACCGCGCTGCCTGGGGTTTTTGCGCTTTTACGTCCAGGTGATCGGATCGGAGGAAGGGCGTCCGCCCGTGATGCACAATGGCTCGCCGCTAACGGAAGGCTTCGTGGAGGCATTCGGAGTCCATCCTGAAGCCCGCCGCACCGGCATCGGCTCCTGCCTACAGGAGAGAGCACAGGAGTTGTGCCGGGCTCGCGGGTGCTACCAGATGCGGTCCAGAAGTCCGGTCTCCAGCACCGAGAACTACGCGCTAAAGCTGGCCGGCGGTTACGTGCTGCACCCCAGCAGCGAAAACGACTCGTACTACTTCCTGAAAAAACTCTGACAGGAAATCGACGCGTCGCCGCGCCAAACGGTCACTCTCGCCCGTTCTCAAACGGCAGTCGTGCCTCTAGGTCGGGGAAAGCCGTGTGGCGTAACAAAGCCCGCGCGGGCGGTGGCGCCGAGTGACGCCAGACCGCTGTGGCGGTAGTAACGTCACTCAGCACCGAGAGTGCGGGCCGCTATGTGACGCCACACCGCGTCGGCCCAGTTCCGCGGTGACGCTCTACCCCGCCCCTGCCACCTCAGGCCGTCGCTCATCGCAGACCCCTGCTCGTCAGCCTGCGCGCGCCGCTTCCGCCATTCTCTGCGTTGGCGCGGCAACGCCTGTGAATCGCTCGAAGCTGAGCGCTCCCTGGGCCACGAGCAGCTCCAGCCCGTCCACGGTCGGCTTTCCCGCCCGCCTGGCCAAACGCACCAGCGCCGTCTCGGAGGGCGAATACACAAGGTCGATCACGCACCCGTACATCGCGATGTCATCGGCCCCCATGGGCAGCTGTTGTAGCTGATCGACCTCGCCGTCCAGCCCTATGGGGGTGCAGTTCACCAGCACGTCGGCCGGTTCCATCTCCTCGACCGGCACTGCACCCAGCTGCTCAGCCAGCTCGCGGGCTCGCTCTGGCGTACGGTTCCAGACGCGCACCTCTGCCCCGGCCTCAGTGAGCGCCCAGACCGCGGCCCGGGCGCTGCCTCCGGCCCCCAGGACAAGCGCGCGCCTACCCTCAGCGGGAACGGGAAGTGCTTGGGCGATGGCGGGCGCGTCGGTGTTGTCCGCGTCAATTGCCCCGTCGTCCTCGAAGATCAGGAGGTTGGCCGCGCCGATGGCCCGCGCCCGCGGACTGGCTCGCTCGGCCAGCGCGAGCGCCGCCTCCTTGTGGGGAATGGTCACGTTGATCCCGCGAAACCCGGCGTTCGGAAGCGCCCGCGCGGTGGAGGCGAACACGTCCGGCGGAATGGGCAGAAGCTGATACCGCCAGCCGGTTAGCCCGACCGCTGCCAGCGCGGCGTTGTGCATCTGTGGCGAGCGGCTATGGCGAACGGGCCACCCCGCGACGCCCAGGCGCGTGCGGCCGCTCACCCGCCCGAAGAGCAGTGCTCCGGCGAGCGCCCACCGCGCTGGCTTCGGGCGCTCTGGTACTGCTGCTCCGCCTGAAGGAACTGCGAGTAGCTGGAGGCGAAGGCATGCTCGCCGTTCCCGCAGGGCTTGACGACGAAGTACAGGTAGTTGGTGCTGGCGGGGTGAGCCGCTGCCTGTATCGAAGCGAGCGCCGGGCTGTCGATGGGGGTGGGCGGGAGCCCGGTGTGAACGTAGGTGTTCCAGGGCGATGAGGAGTGCAACTGAGACATGGTGATCGGCGAGGTGTAGTTGCCCACCGCGTAGCGGACCGTCGCATCGATCTGGAGGGGCATGCCCAGGCGGAGACGGTTGTAGATGACCGAGGCAATCAGCGGCCGATCGTGCTGCGTGGCCGCTTCGGCCTCGATCATCGAAGCGACGATCAACACGTCGTATGCGGACAGATGCCGACTGTGGGCAGAAGCGAGATTGACGGTTGCGAAGTGGGCCTTGAAGTCGCGCAGCTGATCGGCCACCAGAGCTGGGATGGTGACCGGGACCCGCAGCTGATACGTGTCTGGGTACAGGAATCCCTCGAGCGAGGAGGTGCCGGCCGGCGCCCCATAGGACGCTGGATTGAGCAGCGCAGAACGCCGGGTATCAGCGAGATAGCTGCCCTTGACGTCTTGGCTACGCAGCAGACGGTCGAGCTCCACTCGGGTTCTTCCTGGGATGATCGTGACCTCGGTCACCTTGGCCGCGGGCGGCGGCGTGGTCAGCACGGTCAGCGCGGCGCTGAAGCTCATGCCCTGCTGAAGGTGATAGGTGCCGGCAAGGATCTTGGCGCCGTCGAGCTTGGCTCTCAGCTCGAACAGCAAGGAGCATGAGGGAAAGAAGCACGAGATGACGCCGTCCCGGTCGAGAATGTCTGCCACCTGGCTCGTGCTGGCGCCGCGGGGGATGGTCACCGTGACGTGCCCGTGCCCGGATCCGTAGAAGGGCTGAAACAGCTCCACCAGGAACCAGATCACCAGCACGACCAGAAGCAGCGCCAGTACCGCCATTATCCGGCCGGCTCGAGAATGCTCGCGCGGCGGGCTGGATCCGGGACGAGGGGGCGGTCGACGCGGTGGATGGGTGCGCTTGACCGCGACCCGGGCGGGAGTGTCCGGCGGTCCCTGGCCGTCGGTCCCGAATCCGTCCCCGCCCACCTGCTCGGGAGCGATCTCGGGAGACGCGGCCCTTACGTCACCCTCCTGCACCGTCCGGCGTCGTTGGCGCTCCAAGCGCGCCGCGTCGCGCTCCTCGCCGCTGCGCCCGAACTCAGCCATCACACCCATCCCCGGAGTTCTGGGCAGTCAGCCAGCTCTCGAGCAGGTGAGCCGCCGCCCGGGAATCCTCGCTGGCCCGGCCGCCGGTCCGGGCGGCCAGCCTGGTGGTTAGCCGCTCGTCGTACAGCTCGACGGGAACGGACAGCGCGGCTTGCAGCCGCTCGGCGAACGCCCGGGCCTCGGCGGTCTGCGCCGAATCGCCGCCGGATAGCGAGAGCGGGAGCCCGACTACCACGCGTTCCGCCCCGAGTTCATCCACCAGGTCGCGCAGCCTGGCCAGGCCGCGGCGCGATTCGGGAGCTTCCACGGAGGCAAGTGGCGTGGCGAGGGTCCCGCTCGGATCGCAGACAGCGCACCCGCAACGAGCCCTGCCGTGGTCGAGGGCGAGCACTCTCATGGACGTTAGCCGTTGTGCCGGAGCGAAGACTCTATGACATCCCGAGCCGCCGCCAATGCCTGGGGAAGTTTGCTCGTTTGCTTACCACCTGCCCGGGCAAGCGTGTCGCGGCCGCCGCCACCCCCGCCCACGTGCTGGGCCGCCGTGGTCACTATCTGGTTGGCCCGCAGACCACGGTCCACGAGCGACGGAGCCACGCTGGCGATCAGGTCGACCCGGCCCTCGCCGGCGCTCCCCAGTACGATCGCCGCCTCGCCGAGCCGGCCCTTGAGCCGGTCGGCGAGCTCGAGCAGCGCCTTCCCGTCCGGAACGGTCACGGCGCTGACCAGCACCACCGCGCCGTCCTCCTCCTCGGCCGCCCGCACGAGCTCATCCAGGTCCACCTCGACCACCGCGGGCCGGCTACCCTCGCGCTCGAGCTGACGCACGCGCTGGCGGAGCTCGGCAACCTCGTCGGCCACACGTTCGGGCGCGGTGCGCATGAGGAGCGCGGCGGCGGTGAGGGTGCGGTCGTGGCGGCGGAGCAGCTCTATGGCCGCCGGCCCGGTGATGGCCTCGATCCGCCTTACGTTGGCCGCGCTCGAGGTCTCGGTGAGGATCTTGAACACCCCGATCTCGGCGGTGAGACGCACGTGAGTTCCGCCGCACAGCTCGCGGGAGAAGGATCCGTCGCCGACCTCCACCATCCGCACCACGTCCCCATACTTCTCGCCGAACAGCGCCATCGCCCCCAGCCGACGCGCCTCCTCCAGCGTGGTGGTCAGGGCGTGAACGGGTTGGTCGGCCACGATCCAGCCGTTGACCTCGTTTTCCACATCGTCCAGCTCCTCCTCGGTCAGGGCCTGGCCGTGCGTGAAGTCAAACCGCAGCTTGTCCGGCCCGACATATGAGCCGGCCTGCCGCACATGCCTGCCCAGGCGGGTCCGGAGCGCTGCGTGGAGCAAATGGGTGGCCGTGTGATTGCACTCGGTGGCATGCCGGGCGGCCCGGTTCACCTCGGCGTGCACTCGCTCGCCTGGCTCGAGCGACCCTCGCTCGGGGACCAGCGCCAGCACCTGGTCCTCGCCGATCCGAAGGACCTCCTCCACCCGGGCCAGGCAGTCGCCGTCCGCGCAGGCGACATAGCCGGTGTCGGCCACCTGTCCGCCGCCGGTGGCGTAGAAGGGGGACTCGACCAGCTTGGCCAGCACCCGTCCGTCCTCGGACTGCACCGCGCCGATCGTGGTGTCCTGCTCGGTGGTCTGGTAGCCCACGAAATCGGTCTGGAAGCCCGCCTGTTTGACCAGGATGAGCGCCCGCTCGCGCAACTGCTCACCCGCCCGAGTGGGCCCGGGGACGGCCCGAGCGCGCTCTCGCTGCTCGTTCATCCTCGCCTCGAAGCCCTCCTCGTCCACTCCCAGGCCGCGTTCGGCTGCCAGCTCTCGGGTCATCTCGAAGGGGAAGCCAAACGTGTCGTGGAGCATGAAGGCATCGGCTGAGGAGATCCCCTCCTCGCCCTCCTGGACCGCGCTCTGCAGCAGTTGCTCGAGCAGGCGAGTCCCCTGATCGAGGGTCCTGGAGAATCCCTCCTCCTCGGAGCGCAGCCACTGATCGATGTTCTCG
>JBPYDM010000182.1:0-5332 GCA_051986255.1 Solirubrobacteraceae bacterium | reverse complement strand
AGAAAGCCCCGGATCGCGTCGGCCTCCGCGGGCTGGGCGCGGTTCAAGTCTCGCCGGGCATACAGCCGCCAGCCATGCATCGAGACGAGCAGCGCTGCGTACCGGCTCTGGGAGATCATCCGCCGCGGTCCCCGAGTGAAGATCTCTAGATGGCCATCCAACGGCATCTCCATGAACGACCGAGGTCGTCCCTCGTCAGGATGGAGCAGCGGCTCGAGGTCCCGGCTCCCCCACCCCACGTCGTGCTGCTCGGCGGCCAGACACACCTCCTCGCGCGGGTAAACCTCGCCGAAGCGTTCGTTTCCCCATGCCCGGGCTAGTTGCCCCGAAAGCCAGGCGTGTGCTGGCTGGCCGATGGCCAGCCAGCCGCGCTCGTCCCGCCGGACCAACATAGATCAGCTGTTCCGCGGCTGAGGCACTGGGCGGGGAGGCACTGCGCCGTACCCTAGCGGCGTGACTGCTTCGCTGAAGGAGAAGGTTGCCCAGCGACGGCTAGTGGTGGTCATCGGCGCCATCGTGTTTGCGGACACGATGTTCTACGCGGCCATCGCGCCATTGCTGCCCGCGCTGGCGCACACGCTGGGGCTGTCCAAGCTGTCGGCCGGAGTGCTCACGGCCGCCTACCCGGTGGGAACGTTCGTCGGCGCGCTGCCCGGCGGGATCCTGGCGGTGCGCGCCGGTCCCAAACGGACGGTGTATGTCGGGCTGGCACTGCTCGCGGGCTCAACGGCGGCCTTCGGCTGGCTGCACAACGTGGCCGCGCTGGACGCCGCCCGTTTCATTGAGGGGATCGGTGGCGCGTGTTCATGGGCCGGGGGGATGGCCTGGCTGGTGGCCGACGCACCGGTGGAGCGCCGGGGCGAGGCGATGGGCGACGCTCTGGCCGCCGGGATCGGCGGAGCCCTGTTCGGCCCGGTGATTGGCACGATCGCCAGCGGGGCGGGTCGAGGCCCCACGTTCAGCGTGGTGGTGATCTTGTCCGTGGTTCTGATCGATCAGGTGCGACGGATACCCCTAGTCCACAGACCCTCCAGGCAGGGACTGCGCAGCGTGGCCCGGGCCCTGGGCAACTCGGGCGTAGCCATCGGAATATGGCTGGTGGTGCTGCCGGCCACTGCTTCGGGGGCGCTCAACGTGCTCGCTCCGTTGCGGCTCCACGGATTGGGGGCCGGCGCCCTCGCCATCGGCGCGGCGTTCCTCGTGGCCGCCGGCTGCGAGGCGCTCATGAGCCCGGCCGTAGGCCGCGTGTCCGACCGGCGGGGCCGCCTGTTGCCGCTGCGCTTTGGTCTGGCCGGGAGTGCGGTCTTGCTGGCCTGCTTCACGCTGCCCAGCACTGCCTGGCTGCTGGCCGCTGTGGTCGTGTTGACCGCCCTATCGCTGGCCGGCTTCTGGGCACCGGCCATGGCCATGCTGTCCGACGCCGCAGACGTAGGTGGTCTGGAGCAGGGTTATGCCGCCGCGCTGATGAACATGGCCTGGGCGCTCGGTCAGATGATCGGCGCCGGCGCCGGTGGTGCGCTGGCCAAGGTCGTCGGCGATGCCCTGCCCATGCTCGCGATCGCCGGACTGTGCGTCCTCACCCTGGTGGCGGTGGGCGTGAGGCCGGCCGTCTCCCGTGGAGCGGCCAGAGCGCCGATGCGGCCCTGAGAGTCCGATCGGAGCAGCCGGTGCAGCTCAGGGGTGGGTGCAGCGTAGGGTGGTGCGGCGCGGGCGCGGTGCAGCGTCACGGGTCGTGGAGCATGAGCGCGGTGCAGCGTCACAAAGCCCGCGCCCCGGGCGGCGCTCAGTGACGCTACGCCGCTATAGCGCCACCAAACGCACAAAGCTCCGGCGCTCCCGAGCGCTATGTGACGCCACACTGTAGATGCGCGTCTCCGAGGGTTTGAGACAGACGTGCCTGGGCCCCGCCCCTAGATCCCCTGACCGGCCAGTAGCTCGTTGGTTGACGCGTCCACGACCGCGTTCGGATTCGAGATCAGATGGTGCCCGAGCATCCATTGCCCGTAGGCGTTCCACCGCCCCGGGTCCTGCCAGCCCCAGGGCTTGCCTGCCTGACTGGGAAAGAACGCGGGCAACGTGGCCTTCACGCTGGCCAGTTGGAGCTTCTGGTTCAGGCCCGGGTTCATCCGAACCAGGTTGGCCACGGCGCCTGCCGGATCGCTGCGCACCGACTCGTATCCCCGCGCCAGTGCCTGGACGAACCGGCGCATGATGTCCGGGTGGCGCTCGAGCAGACTCGCGCGCGTGACCAGTACCAGCTCGTCGTAGGAGGGGACGCCCACCTGATTCATCCGGATCACGCTCGGGTGTCTGTCCAACTGAGCGAGCTCGACGGCTTCGTAGTTCCAGTAGCCGCCGAGGATCGCGTCAACTCGGCCTGACACGAGCGCGGGCACCAGGTTAATGCCGACGTTGATCTCCTTGACCGAATGGGCCGGGACGCCGGCGTGCGCCAGGATCGTCTGAAGGTATGCGTGCTGGTAGGAGATTCCGGCGTCCCCGATCGTCTTTCCACGCAGCTGCCCGGCCGTGCGAATCGGATGCTTGCCGATCGAGATGATCGAGGTCAGCGGCTGCTGGACCAGAGCCCCAACTGACACCAGCGGGAGGTTCTGGTTGCGGGCCAGCAGCACCTCCGGCTCATACGAGATGGCGGCGTCTGCCTTGCCCGCGGCCACCAGCGCCAGCGGGTCGGCCACATTCGCCGGCACCTGGACGTGGACGTTGAACCCCGCCTGGGCAAAATAGCCCTTGGCCAGCGCCTGGTAGATGCCTACGTGGTCGGCGTTGGGAAACCAGTCAAGCAACAGCGTGAAGGGCTGCTTGGCGGCGGACGAGGTGATGGTCTCCTGCTTCTCGCCGCATGCGGCCAGGCCGCCCGGCAGCGCCACCAGCAGGACGAGGACGGTGATCAGGCGTTTCATTACGGCGACTCTCCTCGAGATTCATAGGCCCACGGCAGGGCCCGGCGCTCGGCGACGGCGAGCAGGCCGAACAGAGCGATGGCAAACAGCGACATGACCACGACCGCGGCCACGTTGAGCGCTGGCTCGAGCTGCGCGCTCGACACGATGATCAGATACCCAAGACCGGAGTTCGAGCCGTTCCACTCGGCGAACACGGCGCCGATCACCGACACGGCCACGGCGATCTTGGCGCCGGTGAACACCCCGGGCAGGGCGGTCGGCAACTCGACGTGCCAGAACGTCCGCCGCCGCGGGGCATCGAACGTGCGCATTAGCTTGAGCAGGCCGGGGTCCACGGACTCCAGCCCGGCCAGCGTGGTGACCACGATCGAGAAGAACGACACCAGCGCCACCACCACCAGCTTGGGTCCGATCCCGAACCCCAGCCAGAAGGTGAGGATCGGCGCGAGGATCACGACCGGAATCGCCTGCGACGCGATCACCAGCGGGTAGGCCGCCCGGCGGAAGGTCTGGGAGAGGTGGATGGCGATGGCCAGGACCAGCCCGGTGACCACCGCCACCAGGATGCCCAGCGCCACCTCTCGAGCGGTGACGAGGAAGCTGCTCCACAGCAGGGAGCGCTGGTCGTACAGCGCGCTGGCCACCTGATGCGGAGAGGGCAGGGTGAGCGAAAAGCTCGCGGGGTGCGCGTCGACGTAGACTTCCCACACACCGATCAGCCCGGCCAGGAGCAGAGCCGGCGGGAGGTAGCGGACGAGCAGCCTCCTCATGCGCTGACTCCTAGTGCCTGGAGGGCCCGCTCGCGGAGGGCCACCACCTCGGGGTCGGTCCGGCGCCGGGGTCGGGGCAGATCGATGTCGATCTCGTCCACCGTGTGTCCGGGCCGCTGGCTCAACACCACGACGCGGTCGGCCAGCACCACCGCCTCCTCGACGTCGTGCGTGACGAGCACCACCGTCCGCGGCTCGGTGTCGAGCACGTGGCCCAGCCACCCCTGCATCTCCTGGCGGGTGATCGCATCCAGCGAGGCGAAGGGCTCATCGAGGGCCAGTACAGGCTTGCCGGCTAGCAGCGTGCGCAGGAACGAGACCCGCTGGCGCATGCCCCCCGAGAGGTGGGCCGGCCGGGTCCGCTCAAATTCTTCGAGCCCGAACCGCTCCAGCCAGGGCGCGGCCTGGGCGCGCGCCCGCTTCCGGTCGACGCCGCGAGCCCGCAGCGCGAGGGCGGCGTTGTCGATCGCGCTCAGCCAGGGCAGCAGCAGGTCGCGCTGGGGCATGAGCGCGGCCGGTGCGCTGCGCACGGAGCCGGAGTCCGGGCGCTGGAGGCCGCAGATCAGCTCGAGCAGCGTGCTCTTGCCGCATCCGCTAGGACCCACCACTGCGACGACCTCGCGGGGCTGCGTCCGGAGCGACATCCCGGCCAGCGCGTGCACGACCCCCCGGCGCGATCTGAACGTGCGCGTGACCGAGTCCACGACGACGCCGCCGTCGTCCTGAACAAAACGAGGCTCCTGGTCGGGAGCCTCAAGGATCTGTTTTGTCGCTCCCTTCGCGGGCATTACCCCACAGGTTCGAAGGGTCAGCGCCGGGGTCATGGTCGGCGCCGGCGGTGCTCCGCCGGGCGCTGGACCTCGAGCAGGGCGCTATCTCAGCCGGCTTTCCCGCCAGCACCCCTGTTTTTCAGGTACCGGCCGGATGCTAGCGCTGTGTTGCGGGCTGCGCGCCGCCGCTGAGTAAGGCATCGAACATGACCGTGGGCCAGGCGGCGACGCCCGGCGCCGCGCGACGGCGACATTCATCGCGACGGTCAAAGTCATCGTGCGCGCGACGGCAACGTCATCCATCGTGCGCGCGACGGCAACGTCCCAACCGTTTGGGCGCGAGGGTGCGTTGGGTTGTTCACCGCCCAGAGCGCGGTTGGCAGCCCAACGCCGCCCCGCAGTCGGGTGTGTTGGGACGTCGCCGTGCGCCCCAGCGCTCCCAGCCGACGGTTGCTTCGTGTCGGTGGGAACCTGGTGCTATGAGTCTGGCGCTGTCCAGTCTTCTCTTGCAGCACGATTACGACGCAGAAACGGAGTGGAGATGAGCAAGCTGAGACTTACGATCACGATGTCGCTGGACGGCTACGTCGCCGGCCCGGACCAAAGCAACGACAACCCACTCGGCGCCGGCGGGATGGAGTTGCATCAGTGGTTGTTCCCGCTCGAGGCCTTCCGGGAGATGCACGGCGACGAGGGAGGCGAGGTCAATGCGAGCTCTGCGGTGGTCGAGGAGCGCCAGGCCAACATCGGGGCCACCATCATGGGCCGCAACATGTTCGGGCCAGTTCGCGGTCCGTGGCCGGATGAGTCGTGGCGGGGCTGGTGGGGCGAGGATCCCCCATACCACCACCCGGTGTTCGTGCTC
>JBPYDM010000181.1:0-4910 GCA_051986255.1 Solirubrobacteraceae bacterium | reverse complement strand
GCAGCCCCGGTTGCGAATGAAAGCTCAGGGTCGGAGGAGGCGGGCCGGATGAGGTGCCGCCGGACGCTGTCTGCTCGGGAGCGCCTGCCACAGCCACCCGGAAGGAGAACCTGGCGCGCCTTGTCCGCGGGCCCCCGGACGCGGCGCCGGGTACCCTGAGCGCGACCTGGACGAGCTCTCCCGGCGCGAACGGGCGGTTGGGAACGAAGGCGGTGCCCGCCCGGGCGGGCAGGACGGCCAGCCGCCCCCGGTGGCGGCCGCTCACCGTCCCGGTCACCGTCAGCGACCGGACCTGGCTGGGCCGCAGCGACGAGAAGATCACCTGGGAGGTGGGCGAGGCATCCGGGGTGCCCGGGAACGGGATCACGGGTAGCCCGGGTTGGGCCGTGTCCAATGGGGAGCGGCCAGGCGCCGAGCCGGCGAGCGCAATTACCGTGCCCGCCGCCACTGCCACGATTAGTGCGCAGAACGCTGCCGTCGACCACCTCATCCCGCTAAGGACCCAAGATCACAAGGTTCCGGTCCGGCAGCTGCTGGACCGAGTTGAGGTGAAAGTAGTCATAAGTAGCGGATCCGGCGGGCTTCAAGTATGAAGCGCGCAGCGGCACGTGCCCGAGCGAGTCCCACTTACTGGTAGCCGACGAGCGCGACGTGGCCGCTGGCGGTGCGCCGACCGGTGGCCAAGGTGACCCGAGCCGCCAGCTGATTGCCCGGTGCGCGGGCCAGCATCGACTTCCCGGCCGGCGTCAGCTGGAAGCGCACGTAACCGCACTCGTTCACCCCGAGCGCCTGCGGCCGACTTGTGGCGATCTGGGTCCCATAGGCTGACACGCTCGCTCGGACTCGGCATGGCGTTAGGGCATAGCAGACGGCCAGAATGCCGCCACCCCCCGCCGAGGAGACGAACTCCGTGGCGCCCACGACGTGCAGCACTGACGAGTGCGACAGGCTGCGTCGGGGACCCTGTCCGCTGGTGGAGAAGGGCACCAGCGCAACGTCAAAACGGGCACTCGCCCCGGAGCGATCCCGGACGGTTACCTCGACGGGCAGACGATGGTTGGATGCGTGGTTCAACGCAGCCAGGCCGGCTGGGGATAGCCGGAAGGAAACCAGCCCGCCCCGGCCTGAGAAGACCTTCTCCGGCCGCGTGTGGGCCAGCACCGACCTGCCCGAGACGATCCGCACCCGGACATGGCAGGTGCGACCGGTGAAACATCCCACGGGCACGGTCCCATCGCCCGTGGACGACGACACGAACGCCCGGGCGGCAAAGATGTCCACGTGGTGGGGAACCAGATGTACCCGCGAGGACCCGAGGACGCGCCCGTGGGCGTTCAACGCCTGTACGGCCAGATATCGGGGCTGGCTGGACAAGCCGGTGGCGGTCTCGAAGCTCCTCCAGCCGGTCACGCCCAGGCCCCTGAGGGTGCGGGAGTTGGGCCCCCCGCGCATCCGCCACGCGGCCACGTTGGTGGCTCCGTTCCAGCTGACCCACACCTTGACGTTGCCCCCGGAACGAGGGAGGAGAGCCAGGCTGGGGCGGGTGAGGGGGTGGGCGTGCCAGGGAAAACGGTACGCGCGGTAGGAGTCCACGCCCAGGGCAAAGCTGCCGTTGAAGATCTGCCGGCCATTCGGCGTGTACTCCGAGAAGTCGGGCTCTCCGCCCCAGCCCACGAACACATCATGGTTGGGAAGCCGCTGGACGCTCCCCTCCAAGGCGGCGAGCAGAGGCGGTGAGTGCGTGTAGCGATGGATCAGCGAGACCGTCATCGTCCGTGTGTTGACCTTGAGGATCTTGGCTGAGGACTGCGAGGCCTCCTGACTTCCTGTGCCGGCAAACGCATCATCAAACACGCTCAACCTTCCGTGAGAGAGATGAGCGTCGTGCTGCCACTCAAACCGCGCGCCGTGTTTCACCCTGAAGCTCGAGTGCTTCCCCCCGATCATCCAGATGATGCGGCCCGTCGCGCGACTGATCAGGTAGACCGCCCAGGTGTTGCGGGCCGAGATGAGTAGGTTGCCGTCGGGCAGCTGCTGGATCGAGTTGAGGTGAAAGAAGTCGTACCAGCTCGACCCGCTGGGCCGGACATACGAATCGCGCAGGGGCACGTGGCCCATGGCGTCCCACTCCCACAGGAGCTGACCGGTCCTGACATCGATCTCCTGGATGGTGAAGTCACGTACGGTCCCGTTGCTCGGTCCACCCAGGCTCGAGAGATCCGCCTGGACGGGGTAAAAGGTGGTTATGTACGCCGTGCCGCGCGGCGTTAATAGAAACTCGTGCTCGTCCGTCGCGTATCCGTTGGCCGCCCGGACGGTGGCCACCGTGCGGTATGAGGTGTCCATGATCAGATCCTCGTTGGGCCGGCCACCGACGGTCCCCCGCCACCAGGTGAGCACGGGCCGTCCCTGGTAGCGCTGCACCTGAAGGTTGTAGGCGGCCAGGGAACCCGTCGCGTTCACCGGGTGAAACCACACCAGCTGGCCGCGAGCGTTGAGAATCATCGGCCCTGGTTGGCGGCTGTGCTCCGGAGTAACGAAGATATCTCCCGAGGCCTTGTCGGGGTCAGGGGTGACGTGCACCACGGGTGGATGCAACCCCGGCTCGGAGTGAAACCGTTGCGTGGGACCCCGGCCTCGGGAGGCGTGCGCCACCACTCGGTATCTGATCACCCGCGGGATCGCCACTCCGAACGCGAACGTCAGCCGCGTGGCTCCCGGCTGCCCCGACGCGGTCCCGGCGGACGGCGAGGTCAGGCCCGCGCTGACCGACACGTGCTCACCTTGGGAGAAGGGTCTCGAGGGCACAAAGGCCGTCCCCGCGCCGGCCGGGAGACCGACCAGCCGCCCGCGGTGAACCCCGCTACGCGAGCCCGTAACCCGCACCCAGCGTATTTGCGGGCGCGCCAGCGCAGAGAAGATCACCTGCGAAGACGGCGAGGCATCGGGCGTCCCGGGGAACGGGATCACGCGCAGGGCGACGCCCGCCCCCGCGGCGGTCGCCCCGCTCGCGTGCGAGCCAGCCGCCCCGCCCAGCGACCGCGCCGCTGAGGTCCCCAGCACCTGGCCCCGCCTGCCCAGGGCCTGCACCGCGACGTAGGCAGGGCGGCGGGCCAGCCTAATCTGGGTCTCGAAGCTGTCGCGGGCCTTCCTGACCACCGGGTGCAGGCTGGCGGCACTAGCGCCACCCAGCACGCGCCAGCTAGCCACCTGTGTGGCTCCGTTCCAGCTCGCCCACACCCTCGCTGCGCCGTGGGGGCCAGCCGACGCAGCGACGGCCGGACGGCCCGGTGGGAGCGCGGACCAGGGAAACCGGAACGTCCGATAGGACCCCAGCCCCAGGGCGAAGCTGCCGGTCATGATCTGCCGCCCGGCCGAGGTGTACTCCGAGAAGTAGGGCAAGTCGCCCCAGCCTACGAACAGGTTCCGGTTCGGCAGTCTCTGGGCATTTCCCTGGGACGAGGTCAGGAGGGGAGGCGAGTGGACATAGGCCCGAATCAGCGTCGCCGTTCGCCGGTGGAGGTTCAGCCGGATTACCTTCGCCGAGGACTGCGACTCCTTTTGAGGGCTGTCAGCGTCGTCGAACAGCCTCAGGGTGCTGCCGACCAGGTGAGCAGCATGCTGCCATTCAAAGCGCGCGGCCGGGGAGACTCGGAAGTTCGAGTACTTGCCTCCCAGTGTCCAGAGCACCCGGTGAGTCGCGAGGCTGATCTTGTACACCGACCAGGTCTCGCGCGAGGACACGAGCAAGCCGCCGTGGGGCAGAGCCTGGATCGAATTCAGGTGGTAGGCGTCGTAATAGCCGTGGCTCGGTGGGGTGTAGCTGGCGTTCAGCGGGATGTGGCGCAAAGCGTCCCACTGCCACAGCACCCTGCCCGTGGAAATGTCGATCTCTTGGACCGCCTCGTCGTGCAGGATGCCGTGGCGCGGACCGCCCACGCGGGTCAGGTTGGCGTGCACGTTACGAGTTGCGACCAACCAGGCCGTGCCTTGGGGCGTGATCACGAACTCGTGCGGATCCGTCCGGTAACCGTGCCCGGCGCGCACGACCGCCACGGTCTGATAGGAGCGGTTGGCAATCATGTCCTGGCCCCGCCCTCCTCCCTGCCACCAAGTAAGCACGGGGCGGGCCCGGTAGGACTGAACCTGTAGGTTGGCGGCCACGGCGTTGCCGTTCGGGTGACTACCCGGCGGCCGCGCCACCGAGCGGAACCAAACCAGCTGTCCCTCCGGGTTGAGGATCATCAGCCCGCCCTGCCTGGTGTTAGCCGGCGTGAGGAAGATGTCGCCTGAGGACGTGTCCGGATCGGAGGACATCTGCACCACGTAGGGGTGCAGCCACGGCTCGGAGTGAAACCTCTTTGTAGGATGCGCAGACGCGCTGCCCGCCGCCCGAGCCAAGCCGTCGGGTACGCCCATCAGCCCGACCGTGATAAGCACCCCCAGCAGCGTCCAGGGCGACCCCGGCCGCCACGCCAACCATGCGCCGGTACCCCCTCTACGGCAACCCACGCGGCGAGACTAGCAGCCGATCCGCTGCTCAGCCCAGCTGGTGAACCACGGAGGTTCCCAACACCTTGCCGCGCGCGTTCAGCGCCAGCACCTCGACGTACCGAGGCCGTCCATTCAGAGCGATGCGCGTCTCAAAGCCAGTGTCGGGCCTGGTGATGAGAGGGCTTAGGCTGCTGGCCCTCGGGCCGCCCAGCACCCGCCAGGCCGCGACGTTCGTGGCTCCGTTCCAGCTGGCCCACACCTTCACCCCCTGCTTGGCGGGCCCTGATGTGGCCAGCTTGGGACGGCTCTGCGGGTGAGCGCGCCAGGCAAACCGAAATGCCCGGTACGAGGTCGTCCCCAAAGCGAAGCTGCCGGTGAAGATCTGCTGCCCGCGAGGCGAGTATTCGGAGAAATCG
>JBPYDM010000180.1:0-20321 GCA_051986255.1 Solirubrobacteraceae bacterium | reverse complement strand
CCGAGCAGCGAGTGACCGGGCGCCTGTTGGATGGCGACGTCCAAGGCCCCATCGCGGACGGTGAAAGCGTCGATCAGTGGGCCAATGTGCTCGGCGATGATGTTGGTCGCGGCCACCTTCAGCTCACCCGGCTGGTCCGGCGACTCCTTGACCGAGCGCCGGGCCTGCTCCGCCAGCGCCAGGATCTCACCGCCCAGCGCGGCCAGCCTGCGCCCACCTGCGGTGACGACGATGCCGCGGCCCTGGCGGACGAACAACTCATCGCCCAGCTCCTTGCGTAACGCCGCCACGGCGACGGATACGGCCGCCTCCGTGACACCCAACTCGGCTGCCGCCCCCTTGACCGAACCAAGCCGCGCCACCAGGACGAACGAATGGAGCTGAGCGAGGGTCATTGAGGTCGGCTAAGCGATCACTTAGGTCAACTTGCAAAGCGACGATAACAGCGGCACCCTGAGGCTCGGAGGAGTGAGCCCACTGCCTTGGGTGGTGCCGCATCCCAAGGCTGACCTCTTAAGACCGCTGATCGCAAGGAGGACCCGTGCAGGTTCCAGCCCCTTTCCAGTACGAGCGCGCAGGTAGTGTGGACGAAGCGCTCGAGCTGCTGCAGCGGCTTGGCCCCGACGCCCGCCTATTGGCCGGGGGGCACTCGCTGCTGCCCATGATGAAGCTCCGGCTCGCGGTGCCCGAATACCTGATCGACATCGACCCGCTTGCGGCGCAGCTCGGTTATATCCGCGAGGAGGACGGTGAGCTGAGGATCGGGGCGATGACACGCCACCGGCAGTTGCTCGAATCGGAGGTGATTGGCGCCGAGCTGCCCATCTTCCGCGACGCCGAGCGCGTGATCGCTGACCCGGTGGTCCGCAACCGCGGAACGATCGGGGGAGCGCTCTGCCAGGCCGATCCGGCCGAAGACCTCTCGGCGGTGTGCGCGGCGCTGGCCGCGCGGATGCTGATCCGTGGTCCGAGCGGAGAGCGGTTGACAGACATGAGGGAATTCCACGTCGGCCCGTACCAGACCGCCGTCGGGCAGGATGAGATGCTGATCGAGGTCAGGCTGCCTCTCCGCCCGAACTCCGGTAGCGCATACGAAAAGGTGGAACGCCGGGTCGGCGACTGGGCCGTGGCGGCTGCCGGCGCGGCGATCGAACTCGCCGGCGGGACAATCGCCCGGGCGGGGATCGCGCTGGCGGCGGTCGGCGGCGACGTCACCTCGACCGAAGCCGAGCAGGCACTCTCGGGCCAGACACCGTCAGAGGAGCTGTTTGCCCGGGCCGCCCGGCTGGCGGCCAACAACTGCTCGCCGGTGACTGACCAGAGGGGCACCGAGGCGTACAAGCGCCACGCCGCCGAGGTGCTGACCCAGCGGGCGCTGAGACGGGCCACCGCCCGCGCCCTACGAGAGGAGGCGTGATGCAGGTAACCGTTTCGGTCAACGGCACCGAGTACACGCGGGAGGTCGAGCCCCGGATGCTGCTGGTGCACTTCCTGCGCGACGAGCTCGGCCTGACCGGCACCCACTGGGGATGCGACACCTCCAACTGTGGCACCTGCGTGGTGCTGATGGACTCAGAGCCGGTCAAGTCATGCACGGTCCTGGCGGCCAGCGCGGCTGGACACGAGATCCGCAGCGTGGAAGGGCTGGAGGTCGACGGCGTTCTCGATCCGGTTCAGCAGGGCTTCCACGAGATGCACGGACTTCAGTGTGGGTTCTGCACGCCCGGGATGATGATGACGGCCCGGGCGCTGCTAGACCGCAGTCCCCATCCGACCGACGAGGAGATCCGTGAGGCGATCTCCGGTCAGATCTGCCGGTGCACGGGGTACGCGACGATTGTCCGTTCGATCCGCTGGGCGGCCGAGCATGGCTCCGAAGCAGCCGAGGCGGCTGAGGAGGTGAGTGCCTGATGGCCACCATGGAAGAACGGCCGATCGGCTTTGGGAGACTCAAGCGCAAGGAGGATGCCCGCTTCATCCGCGGCCAGGGCAACTACGTTGACGACGTGCAGCTGCCGGGCATGCTTCACGGCGCGGTTCTGCGCAGCCCGCTGGCCCACGCCCGGGTCGTCTCGATCGACACCACCCGGGCTCAGGCCCACCCCAAGGTTCACGCGGTCATCACCGGCAAGGACCTCGAGGGCCTGAAGCTGGCCTGGATGCCCACGATGTCGTACGACACCCAGGCCGTGCTGGCCACCGACAAGGTGCGCTTCCAGGGTCAGGAGGTGGCGTTCGTGGTCGCCGACGATCGCTACTCGGCGCGCGACGCGCTCGAGCTGATCGAGGTCGAGTACGACCCGCTGCCCGCGTTGGTCAACGCCCGCAAGGTGCTCGACGCTGACGCTCCCGTGATACGCGACGACAAGGAGGGGCAGACCAATAACCACATCTTCGACTGGGAGTCGGGGGACCGGCAGGCCACCGACCAGGTCTTTGCCCGTGCCGACGTCGTGGTGGAGCAGGACATGCTCTACCCCCGGTCGCACCCAGCCCCGATGGAGACGTGCGGGGCGGTGGCCGACATGGACAAGGTCTCGGGCAAGCTCACCCTGTGGTGCACCACGCAGGCGCCCCACGCCCATCGGACGGTGTATGCCCTGGTGGCGGGATTGCCCGAGCACAAGATCCGGGTGATCTCACCCGATATCGGAGGCGGCTTTGGCAACAAGGTGCCGGTGTACCCCGGCTATGTGTGCTCGATAGTCGGATCGATCCTCACCGGCCGGCCGGTCAAATGGATGGAGGACCGCTCGGAGAACCTGATGTCGACCGGCTTCGCCCGTGACTACGTGATGAAGGGAGGGATCGCGGCCACACGCGAGGGCAAGATCCTCGGCATCCGGGTCGGCGTGATCGCCGACCACGGAGCGTTCAACTCCACAGCTCAGCCGACCAAGTATCCGGCCGGGTTCTTCAACGTCTTCACCGGCTCGTATGACATCGAGGCCGCGCACTGCAATGTCACCGGCGTGTACACGAACAAGGCGCCAGGCGGCGTGGCGTACGCCTGCTCGTTCCGCGTCACCGAGGCCGTCTACCTGGTCGAGCGGATGGTCGACTGTCTGGCCGACGAACTGGGCATCGACCCGGCCGAGCTGCGGCTGAAGAATCTGCTGGCGCCGGACCAGTTCCCATACGAGTGCAAGACCGGGTGGGTGTACGACTCCGGCGACTATCCGACGGCGCTGCGCAAGGCCATGGACATCATCGGCTACGAGGAGCTTCGGCGCGAGCAGGCGGCCAAGCGGGAGCGGGGGGAGCTGATGGGAATCGGCGTCGGCTTCTTCACCGAGTGCGTCGGGGCCGGACCACGCAAGCATATGGACATCCTCGGACTGGGCATGAACGACGGGGCCGAGCTCCGCGTGCATCCGACCGGCAAGGCGCAGCTAGGGCTGAGCGTGCAGACGCAGGGCCAGGGCCACGAGACGACGTTCGCGCAGATCGTCTCTGAGGAGCTCGGGATCCCGCCCGAGGACATCGAGGTGATTCACGGGGACACCGACAACACGCCCTACGGCCTGGGGACCTACGGCTCTCGCTCGACTCCGGTGAGCGGCGCGGCCACCGCGTTGGTCGCGCGCAAGGTGCGCGAGCGGGCCCGGATCGTCGCCTCGGCGATGCTCGAAGCCGCGCCCGAGGACCTGGAATGGGAAAAGGGACGCTGGTTCGTCAAGGGCGACCCGGAGAAGGGCGCGACGATCGGGGACATCGCGCTGGCCGCCCACGGCGCGATCGAGCTACCCGAGGGCGTCGAGGGCGGGCTGGATGCCGAGACGGTGTACGACCCACCGAACCTGACCTTCCCGTTCGGCGCGTACATCTGTGTCGTCGACGTCGACCCGGGAACCGCCAAGGTCAAGGTGCGCCGGTTCGTCGCCGTGGATGACTGCGGCACCCGCATAAACCCGATGATCATTGAGGGCCAGGTGCACGGCGGGCTCACCGACGGCGTCGGGATGGCGCTCATGGAGGTGATCCCCTTCGATGACGAGGGCAACTGCCTGGGCGGGTCTCTGATGGACTACTTGATCCCGACGGCGCTCGAGGTGCCAGACTGGGAGACGGACTACACCGTGACCCCATCGCCGCATCACCCCATAGGAGCCAAGGGAATAGGTGAGTCGGCCACCGTTGGGTCGCCGCCCACGATCGTCAACGCCGTCTGTGACGCGCTGAAGCCATACGGCGTACGACACATGGACATGCCCTGCACGCCCTCGCGGGTCTGGGAGGCCATGCAGGGCCGGGCGGCCCCGCCGCAATGATTCGGGGCGAGCTGGCCCGGCGGGCAGCGTCCCTGGCCGCCGAGCGGGTCCCTTTCGCGTTGGCCACCGTGGTCCGGGCGAGGCATCCGACGAGCGTCCGGCCGGGGGACTGCGCCCTGGTGTTGAGTAACGGCACGATCGAGGGATTCGTGGGAGGCGCCTGCGCCTCGTCATCGGTTCGCCTGCATGGGTTGCGCGTGCTCGAGACGGGCGAGCCGTTGTTGCTCCGCTTGGTGCCGGACGACGAGGGCGCCACCGCCTCGCTCGGGCCCGGCGAGGACGCGGTGGTCGTCGAGCGCAACCCCTGCCTGAGCGGAGGCGCGCTCGAGATCTTCCTCGAGCCGCAGCTTCCGGTTCCCCGGATGATCGTGGTCGGTGACTCGCCCATCGCCCAAGCACTCGCCAGCCTGGCCGGCGAGGCGGGCTACGACGCTGTGCGCACGCCGGCCGCGGAGGCCGATCCCCTGGCCACCGACGCCGCCGTGATCGTCGCCTCGCACGGATCTGACGAGGAGCGCGTGCTCAGCCAAGCTCTCGCCGAGGGGATTCCCTACGTGGCGCTGGTGGCCAGCCGGACCCGCGGCGCGGCCGTGAGAGCCGCACTCGACGTGCCCGACGAACTGCGGGCTCAGCTGCACACGCCGGCGGGCCTTGACCTCGGGGCATCCACCCCGCCCGAGGTGGCGATCGCCATCCTGGCCGAGCTCGTGGCCGAGCGGCACGCTCGCCCCGCGGAGCCGGCGATCACGCCCGCCCTCGAGGCGCTAGATCCAGTGTGCGGGATGACCGTGGCCATCAGTGACGCCACGCCCAGGATCGGTGACGTGTTCTTCTGCAGCGAGCATTGCCGCGAGACGTACGCTCAGCGCCGGGATGTCACGACCGCATAGCGGGTTCACGACCGGACTGGTCCTGGCGGCGGGCGGTTCCACGCGACTGGGCCGACCCAAGCAGCTCTTGCCCTACGGGCGGGTGACCCTCCTGGGGCACGTGCTGGATACGGCACGCGCCTGCCGGTTCGATCAGCTGTTGTGCGTTATCGGCGGGAGCGCGGAAGACGTGCGGGCGTCCACGGACCTGGGCGGCGTCGCAGTCGTGGAGAACCCCGTCTTCGGTCAGGGGTGCTCGTCGTCGATCGCCGCCGCGCTCCCGGCCATCGACCCGGGCTGCTCTGTGTTGGTTCTTTTGCTCGGCGATCAGCCGGGGGTGACGGCTGGCACGGTGGCCAGGCTGCTGGACGGCCGGCGGGATTCGCCGGTGGCCGTGTGCGCTTATGAAGATGGGCGCGGTCACCCGTTCGCGTTCTCGCGCGCCGTGTTTGGCGAACTGTCCGGGCTACACGGCGACAAGGCGGTGTGGAAGCTGCTCGATCGCCAGCGCGAGACGGTGGTCGACGTCCCGATAGCGGGGCGCATTCCGCGGGACGTCGACACCTGGGAGGACTACCGGACGGTGCTGACCGAGGCGGCGGGGTGAGCGGACCAGCGCATCCCGGGGCTGAGCAGGCGGTGCGAGCGGCCGTGGCAGACGTGAACGCGCTCCAGCGGCGGCTGGCCGCCGTCGATTACCTGGCCGACGACGGGCTCTCCACGGCGCTGTTCTTCGCCCTGCGGTTGCCGCAACCGGTCCTACTCGAGGGCGAGGCCGGGGTCGGCAAGACTGAGGCAGGCAAGGCGCTGGCCGCCGTACTCGACACGCCGCTGATCCGCCTTCAGTGCTACGAGGGGATCGATGCCGCCGAGGCGCTGTACGAGTGGAATTATCCGCGGCAGCTGCTGCGCATCCGCCTGGCGGAGGCCAGCGGCGAGTCGCTTGCCGAGGAAAGCCTCTTCACAGCTGATTATCTGATCGAGAGACCGCTGCTGCAGGCGATTCAGCATCCCGGACCGCTCCCCGCCGTCCTGCTCATCGACGAGCTCGACCGGGCCGACGAGGACTTCGAGGCCTTCCTCCTAGAGCTGCTCGGCGAGGCGAGCATCACGATTCCCGAGCTCGGCACCGTGAAGGCCACGCATCCCCCCGTCGTAGTGCTCACCTCCAACCGCACGCGCGATCTGCACGACGCGCTCAAACGCCGGTGCTTGTATCACTGGATCGACTACCCGGATGCCGAGCGAGAGGTCGAGATCGTACGCCGCCGCGTTCCTGAGGCTGCCCGAGAGCTGGCGGTCGATGTGGCCGGGGCGCTGCGGCGCCTACGGGCCAGCGACGTGCAGAAGCCGCCGGGCATCGCGGAGGCCATTGACTGGGTGGCGGCTCTGCAGCTGCTGGGAGTGCACCGCCTGGACCCGGCCAGCGCGGAGCGGACGCTGGGCTCCGTGCTCAAGTACCGTGAGGACCAGGAGCACGTCCGTGAGCAGGGACTGGCCGCGCTCACTGGAGTGGATGGTGGCTGAAGCAATCGACCTGCCGGTGTTCGCCGCGGCCTTCGGGCGGGCCATCCACGCGGCAGGGATACCGGTCACCCCCGAGCGCTCGGCCCGCTTTGCCCGTGCCCTCACCCTGGCTCCGCCGTACACCCGCCGCGAGCTCTACTTGACCGCCCGCACCGTGTTCATATCCGACCGCGATCAGCTCGATACATTCGACGGGCTGTTCGCCGCCGTGTTCGAGGGGATGCTCGATCTGGCCGACTGGCGAGGAGACCAGCCCGCCCCGCCGCTCCTGGAGGCCAGGCGCGGGAGGGCGTCGGATGCCGGGCCCCGGCAATCGCAGCTACCCGCTCCCGGGCTGGCCCCACCCGGCTCGGAGCTTCGGGGAGCGGAAGGCCCGGGGGATGAGGGCGCGGTGAGCGAGCTGCCGGTCGCAGCGGCAAGTGCGCACGAGCGTCTGAGCGAACGCGATTTCGCCGAGCTCGAGCCAGACGAGCTGCGGGCGCTCCGACGGCTGATGGCTGACCTGGAGCTGGCCCCCCCACGCAGGCGGGCGCGTCGATTCCGCCGCAATCCGCACGGCGACCGCCTGGACGTACGCGCGACGCTGCGAGCGAGCCGGCGGACGGGTGGCGACCCAGCCCGGCACATCCTGCGCCAGCGGGTCCTCAGGCCACGCCGGCTGGTCTTCCTATGTGACATCTCAGGTTCGATGGAGCCCTACGCGAGGGCCTACCTGCAGCTGCTCCACGCCGCGGTGGACGGTGCCAACGCCGAAGCCTTCGTGTTCGCCACGCGCCTGACCCACCTGACGCGCGCCCTTCGGGGCCGCCAGCCGGACCTGGCCATCGAGCGTGCCGCGGCCGCTGCCCGGGACTGGTCGAGTGGGACCCGGCTGGGTGAGGCACTGCGCCGGTTCAACGACCAGCATGGCCGGCGCGGGATGGCGCGCGGCGCTGTGGTGGTGATCATCTCCGACGGATGGGAGCGAGGTGATCCTGCCCTGGTGGCCCGCGAGATGGAGCGACTACACCGGCTGGCCCACCGGATCGTGTGGGTCAACCCGCGCAAGGCGAGCCGGAACTACGCTCCTCGCACCGGCGGGATGGCCGCAGCCCTGCCGTTCTGCGACGCGTTCGTGAGCGGTCATAGCCTGGGCGCCCTCTCCGCGGTGGTGGCGGCGATCGCCGGGTCCGAGGGCGACACGGCCCCATTCAGGCACGATCGACACCGTCAGCACGCACGATGAGGTTCGAGAACACCTTCACCGTGCAGGCGCCGATCGAGGAGGTCTGGACCGCGCTGATGGACATCGAGCGCGTGGCCCCGGCCATGCCCGGCGCCGAGGTCCTCGAGCGCACCGCGGAGAACGCATACAAGGTTGGAGTCAGGGTCAAGATCGGCCCGATGTCGATGCTCTACCGCGGCCAGGTCGAGATCACCGAGCGGGACGACGCGGCGCGAAAGGCCGTGATGCACGCTCGCGCTACCGAGGCCCGCGGTCAGGGAACCGCCACCGCCGATGTGCACATGAGCCTGGTGGAGCAGCCCCAGGGCACCGCGGCCACAATCGCCACCGAGTTGGCGCTGAGTGGCCGGGCGGCCGCGATGGGCGCGGGCGTGATCACTGACGTGGCGGGCGCGCTGGTCGAGGAGTTCGCGTCGAACCTGGCCCAGATGCTCGCCCCCGATTCGGCCGCCGAGCCTCCTGGCCCGACGGCCGCCCCCGAGTCGGCCGCGGGCGAGGCTACTCCAGCTGGGCCACCTCCGGCCCAGGCGGCGGGCGCTGCCGCCGGCGGCCCCCCGGCATCATCCGGATCCTCCTTCCCTGTGGGCAGGATCGCGGCGGGCGTCATCTCCAAGCGGCTCAACGATCCCCGCGTGCTTCTGGCCGCCACCGCGACTCTCGCGATCGTGTTCACGGCGATTGGTTACGCGATCGGGCGCTCCCGATAGGCCCGGTTAATGGCGCGTACACCCTGGCGCAGGAGGCTAGGGGTGGGCCGGCCCATGCCAGTACAGTCGCCCGGTGGCCACATGGGATGACGTCCGCCGCCTGGCGCTCAGCCTGCCCCACGCCCAGGAGCGCGAGTCCAGGGGCCGGGCCCAGTGGTGGGTGGGGGACAGGCTATTTGTCTGGGAGCGCCCGCTACGAGCCTCCGACCTCCGGGCCCTGGGGGATCGCGCACCGGAGGGGCCGATCCTCGGCGCCCGAGTCGAGCACCTGGTGGCCAAGGAGGCCATGCTGGCCGACGATCCCGACGTGTACTTCACCACGCCTCATTTCGATGGCTATCCCGCGGTGCTGGTGAGGCTCGAGCGGATTGAGCTGCAGGAGCTGGAGGAGCTGGTGGTAGAGGCCTGGCTGTGCCGTGCCCCCAAGCAGCTCGCCAAGCAATACGCCGAGGAGCGCTTCGGCCCCTAGCTGGGGTGCTTCCCGCGTAGGTGGGTCCCGTTGGCGGCCGAGGGCGTTCTACTCGCATGGCGTCACAAAGCCCGCACCCCGCCCGACGCTTGGTGACGCTACACGCCTATAGGCCCACCAGTGGCACAAAGCTCTGGCGCTCCGCCGCGCTTCGTGACGCCACACGCCGCTTTGGCGCCGCCACACGGCGATTCGGGACTTGACCAACCCTGCCGGAAGCGCCCTCACCGGTCGAGGATTACATCAATCTATGTGACATCAAACGGTGTTACGTTTGCGTCGCGTGGGGGTATCAGCCCTGAGAGGGCCATGACTGATACGGCAGCACCATCCGGAGAGCGAGTGATAACGACGAGTTCGGGGAATGCTCCAACTCGTCGCGTGACCCATGCCTGAGATCGGCGCCCCACCCAACGTTCCCCGGATTCAGCGAGCCGTGCTCCGGGCGGTGCGGGCGTTCAGCACGCCGCTCCTCCCCGATGATTATCTGGAGCTGGTCAACCCGCTCTGGTCCACCCGCGAGCTGCGGGGGCGGATCGAGCGCATCGACCACGTCACTCGCGACGCCGCCACCGTCCTGATCAAGCCGGGGTACCGCTGGGAGGGCCATCGGGCAGGTCAGTACGTGCGAATCGGCGTAGACATCCGAGGGGTTCGCCACTGGCGGGCCTACTCGCTGACCTCTGAGCCCGGTCGCCCCGACGGCTGCATCTCCATCACCCCCAAGCTGGTGGAGGGCGGCGTGGTTTCTCCCTATTTGATCAGGCGCGGGCGCCCCGGGATGATCGTCTCCCTCGGCGGCGTGGAGGGCGACTTCGTCCTCCCCGGCCCGGTCCCGACCAGGCTGCTCTTCATCAGCGCGGGCAGCGGCATCACCCCCATCATCAGCATGCTGCGCAGCCTGTGCCGCCACGACGCTCTTCATGACGCGGTTCTGCTCCACTCCGCCCGCAGCCCCGAGGGCGTGATCTTCGGGGCCGAGCTGCGCTACATGGCCCGAGCATTCCCGGGATTCCGGCTGCACGAGCAGCACACCTCGACCATGGGCAGGCTGCTGCCCGACCACCTGGACGACCTATGTCCGGACTGGCGCGAGCGCGAAGCCTTTGCCTCCGGACCGGGCCCGATGCTGGACACGCTTACCGATCACTGGGAGCGGGAAGGATTGCTCGACCAGCTCCAAATGGAGCGCTTCCAGCCCAAGCTTGACGCTGAGACAGGGGAGGGCGGCACGATCACCTTCCTCAACAGCGATTGCCAGGTCGAGGCCGATGGCACCACGCCGATCTTGGTTTGTGGGGAGGAAGCCGGCCTCACGCTGCCCTTCGGCTGCCGTGAGGGCATCTGTCACACCTGCGTGGGGACCCTGCGCTCGGGCCAGATTCGTGACCTGCGCAACGGAGAGGTCTCCGGACAGCAGGGCGAGACGGTAAGGACGTGCATCAACGCCCCTGAGGGGCCCATCGAGATCGAGCTGTAAAGGAGCACTATGGCCACCGGATACAGGACCTACGACCACAACGGCACGCCCAACCCGCTCGCCGCTCTCTCCGACGAGCAGTTAGCCGAAATCGGGAAGAAGTTCGATCAGCTACATGACGAGGTCCGTGGCGATCTCAGCGACCGCGACGCCGCCTATATCCGGGGGGTGATCGCCCTGCAGCGCCGGCTGGCCCTGCTCGGGCGCGTCGAGCTGTTCGCCAGTCGGACGCGGGTGGGCTGGATCGCCGGGACCGCCGCCCTTTCCGCGGCCAAGATCCTCGAGAACATGGAGATCGGCCACAACGTTCTGCACGGTCAGTGGGACTGGATGAACGACCCGGTAATCAACTCCCAGACCTGGGACTGGGACACCGCGTCCACGGCCGAGGCCTGGAAGCACTCCCACAACTACATTCACCACACGTACACCAACATCCTGGGCAAGGACCGCGACCTCGGGTACGAGATCTTCCGGATCGATCCCCACCAGCGCTGGCACCCGGTGTACCTGCTCCAGCCCGTGACAAACGTGCTGCTCATGCTCCTGTTCGAGTGGGGGGTGGCGGTACACGACATGGACTTCACGGCCATCCGGGCTGGGGAGAAGAAGTGGCCCGAGATCAAGCAGGACCTGAAGGGGATCGCGGGGAAGGCCCGCCTCCAGATCCAGAAGGACTACATCGCCTGGCCGCTCCTCAGCGCGGGCGTGGCCACGGCAGTCGCGGCAGGTGTGGATGCGGTCAACCGTCGGCGCCGGCGCCGGCAGGGTGGCGTCCGGGGTTTGCTCGAACGTCTGCCGGGCCGTAGCACAGCCTCGCGCCCAGACACCCGGGCGTTGGTGGACACGTTCAAGGAGACCTTCTTGGCCACGGTAAAGGCCAACGCCACGGCCAACGTGATCCGGAACGTGTGGTCCAACGCGATCATCTTCTGCGGCCACTTTCCCGACCAGACGTACGTGTTCGATGAGGAGGAGGTGCGCGATGAGCAGCCGGGAGGCCGTTACGTGCGCCAGCTCATCGGGGCGGCCAACATCGAGGGTGGTGCCTTCTTCCACGTCATGAGCGGCAACCTGGGCTACCAGGTCGAGCACCACCTCTTCCCGGACATGCCCTCGAGCCGGTACGGCGAGATCGCTCCCCGGGTGCGGGAAATCTGCAGGCGTTACAACCTGCCCTACAACACTGGGCCATTCTTCCGTCAGTGGGGCAAGGTGCAGCGGACGATCCTGCGCCTGGCCTTGCCGGGCGGCGAGCCTCGGCCCAAACCCGGCCCCTGGACCGGCGAGACGTTCATCAGCCGCGGTGAGCGTGAGCTGGCAGCCGCGGCCGAGGCTCAGCGTCAGGCGGAGGCGGTAGCGTCCTAGGTGAGGGCGAGAGTTCGGGCGATACGGGCACCCCGCGTCGGACGCAGCCTAGAACACCACGGTGGTCGAGCCGTGGAGCAGAACCCGGTCCTCGCAGTGCGACTCCACCGCCCGGGCCAGCGTGGTGCGCTCGATGTCGGCCCCAAGCCTACGCAGGCGGCTCACGTCGTCGCGATGGGAGACCCGGATCACATCCTGCTCGATGATCGGGCCGGCGTCCAGTTCCTCGGTCACATAGTGGGCGGTGGCCCCGATCAGCTTCACCCCTCGTTCCCTGGCTCGCTCGTACGGCTCCGCGCCGGCGAAGGCGGGCAGGAATGAGTGGTGGATGTTGATCAGCGGCACCCCCACCTGATCCAGGAACTCCGGCGAGAGGATCTGCATGTAGCGAGCCAGCACCACCAGGTCGCACTGCCCGCGCAGCGGCTCCAGCATCTGCGCCTCGGATTGCGCCCGGTTCGCCGGGTCCACCGGCACGTGGTAATACGGGATGTCAAAGCTCTCGACCGCGCGCCGCAGGTCGGGGTGGTTGGAGATCACGAGCACCGCGTCGGCTTCCAGCTCGCCGCGCTGCCATCGCCAGAGTAGGTCCAGCAGGCAGTGTCCTTCGCGTGAGACGAGGATGGCCATCCGTTTCGGCCGGCGCGCGTCCCACAGGCGCCACTCCATCTCAAACGTCCCCGCGACGTCCCGGGCGAAACGCTCCTCCAGCCGCTCAGAACGCGCCTCGGGCAGCGTGAACTCCATCCGCAAGTAGAACGTGCCGCCCTCGGGGTCGCTCGAGTACTGGTCCGAGCGCACGATGTTGGCCCCCGACTCGAACAGGAAGCGCGAGACCGCGCTGATGATCCCCGGGCGGTCCGGACAGACGGTCAGCAGCCGCAGCACGTCAACGCGTGGAGGCGGCTCGGGCCTCCCTCCCGGCGGCCCACGCTCTGTCCGATTGCGTTGGCCACGAGGTGGGAGGGTATCTATGCGGTGAAACCGCGGCTGCGGCGCCTCTGTCGATTTCTTTTCCCGCTGCTACCTCAAAGTGGATAGCGTTGGCGCGTGGGCACTTCTGAGCCTCCTGTCGGCGGGCCTCCGGAAGGATCGACGCCCTCCCCGCCGCCGGAGCGCCCTCCCGGCGCCTCGGTCGCGGGTGGATTGGCGGTGTCGTCGGCGGTCACTGTACCTGACGCCTCGGGACCGCCTTCGCCGAACTACCCGGCCATTCTTGAGGTCAGCTACCCAGCCGAGCTCAACCGGTGGCTGCCTCTGGTCAAGTGGCTGCTGGTCATCCCACATTTCGTAGCCCTGTTCTTCGTCGGCGTAGGCGCGTTCTTTGTATTGGTGTACGCCTTCTTCGTCGTTCTGTTCACGGGACGCTGGCCTCGGGGGGCCTTTGACTATGTGCTTGGAACGCTCAGATGGGCCAACCGGGTGCTCGCCTACTTCCATCTGATGACCGATTCTTACCCGCCGTTCTCGCTGGCCGACGACCCGAGCTACCCGGTGCGGGTGAACGTCGACTATCCCGAGCACGTGGACAACTGGCGACCGCTCGTTCAATGGCTGCTGGCCTTCCCTTATCTCTTGGTGGCCGGAGTTCTCTACTGGCTGACTCACGTGATGACGTTCGTCGCGTTCTTCACGGTGCTCTTCACCAAGCAGATCCCGCGGGGAGTGTTCGAGCTGATGGTGCCGGGCCTGCGCTGGAACCTGCGCGGTGGCGCCTACGCCTACTTCATGACGGACAGTTACCCGCCGTTCATCTGGGGCTAGGCCGGCCGGCGCCGTGGTTGGCGCCTTCGCCGGGGCTACAGGTAGGACCGGTCGGCCCGGGGATCACCACTGACCAACTCGGCGACCAGCGAGGACCAGGCGAAGTCGGTCGCGCCCATGCCCGCCCCGGTTCGCGGGTGGTAGTACTCCCGCAGCCCTGCCCGGGCCACCGTCTCGATGATCCGTCGGGCCAGTTCGTCCGCCTGCTCCGGGTAGCACAGCCGCCGTAACCCCAGCCAGACCATCCAAGCGGAGTTGACCCACGTGGGGCCGCGCCAGTAGCGGCGCAGTCCGAGAAAGCGATCCTTGACCGAGAACGATGGCTCGGTGGCGGACACCGACGGCGGCGGCACCGGCAGCCAAAACCGCTCCGGATCCAGGAGGTGCTCCTGCACCAGCCTGTGTCCGATCTCCTGTGGGAGGTCGGGGAGCGCCAACGGGGACAGGGCCGCCCAGGTCTCTATCACCGGGCGTGCCCGCTTGGGCCACACCTCCTGGCCGAAGAGCCCGGACTCGCGATCGTACAGCCGGTCGATCAATGCCGGCGTGATCGAGGACCGGCCCAGCGCCAGGCGAGACAGGCAGTGCGTCACGTTGACCAGCGTGCTGCACACAAGCGGACCTCGGGCAGCCTGCACCCGCCGGATGTCAAAGCCCAGGCGGCGGTTGCGCCGGACCAGCAGCGGGAATCCCGGCAGGCCATCCGCTCGCCACCCCCAAACGGCATCGAAGGCCGGAGAGGCGTCTAGGCCGCTCTCGTCCGGCTGCATGATCCAGAGCAGCCCGTCGCCGTCCAGATCGCGCTGGGACTCGATCAGGTCGTGGTGGGCTTGGATACGGGGCTCGGTCGCTGGGTCACCGACGGCTATCCGCCACGCCCAGGCCAGTAGCGGCGGCTGGATCGTCCAGGTCATCGGATCCTTGGGGGAGCGGATGTTGTAGAACTGCCGGCGAGGGAAGGGCACCGGCTGGCCCCAGAAGATTGTGTGGCCGATGAATCCCTCCGGGGTGGCCGCGTCCAGTAGCGATTCCAGCTCCGATCGTGACCGTGCTGGCTCGAAATGTCGCCACGAGATTGCGGTTAGGCACGAGTCCCAATACCACTGCCAGGGATAGCGGTGCGGACTTGGACTGGTGTACGCGTAGCTCCGGCCCTGGAACTCCCCGGCACGCCAGTTCTGGTGGAGCACCTTCCGGCAGTGGGCGAGCGCCCGCTCGGCGGCCCTGGCGCTGGCAGACGCGCTCGCGTCCGCCAGGTCAGGCTCAGGTGCCGACACTGCGGAGATTCACCGCCTGCATCGGATCTGGGGCGTCGGCCCGCGGCATGATGGCTGCGGGCGTCAGCGTTTGCCGGTCGGCTCCGAGCTCGAGCAACTCGTCCAGCAGTGTCAGCGCTTGGCGGTGGGTGTTATCGGAGTGCCTGCCTATCGCGTGCGCGGCATATGTGCCCGCCGAGGTGAGGGAGCGTCCCGGGCGCAACCCCCGGTCGGTCAGACGGGCCAGGGGAAAGAAGCGCCTCCAGCCGCGCCGGTACATTTCCTCGGCCCATTCGATCAGCCTCAAGCTGCGCCGCCGCTGTACATCAAGCGGCCCGCGGGTACCGACGAGCCGCGAGGCGTAGTCGTACAAATCCTGCCGGCGGGCATCACCGATCGAGTCGTTGTAAGCCCGCAGGAAGGACGCGAGCACCGGACAGACCGACGCCGGATGGTCACTGAAGGGTTCGCCAGCCAGCATCGAGGCCAGCTCCAGCACACACGCGCCGTCCTCGGGAGAGCTGTGCTTGCCTTTTGCGAGTTTGATCGTCTGGTAATTCACTGGGGACATGTGTGCCTCCTCTTCTCGAAACAGCTGATTCGAAACGTGATTTACGTAATGAGTTCTCGACTAGCGCGGGCCCGAAACCCTTCCTGAGCGCACCCGGTAAGGCGAAAGACACAGTCTGGACTCTTGTAGGGGGTTCCCTCCGGGGGCTGCGGTAGGGAATGAGGAGATGCTCTTCCTGCGAGCGTACTCGTCCGATGAGCCGAGGCCGCTGGATCGCCAAGGACCGCATCACGAGCTTTCTGCGCACGCCGTCGTGGGGCGTCCCGCTACAGGTGTCCGTACCGCGCGAAGGCCGCATTCAGCAATGTCTGCGCCTGGGCGGCGACGTTGGCCGAATGCAGTAGCACCACTCCGAACCAAGCGCGGCCCCGACGGGCGGTGGCCACCAGACACACCCCGGCAGCGGTGGTGTAGCCGGTCTTGACGCCGTCGGTACCGGGATAGCCCAGCACCAAGAGGGGATTGTCGTTGTAGAGATAGAGCTTGTGAGCCTTGATGGGGAAAGGCAGGATCGCGCTCGGTGAGCCCACGATCTGCGCCAGCAACCGCTGCTCGAGCACCCGGTAGGCGAGAATCGCCAGGTCGCCCGCACACGAATGGTTGTCGCGGTCCAGGATCCCCGAGACGCTGCTGAAGTGCGTGCAACGCAAGCCCCAGCTGTGCGCCTCCTGGTTCATCAGAGCCACGAAACGGCTCTGGGAATCCGCGACGTGCTGGGCCAGCGCGATCGCCGCGTCATTGCCCGAGGGAAGCATCAGGCCGTACAGGAGCGGCAGAAGTGGGACGCGCTTGCCCAGCGGCAGCAACCCCACCCCCGATCCGCTGAAGTGCACGGCCTGGCGCGTGATCAGGACGTGGTCGCTCGGGCGGGAGCGGGCGACCACGATCAACGCGGTCATCATCTTGGTCAGGCTGGCGATGGGCAGCACCCGGTCGGGTCGCCGCGCCCACAGGATGCGGCCAGTCCGGACGTTGAACAGCAGGCCGCTTGTCAAGGGCAGCTTGAGCTTGACCATCACCCGCTGAGCCGCCGGAGCAAACTTCCAGCCGTACGAGGGCAGCTGGGGTTTGGCGGAGCGCTCGGTCCGAGCGAGGACCTGGTGGGCTATCCCGGCTGACGCTGGACCTGACGCGGCGCTGGGCATCAAACCCAGCAGCAGCGCCACGGCCAGCACCACGGCCAGGAGCCCGGCCAGCCACCGGTGACCCGCCATCCCTCGCCGACTGCGTCCCGGGGCCAGGAACGGACCCTCCGAAGGCTGGCGCCGGGTCGAGCTCATGCGTCTCCGCTCACTCGCGCCCCTCCCGGCAGAAGCTCAGCTCCTGGGCCCACTCGCACCCCGCGCGCTGAAGCTCAGCTCCTGGGTGGCTGCAGGAATGCCCCGACGATCCCGATACCCACAATCGCACACACCAGCGCGGCCACCACGCCGAGACCAGTGACGCCATTGTTAGCGAAGTCTGACACCGTCAGCAGAATCATCGCCGTTAGGAACAGGAGGGCGAGGGTAAGGACGACGAAGGACCGCACGATCAGTACGCCGGCACCGGCGGGGGTATCTGCTTTCGCCTCCGGGCCAGCACCTTGATCGTAAGCAATCCGAACGCGAACCCCCCGATGTGGGCGAAGTAGGCCACGCCGCTGCTTGCGCCGGTGGGGGTAGTCAGACCGGCGGCTCCGAATGCTGCCTGCTGCGCGAACCAGACCCCGAGCATGACCAGAGCTGGCAACTCGATAACGGTGAAGAAGAAGATGATGATCACCAGCGTGAGCACGCGCGCCCGTGGATAGAGGAGGATGTAGCCGCCCAGTACGGCCGCGATCGCTCCCGACGCGCCGAGGGTGGGGGCGCCAGAGTTTGGAGCCACCGCCACCTGTAGCGCCAGCGCGGCCAGCCCGCCCGCGATGTAGAAGGCCAGGTACTTGAAGTGCCCCAGCGCGTCCTCGACGTTGTTGCCAAAGATCCACAGGAACAGCATGTTGCCCCCGATGTGGATGATCGACGCGTGCATGAACATGGCTGTGAACGCCGTCTGCCAGGCGGGAAGAGAGTTCGGGAGCGAGTGCGGGGAGCAGGCGATGGCGCTGGCCTGAACCAGTCGGCAGTGCTCGCCCAGGTTGTGGGTCAGCGCCCACGGGATCGCCCCGTAGTGGACCACCGCCTGCAGGTCCGGTCCACTGATGAACGAGCCGCCGTGGCGGACGGCCAAGATGTAGGCCACGAAATTGGCGACGATCAAGCCGACCGTGGCGAACGGGAAGCGATCGGTGGTGATGTTGTCCTTGATCGGGATCACGGTTCTCGATGCCCGGGGTGTGGGGATTAGCGGGCCGGCGGCAGAACCGTGGCGGCCGCCTGTCTGGGCCTCAACGCGCTGCGGTCGGCGCTCCGACCGCGCGGATGCGCCACGGCTCGCGCGCATCGTCGGTCAGACCCAGCGTCCAGCGCTCGGTGAAGCTTGTCGGGCGGGTCCGGCTGCCGGTCACCACCGTGGCCGTGTCTCGTTCCTCGAGGTAGCGGCGCCCACGCACATCGACCTCGATCGTCATGGTGGGGGGCAGGGCGGCTGCATCGAGTCCCACGATCCTGATCCTGGTGACCGTGGGACCCCGGACCACGAGCCGCGTGTGACCCGAGGGATCTCCTGGATGCAGCAGCTCCTGAGCGGCCTCTGGGTCGGCGATCGTCTCCAGCGCTGCATCCTCGCCATCGATGGCCTGGGCCCACGCCGCGACCGCCCGGCGGACGGCGACTTCGAGTACGTCGGGAGCGAACCGGCCATCGGCCAGGCTCAGGTCGAGGGCGGCGGCGCGGGCATCACCGGTGAATTCGAGGTCGGCGACCTCGGCGATTTTCGTGCCCGAGGGAACGGCTTCCGCCACCGCCCCCTCGATCAGCGCCTCGTCCCGCATCCCTTGCTCGTCTGAAGCTCGCGTGGCCACGATTCGTTCATCCAACGCGTGCCGTCCCTCGCCTCCTTGCTCGATCGAGGCCAGGACCCACGGTTCCGCGCCAGTACTCCGGTTCCTGGCCAGCGTCCAATACTCCCTGATTCTGATGGTCTCCGTGGCGTGACCGGCCCGCTTCACGTGATTGCCTGAGCGGTCCACCACGTAGTCGCGTATCCGGCCCTCGATCCTTACCACGACTCGATCTTCCGGGCCGCCGCGGTGGACCAAGCTGATGTACTCGACGGTCGGCGGATCCAGTGGCTGCACGCGATTGCGCCAGCCTCGCTGCTGGAATCCGGTCAAACGACGGTTCCACTCCTTCATCAGGTCAGGCGCCACCAGCTGGCTCAGCCGCTCGCGGTCCTCGTCGTCCCACGCCCGCTCGATGCGCATGAACAGCTCGGCCGCGGCGGCTCGCACCGAGTCCGGGGCAAACGCGGGGTCATCCTCCGCCGCCTCGGCGGCCGCCAGCTCCACTCGCCGCTGGCGTTTTGACACCTGCCGCCGAGCCGCCGGACCGGACTCCTGGCGGGCGGCCCAGAAGGCCCGAGTTCCCGGAACCACCCGGAGAAACAGGAATGCCAGCACGAACAGGCCGATCAGGATCAGTGCGCCCAGGCCGTGGCCCAGAACGGCAATCCGGATAAGGATCTGGATCAGGATGTACAGGCCGACGCCGCGTCCGCCGCCGCCTTCGCCGCCGCCGCCGCCTCCGAACCCCCCCGAGCCACCGCCCGCGGCAGCCAGCGCCTCCGGCGCCAGGATCAGCACCAGGGCGGCGACAAGTCCGAGGATGAGCAGGCGCTTTCTCATACGGCCTGAGCGTCCCGGTGAGGCACGTGCTCGTCGGCGTGGTAGGAGCTTCTGACGAGCGGCCCGGCGGCCACGTGCTCAAACCCCATCCGGTAGGCCGCCTGCTCGAGGGCACAAAACTCGTCCGGATGCCAGTAGCGAACGATCGGCAGGTGGTTCTCGGTGGGTCGAAGGTATTGCCCGATCGTCAGGACCTGGACGTGGTGCTCTCGGAGCGCGCCCAGCGTGTCCTCCATCTCCTCGAACGATTCGCCCAGGCCCACCATCAGGCCTGACTTGGTGACCAGCTCCTCGCCGCCCATCTCCTTGGCGTTGCGCAGCACCCGGCAGGAGCGGGCGAACGTCGACCCGCGCCGGGCCACGGGATACAGGCGGGGGACGACTTCGACGTTGTGGTTGAACACGTCGGGGCGCTCGGCGATCACCCGAGCGAGCGGCATCTCCTCGCCGCGGAAGTCCGGCGTGAGCACCTCGACCCGGCAGCCAGGGGCCCGCCGACGGATCTGCCTGATCACCCCCACGAAGGCCGAAGCGCCGTAGTCCGGCAGGTCGTCTCGGTCGACGCTGGTGATGACCGCGTGCCGAAGTCCCATCCTTCGGACCGCGGTGGCCACCCGGGCGGGTTCCAGCGGATCGTTCCAGGTCGGCTTGCCGGTCTTGACATTGCAGAACCCGCAGCGACGCGTGCACGTATCGCCCAGAATCATGAAGGTGGCGGTCCCGCGTTGCCAGCACTCACCGATGTTCGGACACGCCGCCTCCTGGCAGACCGTGTGAAGCTGCTCGGACTCGATGAGACGGCTGAGTTCGCGGTACCGCGGCCCTCCGGGAGCCGGAACCTTGAACCACGGCGGCTTGCGACCGCGGTGCGGCTCGGTCTTCGGGCCGAGCACGGTGAGGACGTCGGCCATGCCGCCGGGATTGGCCCTCGACCGGGTCGCATGCGATCTATCGCTCACGAAATAGAGGCTACTCCGCGGCGGAGTTGTTTCGGCGCGCTCCATACGCCTCACGGCTTTCGGGGAGCAGCGCGCATGACCGTCGCGTT
>JBPYDM010000179.1:0-7150 GCA_051986255.1 Solirubrobacteraceae bacterium | reverse complement strand
TCTCGCATCACAGGAGATCAATGTGAATTCCGCGTCCCATGGCCGTCGCGCCCGTCGCCCACCGACTACTCGGACGCAGCGGTCGAAGACCCGGCCCGCGCCGAAGACCCCGCCTGACTCAGAAGCTCCCCTGGCGAGCTCGCTTCGCCCTCGCGGCCCGGCTCAGCTCGAGGTGATCGAGCGGGAGCATGCCGATGGGACCTATCTGCTGGCCCGGGGCGAGGTTGACGTCCTGACCGCCCCCAAGCTCGCGAGTACGCTGGTCCGGATCCTTCACACCGCGGGGGGCAATGTGGTGTTGGATCTGAGCGATACGGTGTTCATCGACTCGGCCGGCCTACACGTGCTCCTCAACGCCCAGCGCCGGCTGACCCGACAGGAGCGGAAGCTCCGGGTGATCTGTGGATCGGGCTCGGTTCGGCGCGTCATCGAGCTGGCCAGGCTCCTGGATACGTTGAACGTGTCCGCCAGCTAGCCCGTCGTTCCGCTCAGGCGCTAGGCCTGCTCAGCCGCCGGCTCACGTCGATCCATCAGCTCATCCGCCCGGTCCGCCAGGGCGCCGATGACCACCGTCAGATGCTCGTCGAAATCCACCCCGAGCTCGGCCGCGCCCTGGGTCAGCTCCTCACGATTGACCGCCGCGGCAAAGCTCGGCTGCTTGAGCTTCTTGCGGACCGACTTGGGCGCCAGCCCCTCCAGCCCCTGCGGGCGGACGTAGGCGCAGGCCAGGATGAAACCCGAGAGCTCGTCCACGGCATACAGGGTCTTCTCCATCGGGGTCTCCCGGGGCACCCCCATGAAATCGGCGTGCGAGGCCACCGCCCGGACCAACTCAGGGGGGTAGCCCCGCGATTCCAACTCGCGCAGGGCATAGCGGGGGTGGCCATCCTCAAGGCTGGGGTAGCGCTCGTAGTCCAGGTCGTGGAGCAGGCCGGTGGCTCCCCACAGCTCGACCTCGCCGTCAAAACGGGGCGCATAGGCCCGCATGGCCGCCTCGACGGCCAGGGCGTGGCGGCGCAACGAGGCTGAGGAAACCCATTCAGTGAGCAGGTTCCAGGCTTCCTGGCGCGAAACATCGTCGTGCATGACCCCCACCGTAGCTGAGGACGGCAATCGAGCCGCAGCCCGGCGAGCACTTCGCCGTTCAGGCCGGGGCCGCGGGCAATCTCCTCAGCTACGAGCTAGTCTGCGCAAGGAGATGGAGAAGTTCGTGATCGAGGGGGGTGTCCCGCTCTCGGGGACGATCGTTCCGGCGGGGAACAAGAACGGCGCGTTGCCGATTCTGGCCGCCTGCCTGCTCACCGAAGACGAGGTGATCCTACGCAACGTCCCCCGAATCCGGGACGTGGAGGCGATGGCACTTCTTCTGGAAGCCCTGGGAGCCCAGGTCCAGTGGCTCGGCGAGGGGGAGCTGTCGGTCACCACCTCGACCGTCCAGCCGGGGTACGAGGTGGATCAAGAGCTTGCCGAGCGGATCCGGGCCTCGTTCCTGCTGGCCGGCCCGCTGCTGGCTCGGTTCGGATACGTGAAGATGCCTCCCCCAGGGGGTGACGTGATCGGGCGCCGCCGGCTTGACCCGCACCTGGACGCCTTCCGGGCGCTGGGAGCGACCGTGGAGCACCGCGAGAGCAGCATCACCATGGAGGCGCCGCTCGGCCTGATGCCCTGCGACTTTTTGATGGACGAGCCCTCGGTCATGGCCACCGAGAACGCGCTCATGGCCGCGGCCCTGACCCGCGGCCCCACGGTGATCCGCAACGCCGCCTGCGAGCCCCACGTCCAGGATCTGGCTCGGATGCTGGTCGCCATGGGAGCCGATATCGACGGCATAGGCTCAAACGTGATGACAGTGCGGGGCACGGGCACGCTGCGCGGGTGCACCCACACGGTGGCCCCTGACCACATCGAGATCGGGTCGTTCATGGCCCTGGCCGGCGTCACGGGCGGTGAGCTGGTCGTCAAGGACACCGTCCCCCAGGATCTCCGCATGATCCGCCTGGTCTTCGACCGGCTGGGGTTGCGCAGCGAGGTACAGGGCAACGACGTGATCGTTCCCGGCAACCAGCGGCTGATGATCCGCAACGACGCGGGCGAGCACATGCCCAAGGTCGAGGACGGTCCCTGGCCCGCCTTCCCGGCCGATCTTACGAGTATTGCCTTGGCACTGGCCACCCAGGCCGAGGGATCCGTGGTCATCCACGAGAAGATGTTCGAGAACCGGCTGTTCTTCTGCGACAAGCTTCAACTGATGGGCGCGGCCATCACCATCTGCGACCCGCACCGGGCGATCGTCCTCGGACCGCGCCGCCTGACCGGACAGCGGGTGGACTCTCCCGACATCCGCGCCGGCATGGCGATGGTGATCGCGGCCCTGTCGGCGGATGGCGTGACGGAGATCGGCAACGTCAGGCAGATCGATCGCGGTTACGAGCGCATCGACCAGCGGCTGCGGGAACTGGGGGCACGCATCGACCGGGTGGACGACGTGCAGCCAGTCCTATAGCGGTCCCCCGCCCACAGCCTCCGTCACCCACCATGGTCGACCGCATCCCCAGCGGAACGCGCGACGTCCTGCCGGATGAGATGCGCGAGCTCCGGGCGATGACCGACCGCATCCGAGCCGTGTTCGAACAGGCCGGCTACGGAGAGGTGTACACGCCCGCGCTGGAGTACGAGAGCACCTTCAGTCGAGGAGCCAGGAGCCGCGACGACGACAGCACCGGTGGGGCCGGCCGCCCTGCCTACCGCCTGTTCGACGAGCAGGGGAGCGTGCTCGTCCTGCGGTCGGACATGACCATCCCGATAGCCCGCCTGGTGGCCACCCGCTACTCCCATTCCGAGCCGCCCCTGCGCTTCTGCTATTTCGCGCATGCCTACCGGGGGGTCCGCCCGCAGCGCGGGCAGCCTCGGGAGCTGCTCCAGGCGGGCGTGGAGCTGATCGGAGCGTCGGCGCCCCACGGCACGGCTGAGGCCCTCACCGTCTTATGCGCTGCCCTTGACGCCGCCGGCCTGGAGAACTACCGGGTTGGCCTGGGGGATGCTTCGCTATATCCGTCCCTTCTGGAGGCGTTCGACGTGCCGGAGACGGCCCGCCTGCGCATCCTCACCGCCCTGGTGGGGGGCGACTTTGTGGGGGTAGAGCAGGAGGTGGCCCAACTCGGCCTGACGGCCGCGGACGCGGATCTGCTCCTCCAGGTGCCTCGCCACCGGGGCGGCCCTGAGGTCCTAGCGGGTCTGGAGGGCCCGCTGGAGGAGGCGATCGCCGGCATGCGGGCAGTGCACGCCCTGCTGCCCAACCAGGTGGCGAACCGGATCATCTTCGACCTGGGCCTGATGCGCAGCCTCGGCTACTACACCGGCGCGGTCTTCCAGGTGTATGACCCGGCGCTCGGGGTCCCGATCGGGAGCGGGGGGCGCTACGACGAACTCCTGGCCGGGTTCGGGCGGCCGCTTCCCGCGGTCGGCTTTGCCCTGGGTGTGGAGCGGGTGCACATCGCGCTGACCGGCGAGGAACGGGGCAGATCGGGCGGCGGCGGTGGCTGACCTCCGGATAGCCGTCCCCAGAGGCAACTTATTCGAGGAAACGCTCGATCTGCTACAGCGAATCGGGCTGGACACCGCCGAGGTGCGCTCCAACGAGCGTAAGCTGCTGTTTGCCGACGCGGGCATCGTCACGGTGCGCCCCTCCGACGTACCGACCTACGTGGAAGCGGGCGCCGCCGACCTGGGGATAACCGGCAAGGACGTCCTACTCGAGCAGTCGGAGCGCGACGTCTACGAGATGGCCGACCTGGGCTACGGCGAGTGCTCGATGGTGCTGGCCACCGTGGCCGGGGAGGATCGGGCGGCCGAGGCGCTGCGCCGGCTCGGCGTGGTCAGGATCGCCACCAAATACCCCAGGGTGGCGGCCCGCTACTTCGTGGACACCGGCCGTCAGGCGGAGATCGTTCAAGTCAAGGGCTCGGTCGAGCTGGCACCGCTTACGGGCCTCGTCGAAGGTATTGTTGACCTCTCTGCGACGGGCACCACCCTGCGGGAAAACGGCCTGGTGGTCAGGGAGGAGATCGCCCGCTGCACGGCCCGCCTGATCGCCAACCCGGTGGCTCACAAACTCAAGGCACAGGCGATCGACAGTCTGCTGGAACGCCTCGATGGCGTCTGAGACGCTGACCATGGACTCCGGAGCCAAGATGCTGGCGAAGGAGCTTCGCCGCCTGGTCGCCGGCCCCGAGGCGGTGTCTGACGACGTGGCGCAGATTCTTGATGCCGTCGGCCAGCACGGCGATGCCGCCCTCCGGGACTT
Organism: Solirubrobacteraceae bacterium; assembly: GCA_051986255.1. Classification (GTDB taxonomy): domain Bacteria; phylum Actinomycetota; class Thermoleophilia; order Solirubrobacterales; family Solirubrobacteraceae; genus Palsa-465. The sequence continues at coordinate 2,847 of JBPYDM010000179.1, read as the reverse complement.
CACCGAGCGATTTGACACCGCCGGTCACCCGGCCCCGGCGCTGCGGGTAAGCCCAGACGACCTGTTCGCGGCCGAGCGGCACCTGGATGAGGGGGTGCGAACGGGGCTGCGCGTAGCGCTGGACAACGTGGAGAGGGTGGCCGCGGTGGGTGCCGGGCCCGACCGGACCCCAGCCCTGACGGGCGCCTCGGAGGTGACCGTGCGCGAGGAGCCGGTACAGCGGGCGGCGGTCTACGTGCCGGGAGGCCGCGCCCCCTATCCAAGCACGGTGATCATGGGTGTGGGGGCCGCACGGGCCGCGGGGGTACCGGAGATCGTGGTGTGCTCTCCGCCCGGCCCGGACGGGCTGGTCAGTCCGGCCATCCTGGGCGCGTGCTGGGCCAGTGGTGCGCACGAGGTCTACCGGATGGGCGGCGCTCAGGCCATCGCCGCGCTGGCCTTCGGCACCGAAACTGTGGCGCCCGTACAGGTCATCGTGGGTCCGGGCAACCTCTACGTCCAAGAGGCCAAGCGCCAGGTCTCCCACTTGGTGGGGACCGACGGGTTTGCCGGGCCCAGCGACCTGGTGGTGATCGTCGAGGACGATGTGGCTGACCTCGAGCCCATCGCTCTGGACCTGCTGGCCCAGGCCGAGCACGGGCCGGGAACGCTGGTGCTCGCCGTATCCAGCTCGGCGGCTGTCCTGGAGTGGATGGGCCGGCAGCTCGACTCCGCTCCGCCCACTGAGGCCGTCATGCGCCTGGTCAACGTTCCCGCGCTGGAGGATGCGTTGGCGCTGGCTGAAGCGCTTGCTCCCGAGCACCTTCAGCTGGCCGGGGCCCGAGCCGAAGCCCTGGCTCCCCGCGTGCGCAGCGTGGGTTGCCTGTTCGTGGGGACCGAGGCCGGCACGGCCTTCGGCGACTACATCGCCGGGTCAAACCACATCTTGCCCACCAACGGTTCTGCCCGCTTCTCCTCCGGCCTGTCGGCCTCGCAGTTCCGTCGCCGGTTCGCCGAAGTCCGGATAGGCGACGCGGACAGGCTCGCCCGAGTCGCCGCGCCGGTGGCTCGAGCGGAGGGATTCGAGCTCCACGCCCGGTCGATGGAATCCCGCATCCGCGACAATCGCCGGACATGAGCCGCCAAGCCTCCGTGGACCGCAGGACGGGCGAGACGACGGTCGAGGTCCGGTTGACCCTGGACGGCACGGGCGCCGGCCGGCGGGAGACCGGGGTCGGATTCCTGGACCACATGCTCGACCTGCTGGCCCGCCACGGCCACCTCGATCTGGACGTCCGGGCGGAGGGAGACCTGCACACCGGGGCCCACCACACCGTGGAGGACGTGGGGATCTGCCTGGGCCAAGCACTGGACCAGGCGCTGGGAGACCGCGCCGGCATCAGTCGCTACGGCGATGCCCTGGTGCCGATGGACGAGGCTCGCGCCAGCTGCGCGATCGACATATCGGGGCGCGGGCTGTTGGTCTTTGAAGCGCCTCTGCCGCCCGGGGCCATCGGTAACTTCGACCACGAGCTGGCGGAGGAGTTCTTCCGGGCCCTGGCCATGAACACGCGCATCACCCTCCACATCCAGGTACAGACGGGGAACAACGCCCACCACGTGATCGAGGCCATGTTCAAGGCGCTGGCCCGGGCCCTCCGGGCCGCCGTGGCACTCGACCTTACTGAGTCCGGCGTGCCCAGCACGAAGGGAACACTGACTTGAATCTGACCGTGGGCATCGTGGACTACGGCATGGGCAACCGCCGCTCCGTCCAGAAGGCATTCGAGCACGTGGGCGCGCAGGCGATCATCACCAGCCATCTCGACGCTATCGAGAGCTGCTCAGGGGTGGTCATCCCCGGTGTGGGGGCGTTCCCCCGGGCCATGGCCAACCTGAGCCGGCTGGGCCTGATCGAGCCCCTGCGCGCTCTGGCCCAGTCGGGTCGACCGCTGCTGGGCATCTGCCTGGGGATGCAACTGTTGTTCGACGGCTCGGAGGAGCTCGAACCGACGCCCGGGCTGGGTCTGCTCCCGGGCCGGGTGACGTGGTTGCGCACCGACCAGCGGCTACCCCACATCGGCTGGAACGAGGTCCGTTTCGAGCGCCCGTGCGCTCTCACCGCCGGGCTCCCGCCCGGAGGCTGCCCCTTCTACCACGTCCACTCGCTGGTCCCCCGGCCGGGCGAGGCGAGCGATGTGGTGGGGAGCACCGAGTACGGCGAGCGCTTCGCCACCATCGTGGAGCGGGAAAACGTGGCCGGCGTCCAGTTTCACCCCGAGAAGTCATCGGGGGATGGCCTGCGCTTGCTGGCGAACTTTCTCGGCCTGTGCCGCTCGTCAGGCGGGAAGAACGTCGGGCTCCTGGCGCGGCCATGATCCTGGTTCCGGCCATTGACATCCTCGAGGGCGCGACGGTACGGCTGGCCCGCGGCTCCTTCGCCGACCGGCAGGTGTACGACGCGAATCCGCTCGACGCGGCGCTGCGCTGGCAGGCGGCGGGAGCTCGGACGCTGCACGTGGTGGATCTGGACGGGGCTCGCGCCGGTGAGCCCGTCAACCTGGAGCACGTCCGCCGAATCGCCCGGGCCACCCAGCTTCCGATTCAGGTGGGGGGCGGGCTGCGAAGCCTCGAGGCGATCGAGCAGGTGGTGGATGCCGGGGCGCGGCGGGTCGTCCTGGGCACGGCGGCCTTCGACGACCTGGACCTTCTGGACACGGCCGTGGAGCGAATGCAGGGGAATCTGGTGGTCTCCGTGGACGTGCGCGAGCGGCGCCTGGCCACCCGCGGCTGGACGGCCGATGTGGAGGTCCCCGTGGAGGAAGCGATCAGGAGACTGGGGGACCGGGGGGTGCGGCGCTTCGTCTA
>JBPYDM010000178.1:0-7202 GCA_051986255.1 Solirubrobacteraceae bacterium | reverse complement strand
CTGCCGAGAAGCCCCGCAGGTGCGCGGTCTCGCCGCAGCCCGCGCAGCTGACCAGCTGGGGCATGATGCCCGCGGCCAGCAGAAGCTTCAGCCGGAAGGCCAGGCCTTGTGCCGGGCGGGCGTGAGTGGCGCGCGACGACAGGAGGGCTAGCTCGTTGGCCAGCAGGGCGAACACCTCGGGGTGGGGCTCCGAGCTTTCGAACAGGCGGCTCACGGCGTCGCAGGCCCGGGCGGCAGCGTCTAGCGTAGCGGCACGCTCGCGGAGTGCTGGATGGGCGGCCACGGTGTCCGCGCTGGTCACGGTATGCAGCTCGCCGCGCCCCTGGTGCAGGACCACCCGGATGTGCAGAAACGGCTCCAGACGGGCGCCGAACCGGCTGCGCGGCCGGCGAGCACCGTGGGCGATCGCCCCCAGCCGCCCCTGATCAGGGGTGTACAGGTGCAGGATCCGATCTGCCTCGCCGTAGCGGATCGACCGCAGGACGATGGCTTCAGTTCTCAGCGGTCGGGGCATGATCCTCCCTGCAAGCGGCCTAGCTGGTACCGAGTCCCCATGAGACCCGATTTCGAAGCTACACTTTCTGAAGTGATGAAATCCGTCACTGTCTACACGACTGATCACTGCTCGCTGTGCACCAGCGCCAAGGCGCTGCTTCACCGCCGTGGGATCGGCTACGAGGAAGTCAATCTGGCACGCGATCCGGACGGTCGAGCCGAGCTGCAGCGGGTGACCGGGATGTTCTCCTTTCCTCAGATCGTGATCGACGGCGAGACGATCGGCGGGTTCGCCGAGCTCCTGGTCGCCGATCGAGAAGGCCGCCTGGGCGACCTGGCGGCCTGACCGGGGCACCCGGCCGGCAGCGCGGGGGCGAGGTCGGGGATGTCGCGTGGCGTAACAAAACGCGCGCGAGCCGGGCTGCGTGCCATTGGTACGCCTATAGCGGGTGTAGCGTCACTCAGCGTCGCGCGAAGTGCGGGCTTTGTGACGCTGCACCTCGCCGCCGCGCGCCACGCGAGCACGAGGCCGGCGCTGACAGCGTTCACACACGTACGTGCCGCGGCCGGCGGCCACGATCTTGCGCACCGGGTGACCGCACGCTGGGCAGGGCTCCCCCGCCCGGCGGTGGACCAGAAAGCGCTCCTGGAAGGAGCCACGAGCGCCGTCGACGTGGCGAAAGTCGTCGATCGTGGCCCCCTGAGCGTCGATTCCGGCGCTCAGCACCTCCTCGATTGCCGGGTGCAGGCGCTCCCAATCCGCCCGGCCGAGCCTCCCGGCCGGTCGCAAAGGATGGATCCGAGCCCGGAATAGCGCCTCGTCGGCGTAGATGTTTCCCACCCCGGCGACCCGCCGCTGGTCCAGCAGGAAGGCCTTCACCGGGGCTCGGCGACCCCGGGCGGCGGCCCGCAGGTAGTCGACCGTGAACGCGGGCGTGAGCGGCTCTGCCCCCAGACGGGCGCTCAGGTATGCCTGGCGGGCGCCGCCGTCGGCCAGCATGTGCCCGGTGCCGAAGCGTCGTGGGTCCACGTACACGAGGCGATGCCCGCGGTCGAGCTGAAAGCGGACCCGCGTGTGGACCGGCTCGGCTCCGGGGTCAAACAGCAAGGTCCCGGTCATCCGCAGATGCATGAGCAGGTGGCGGTCACCGGACAGGGCCAGGTGCAGATACTTGCCCGCGCGCGCCACGCGTTCGATGACAGCCCCTGACAGCTGCCTCTCCACATTCTCCGGGTCCTCGGGTCGCGTCCAGCGCGGATCGAGAATCCTCACCCGGCGGATGACCCGTCCCTCCAGGTGGGGCGCCAGCTGGCGACGGATGGTCTCGACCTCCGGCAGCTCGGGCACAAACCCAGCGTATTAGTTCAGACAAACGACCGGCCGGGCGTTCCGGAGGTCTCGCGCCCACACAGCCAGGCCAGGACGCTGGCCCCAACGTCGGACAGCAGGCCGTCGTGGCGGCGGCTCCCGTGGCCCTCGAACGCGGCCAGCACCGGCGCGTACTCCCGCGTATGGTCGGTTCCGGGTGCGGTGGGATCGCACCCATGATCGGCGGCCAGCACAAGCAGGTCGTCTGGACCGAGGAGGCGCAGCCATTGCTCCACGCGCCTGTCGATGTCCTGCAGGGCCAGGTGGAAGCCGTACACATCATGGCGGTGCCCGTACACCTGGTCAGTTTCGATCAGGTTGGTGAACACGAAGCCCGACGTCAGCTCGTTCATGAGCGCGGTGGTCTGGTCGAGCGCCTGGGCATTGGTGGCGCCAGGGTGCTGGGCATCGATACCCACTCCGCAGAACAGCTGTCCCACCTTGCCCACCGAGTGGACCTCGATGCCGGCCGACTGGAGCTCGACCAGATAGCTGCGCCCCGGCGGCGGCAGGGAGTAGTCACGGCGCCCGTCCGTGCGGTGGAAGTCGCCGGGCGAGCCCTGAAACGGCCGGGCGATCACCCGGCCGATCGCGTGCTGGGCGGACAACGCGCTCCTGACGCCGCCGCAGATCGAGTAAAGCTCCCGGGGCGGGACGACGTCGACGTGGGCGGCGATCTGGAGCACTGAATCCTGGCTGGTGTAGACGATCAGCGAGCCGGAGCGCAGATGCTCGGAGCCAAAGCGGTCGACCGCCTCGACTCCGTTGGCGGGCTGGTTGCACAGGACCCCCCGCCCGCTCAGGCGGCGAATGAGATCGATCACCGCGGGCGGAAATCCTTCGGGAAACACCGGGAGGGCTTGCGGCATCACCACCCCCATCAGTTCCCAGTGGCCGGCGGTGGAGTCCTTGCCCGGCCCGGACGGCCGAAGCCGCCCGTGGAGCACGGCCTCCGGCGCCGGGGCGAGGCCGGCCAGGGGGATGATCGATCCCAGGCCCAGGCGTTCCAAGGTGGGTAGGCGCAGGCCCCCCACGGCCCGGGCCAGATGGCCCAGTGTGTTGGTTCCCTCATCGCCGTAGGCGGCCGCGTCGGGGAGCGCCCCGGCTCCGCACGCGTCCAGGACGACGACGAAGGCTCGTCTCAAGGCCCCAGGACGACGAGCGAACGCCACACGTGGTCGAACGCTCGCGTCAATCCTCGCCGTCCCAGTAGTCCAAGCGCTCGATCCGCCCGATCACCCCCAAACCGCGGAAGGAGATCTTGTTCGAGTGCGGGTAGTAGCACATGTCGCTCGGATCGCGGGTGCCGTAGGCGAGGTACGTGAGGCCGGCATCTCCGGCCCGGAAGGTGTGGCCCACACCGGTGGCCGGGGGACAGGCCACCACCGTGCCGGGCCGCACTGGGTGCTCATCCTCTCCCAGAAGCGCGACCCCCTCCCCCTCCAGGATCACGAACATCTCCTCCTCGACCGAGTGGCAATGAAGCGGGGTGGACTGCTTACCGGGCGCCACTACGACGTGACCCAGACCGGTGGCGACCGACCCGACCGCGTCTCCCAGGTCGCGACGGGTGGAAACGATGCGGCCCCGGTCCCAGGGCGACTCGGGAACCTCGTCGAGCTGGACGATCGTGGCCGGGCGCTCACCCGGCTCGGGGAGCTCCGGCGGACCTACCTCCGCCTCCCGCACGAACTGGAGCGGGATGCCGTTCACGGAGCCTCGCTCCGACTGGGCGAAGCGGTTCCCGATGAGCGAGAGCCCCAACCGAGGAAAGCCGACGATCTCCTCCTCCAGCCTCGGGCCAAACGCCAGCACGTCCAGATCGTCGCGCGCGTGAACGCTATGGGCGCCCTGGCCGGGCAGGTAAAGGATGCAGTCGCCGGGGCCGATCTCGGTGGTCTTTGCCTTCTGCCACGAGACGCCCCGGCCCGAGAGCACGTAGAACAGCTCTTCTTCGGCCCCATGCTCGTGGGCCGGAGTCGACCAGCCGCCGGCCGGGATCTGGAGTCGCCGCAGACCGACGGTGACGGATCCCGCCGCCTCACCCAGACCCGTCCAGCGGCCCCGAATGTGCCCGATCGCGAAATCCCGCGCGGGCGCCTCGTCAAAGTGTGTGATACCCACGTCGTGGATGCTAAGCGGGTCGTGTCCGCTGGGGCCCGTCGGGCACCGTCCCGGTCAGCTCATCCTGCCGTTCCGGCATCGGCACGATCTGCGCTCTCGGATGGGCGTCGAAGTACACGTCGCGCAGTCGGTCGGTCGACAGGTGCGTGTAGATCTGAGTGGTGGCGATATCGGCGTGGCCCAGCATCTCCTGCAGCGAACGGAGGTCGCAGCCGCCGGCGAGCAGATGGGTGGCGAACGTGTGGCGCAGCGTGTGCGGGCTCATGCGGTGCTCGAGACCGGCGCTGCGGGCGTGCCGCTGGACGATCTTGTAGAGCCCCTGGCGTGACAGCGGCGCGCCGCGCTGGTTGATGAACACGCGGCTCTCCTCGCGCGTGCCCAGCAGACCGGGCCGCGCCCGATCCAGATAGGTCCGCAGGCTGTCGACGGCCTTGCCTCCGACGGGAACCAGTCGCTCCTTGGATCCCTTGCCCCGAGCCCGCAATACACCCAGCTCCAAATCCAGGTCGGACAGCTCCAGCGCCACAGCCTCCGAAGCTCTCAGCCCGCAGGCGTACATCGTCTCGAGCAGCGCGCGGTCCCTGGCCGCCGCGGGGGTGTGGCCGCGGGGCTGCTCCAGCAGCCTGAGGACCTCATCCCGGCTGAGTACCTGAGGCAGCCGGGGGCGCGTCCGGGGGGCCCGGAGTTCTCGGGCCGGATCCTGATCGATCAGCTGCTCGCGGCGCAGGTGCCGGTAGAACGACCGCAAACAGGCCACTTTGCGCTGGAGCGTGGCCGGCGCCGGGCCGGCCCGCCCGTCGCGCCGCTGGGCAAGCTCGGACACGAACTGCACCAGCCCTCCCGGGGTCAACTCCAGCGCAGAGAGGTGGTGCCGGTCCAGGAACTCGCCGAACTGCTGAAGGTCCGACCGGTACGCCTCCAGCGTGTTGCGCGATAGCCCTCGCTCGAGCTCGAGGTGACCGAGAAAGTCGAGCATGAGGTCGGTGAACCGGGCGGGCGCGGTCGCGGTAGCCATGCCAGGTATTTCGGCCTGCGACTCAGCGGTCCTGCCGAGCCGGGAGCCAGCCGGATGCTCTGGCGCCGGACGTCAAGCCAGGCCGGACGCCGAGCCCGCGGCTAGCCAGAGCAGCGCGATCAGCGACTTCGCGTCCTGGCATTCCGAGATCGCGTCTTGGAGACGGTCCAGCGGCCAGCGGACCACTTCTATCCGCTCGTCCTCGTCTGCGGGCGTCTCGGGCGCGGGGCTCAGGTCCTGGGCCAGGTACAGCCACACCCGCTCGTCGGTGAAGCCCGGGCTGGTGTAGAAGACGAACAGCTCGGTCCAGCGCGCCGCCCGCTGACCGATCTCCTCGGCCAGCTCGCGCTGCCCTGCCTGAAGCGGGGACTCGCCCTCCACGTCCAGCTTCCCAGCCGGTATCTCCAGCGAGGTCAGTGCCCCAACCACCTCCCGCGGCTGACGGGTCAGCCAGACGCATTCGTCATCCAGCGGCAGGATGCCCACTGCCCCCGGATGCCAGGCCTTCTCGCGACTGACTTCCGTGCCGTCGGGGTGGCGGAAACGCTCGCTGCCGGCGCTGAACAGCTTGCCCTCCCACTCGACCCTATGTCCCAACGACTCGAGGCGAGGGTCGCCCCAGCGCGAGCGATCGCCCTGGCCGCTCACCCCCGGATCACCGTCGGGGCGTCATCGATCAGGGCGATGGCCACCTCAAGCATGCCCTCCAGCGCGTCGACGCTCACCCTCTCCGTTGGCTCGTGGTTGCGCTCCGTCCCGTTTGCCAGATTGGTGCACGTGAACCCGGAGCTCATCAGCGCGTTGGCGTCCGACCCTCCTCCGGTGACGATCGGCCGGGGCTCGAACCCACATGCCCGTAGCGCCTGCTCGGCCAGAACCACCTGTGGCTCGCGCGGCCGGGTTCGATAACCGTCGAACATTCGCTCCACCGTCACGTCGAGATCGCACTCTCCTGCGTTGGCCGCGTCTTGAAGATGGTCAACCAGCTCCGTGGCCAGCTCCTCAGCCCGCCCGTCGGTGAGGCTCCGGGCCTCGGCCTCCAGATGGCAGTGCTCGGGAACCACGTTGGCGTTCGTGCCGCCGCTGATCGTCCCCACGTTCGCGGTGGTCTCCGGATCCAGCCGGCCCAAAGGCATGGCGGCGATGGCTCGGGCCGCAGCGGAGATCGCGCTGCGGCCCTGCTCCGGCCGGATCCCGGCATGCGCGGCGTGGCCTCGCACGTGGGCCAGGATCCGGTAGTAGGTGGGTGAGGCCAGCACGATCTCCCCGATGGGAGAGGCATGATCGAACATGTAGCCGAAGGGGCTGCGCAGCCGGCGGATGTCAAACGCCTTGGCGCCTCGCAGCGCCACCTCTTCGCACACGGTGAACAGGAGCTCCAGCCCAACCTGCGGTGGCTCAGAGCCCTGGACAAGGCGCCGAGCCAGCTCTAGGGCCACGGCCACAGCCGCCTTGTTGTCCGCTCCCAGGATTGCCTCGTTGGCGTTCTCCCAGCCGTCATTGACCAGTACGGGCTCGACCGGCGCGGCCAGCGGCACGGTGTCGAGATGGGCGCAGAGCATGATGGACTGCCCGTTGGCGCCGGGGATCCGGGCCAGTAGGTTGCCGGCGTCGGATCCGGCCCGTGCTCCGGCGTCATCCTCCTCGACTGCCAGACCCATGGCCTCGAGCTCGGCCCGGACCCAGTCCGTACACGGACGCTCTCGGCCCGACGGGCTCTCGATCCGGCACAGCGTGGCGAAGGTCTCGCCCAGGCGGCGGCGCTCTGCCTCGGTGGCCCGTCTCACGGCGTGTGGGTGGGCGCCCGACCGGCTGGTGTCAGCGGCCCGTCGGCCTCTGCGCCGGCGGGCACGGGCTCGGGTCCGCGTCGGCGAGAGTGGGCCAGGGCAGCTCCCACGAACGCGTCGAATAGGGGCGCGGGCCGTTCCGGGCGGGACTTGAACTCCGGGTGGTATTGCGAGGCCACGAAGAAGGGATGCTCGCTGGCGGCCAGCTCGATCGCCTCGACCAGCCGATCGTCGGGAGAGGTGCCGGAGCAGCGCAGCCCCGCTGACTCCAGCTTGCGGCGGAGGTGGTTGTTGACCTCATAGCGATGACGGTGGCGCTCGTAGACCACGGCCTCGCCGTACAGCTCGCGGATCCGCGTGCCGTTGTGCAGCTTGATGGGATCCGCGCCCAGCCGCATCGTCCCGCCCATGT
>JBPYDM010000177.1:0-2694 GCA_051986255.1 Solirubrobacteraceae bacterium | reverse complement strand
CGTGACTTCAATCTCCCGGGTCTCACCCGTGGACAGGCCCAGGAGCTGGTCCTCGAATCCGGGAATCAGGCGGCTGGCGCCCAGCTCAAGGAGCTGGTCTCGAGCCGCTCGCCCCGGAAACGGCGTGCCGGTCTCGGCATCCCGGCCCACGTAATCGACCACCACATGGTCGCCGTTGGCGGCGGGTTGGTCCACGGTCTCCAGGCGGGCGAGCTGGTCGCGCAGCCGCTCGAGCTCCTCGTCGACTTGGGCTTCATCGATCGCCGGCTCGCGGCGGCCCACCTCGACACCCCGGTACTGCCCGAGGCTGGCCGGGGGCCGGACGCCGACCTCGATCGAGAAGGACAGGGCCTCACCCTCGCCGGGAAGCTCGCCCACGTCAAGCTCCGGCTCGCCCACCGGTGCGATGCCCGAGCCGCCGATGGCGTCGCTATACCACGCGCCCAACGAGCGCCGCAGCGCCTCGTCCAGAACGGCGTCGCGCCCGAGGCGGCGGATGACCACCGGTGGCGGCACCTTGCCCTTGCGGAACCCGGGCACCCGCATCTGGCGCCCGAGCTGGCGGGCGGCCTGCTGGATGCTCCGCTCGACCTCCTCGGGAGCCACCTCGGCCTGGACGCGCACGCGAGATTCCGGGAGCTCGGTGATGTTGGTCTTCACGGTCGGCACAGTGCGCAGACGATAGCTTGGAGGGCATGTTCACCCGGGCGGCTTCCAAGCTTCTGACCGGGCCTCTGGCGTTCCTGGTCGCGGGAACGCTCGACCTGCTGGGTTACTGGCTCGGTGCCGGCTGGCGCGCTCTCCGCGCCCGCGGCCTGGTGCGCCCCGGGCGGTGTCCACCCGGGGTCTCGCTCTAGCTTGTCTCCGTGTCAGGCACGAGTCCGGTCGCGCTCCTCGACGTCATCGATCAGGCGACGGAGTTCTCGGAGAGCCACCGGAAGCGTGGTCGTGTCGTAGGTCCTCGAGGCTCTGATGTCCGCCAGGGTGGCCAGCCACCGCTCCACGGACGGCTGGTTGCGGGCCTCCCACTGGTCGATGGCCCGCTCGGCGGGCGTGGGTCCACCAATCCGGGACAGGACCTGTGAAGCGAGCTTGCGGTAGAGCCCAAACAGGTCCTCGCGCAGCGCCGCCCGGGCCAGCGCCTGCCAGCGATTGCCCCGCGGCAGCTCGATGATGCGGTCGCGCAGCCAGCTCAACGCCAGCCGATCCCCCAGCCGGAAGTAGGTGGTCATCGCGTCCTGGAGGGTGCGCCCGGTATCCGACGCGATGGCCACGAGGTCGAAGGCGAACGGCATGGACGGCATACCCGCCACCCGCCTGGCCAGCGCCGCGGGCACCCGCGCTTCCCGGAGCTCGATTACCCGCCGATCGAACGCCTCGCGCGCCGCGTCGCCGAGTATCTCGGGAAGAGACCCGCCCAGCAGCTCGACCCCCTCGCGGTAGCGCTGCGCCGCCGCGGCGATGTCGATCGGGGCGGGGAGGGAGCGGACCAGCCAGCGGGTTGACCGTTCGGCCAGCCGGCGGGCCTCGATCAGCATCTCGATCTGGACCTGAGCATCCACCCGGTTATCCAGCGCCTCCACCTCCTCCCAGAAGGAACGCATGCCGAACACCTCCCGGGCCACGGCATATCCGCGAGCCAGATCGTCCGGCGGCGCCCCGGTCTCCTCACCCAGCCGGAACGCGAACGTGGTGCCGGCGCGATCGACCAGCTCGTTGGCCACCACCGTGGCGATGATCTCGCGACGGAGCGGGTGGTCTCGCATCTGGGACTCGTACCCCCGGCGCAGCGGCGGCGGGAAGTACCGCTGGAGATCGGCAAACAGGTGCTCGTTCTCGGGCAGACCGGAATCGAGCAGCCTGCTGTACAGGTAGACCTTGGTGTAGGCCATCACGACGGCCAGCTCAGGGGCCACCAGCCCGCGGTGCGCCGCCTTGCGCTCGGAGAACGCGTCCTCGCTGGGAAGAAATTCCAGTTCGCGATCCAACCCAGCCATCTGCTCAAGGCGCCGGATCATGCGGCGATGGACGTCGATCATCGGCGCAGCCTGGGCCAGGGCCAGGCTGATGGCCTGCGTCTGTGTGTAGCTGCCGTACAGGACCTGCGCGGCCACGTCCTCGGTCATATCGAACAGAAGCTGGTTGCGCTCCTCAGCGGTCGGGCTTCCCGCCCGCACTGCGGCGTCGAGCAGGATCTTGATGTTCACCTCATGGTCGGAGGTGTTCACCCCGGCCACGTTGTCGATGGCGTCGGTGTTGATGCGGCCGCCCTGACCCTCGGGGCCGCCGGAGAGCGCGTACTCAATCCGTCCGCGCTGAGTGAAGCCGAGGTTGCCGCCCTCGCCCACGACCCGGCACCGGATATCGCGGCCATCGGCGCGCAGGCCGTCGTTGGCCTTGTCCCCCACGTCGGCCTGGGACTCGTCGCTCGCCTTGACAAACGTCCCTACGCCGCCGTTCCAGAGCAGGTCAACCGGGCCGCGCAGGATCCCCCTGATCAGCTCCGCCGGCGAGAGCTTGGAGGCCTCGATGCCCAGAGCCCGCTGGACCTCGGCTGAGATCGGAATTGACTTGACGGTTCGCTCGTAGATCCCGCCCCCTGGCGAGATCAGCTCCCGGTTGTAGTCGTTCCAGCTCGAGCCTTCCAGCTCGAACAGCCGCTGGCGCTCGCGGAAGCTGGTCTGCGGATCAGGG
>JBPYDM010000176.1:0-7961 GCA_051986255.1 Solirubrobacteraceae bacterium | reverse complement strand
TTCGGCGCAAGGAGGATCCTCGCCTGATCACGGGTCGCGGGAGGTACGTGGACGACATCACCGTCCCCGGAACCGTGTGGGGGGCGCTGGTCCGCTCACCCGAGGCTCACGCCAGGGTCGTGTCGATCGACGCCTCGGGCGCACTCGAAGGCAACGGCGTTCATGCCGTGTTCACGGGCGAGGATCTGAGCGACCTGGGCGGGCCGCTGCCAATGGCCTGGGATCCACCCGGTGTTCAGATCAATAACCCCGAGCACTGGCCCCTGGCGCGCGGCACGGTCAACCATGTGGGCGATCCTGTCGCCATCGTGCTGGGGGAGGACCGCTATGCGGTGTACGACGCCGCCGAGCGGGTTCAGGTCGAATACGAACCGCTGGCGGTGGTCATCGACGCAGAGAGGGCGCTCGAGGGCCCACCCTTCGTCCACGAGCAGCTGGGGACCAACAAGGTTCACGAGTGGTCGCTCTCCGGCGGTGACATCGAGGCGGGCTTTGCCGAGGCGGACGTGATCGTCGAGCGGCGGGTGATCAACCATCGCACGGCCGGCGCGCCGATCGAGCCCCGAGGCGTACTCGCTGATTACCGGGCGGGCTCGCTCACAGTGTGGAGCTCCACCCAGGTCCCGCACTTCTTGCGGCTGTTCCTGGCCATCCTGCTGGGGATGAACGAGGAGCGGGTCCGGGTGATCGCTCCCGAGGTGGGCGGAGGCTTTGGCTCAAAGCTCCAGGTTTATGGCGAGGAGGTGCTGGCCGCCTGGTGTTCACGCAGGCTCGAGCGGCCGGTCAAGTGGATCGAGACGCGCAGCGAGAACATGGCAGCCGCCCACCAAGGCCGCGATCACATCGCTCACGTCCGGATGGGGGCAAAGTGGGACGGGGCCATCACCGCTTTTCACGTGCGAATCCTGGCCGACTTCGGGGCGTACAACATGCTGCTCACCCCGCTGATCCCGTCTCTGGGTGCGTTCGTGATGGGTGGCTGTTACCGGATACCCGCCGTCCAGACGGACATCGTCGGGGTGTTCACCAACAAAGCGCCCACGGACGCCATCCGGGGGGCGGGACGGCCTGAAGCCACCCACATGATCGAGCTCACGCTCGACCAGCTCGCCGGCGAGCTGGGGCTGGACCCGGTGGAGATCCGCCGACGGAACTTCATCCCGGCCGACAGCTTTCCGGCCGAGGTGGCCACGGGGGTGGTCTACGACTCAGGCGACTACCACAAGACGCTCGACCGGTTGCTAGGGCATGTCGACCTGGACGCCTTCCGCCGCTCCCAGGAGGAGCTGCGCTCGCGGGGGATCTACCGCGGGATTGGCTTCTCCACCTACACCGAGATCTGCGGCCTGGCGCCGTCCCGGATCACCGGTCCGGGGGGAGTTGGCGTGCAGGCCGGGGGTTGGGAGTCGGCCCTGGTCCGGGTCCACAACACGGGGACGGTGACGGTGTACACCGGCAGCTCTCCGCACGGCCAGGGCGAGGAGACGGCCTTCGCCCAGATTGTGGCCGACCGGCTCGGGGTCGATCCAGACGTGGTCGAAGTGATGCACGGCGACACCGGCACGGGTCCCGAGGGGCGCAACACGTACGGCTCCCGCTCGTTGGCCGTGGGCGGCGAGGCGCTGGCCCGGTGCGCGGTCAAGGTCGCCGAGAAGGCCAGGGCAATCGTGGCCCATCAGCTCGAGGCGGCGGCCGAGGACATCGAGCTGCGTGACGGCGTGTTCTCGGTCCGTGGCTCGCCGGACAGGGGCATGACGCTGGCCGAGGTGGCGGGCGCGGCGTACCTCAACCAGGTCCCGGAGGGGATGGAGCCGGGCCTGGAGGAGGTCAGCTTCTACGACCCCGAGAACTTCGTGTTCCCGTTCGGCGCCCATGCCTGCGTGGTGGACGTCGATCCGGACACCGGCAGGGTGGACGTGGTCCGCTACGTGGCCGTGGATGACTGCGGCCGGGCTGTCAACCCACTGCTAATCGATGGTCAGGTGCATGGTGGCATCGTCCACGCCATCGGACAGGCTCTGTACGAGCGCGTCCACTACGACGAGCAGGGGCAGCTGGTCACCGGCACGTTTGTGGACTACGCGCTGCCCACCGCGGCTGAGCTGCCCAGCTTCGAGACCGACCGGACTGAGACGCCCTCCCCGATCAACTCCCTCGGGGCCAAGGGCGTCGGCGAGGCGGGGACGATCGCGGCCAGCCCTGCGGTGACCAACGCGGTCATCGACGCGCTCCGGCCGCTGGGAGTTACCTACATCAACATGCCGCTTACCCCGATGAGGGTGTGGGCGGCCATCCAGGACTCCAGGGGAGGTGTGGCGGCATGATTCCGGCCGAGTTCGATTACGTGGCGCCCGAGACGCTCGATGACGCCATCCGGGCACTCAGCGAAGGAGGGGAGGAGGCCAAACTGCTGGCCGGTGGGCACTCGTTGCTGCCCCTGATGAAGCTCCGGCTGGCCACGCCCACGCTACTCGTGGACCTGCGCAAGGTGCCGGGATTGATCGGCCTGGACCGGTCCAACGGCGGCTGGAAGATCGGGGCGATGACGCCGCACGCCGTCCTCGAGCGTTCTCCCGAGCTGGGAGTGGTCTCCCGGGCGGCCGGGACCATCGCCGATCCCCAGGTCCGCAATCGGGGCACGATCGGAGGCTCGCTGGTCCACGGCGACCCGGCCGCCGACCTCCCTGCGGTCCTGCTCATAACCGAGGGTTCGGTGACGCTGCGCGGGTCGGGGGGAGGGCGGACGGTTCAAGCATCGGAGCTCTTCCAGGATTACCTGGAGACGTCCGTCGGGCCGGACGAGGTGCTTACCTCAGTGGACTTGCCCGGCTTCGACGGCTGGGGCTTCGGCTATCAGAAGTTCAACCGTCGCAGCGAGGACTGGGCGATGGTGGCCGTGAGCGTGCTGGTCAAGTCCGCCGACGGGCAGTGCGAGGACGTCCGGGTGGGGCTGACCAACATGGGCTCGGTGCCGCTTCGGGCCAGGGCCGTGGAGGAGGCCTTGCGCGGACAGCCGCTGGATGCCGAGAAGATCGCTCGCGCGGCCGAGCAGGCGGCCGAGGGGACGGACCCGCCGGCCGACCTCAACGCCTCATCCGAATACAAGCGCCACCTGGCCAGAGTGCTCTGCCGCCGGGCGCTGGAGGAGGCGGCAGGCACCTGATCAGACCCGGGGTGCGTGGGCGCGCAGCCGCTCGAGGTCAAGCACGGTCAGGCGTAAGCGCTGGGTCTCGATCAAGCCCAGGGCGCGCAGGGTTCGTAGCGCGCGGGCGGTCGACTCCCGCGAGGAGCCGCTCCACGAGGCCAGCTCCTCCTGGTTGATCGGCAGTGCCGCCTCGATGGCCCCCGAGTCCACCGGATGGCCGAAACGCTCAGCCAGCTCGACGATCCGGCTCGTCACCCGGGCCAAGCTCTCGGACGTGGCGAACTCCAACCGGTGGGCGTCAGCCACGTAGAGCCGGCTCAGCGTCAGGTCCAGCAGCGCCAGCGCAGCTCGGGGCCGATCGGTCAGAAACGAGCGCAGGTCGGATAACGAGACCGCGCTGCCGGTGACCGAAACCAGTGCGGTGACGGTGGCTGAACGGTCGCTCTGGCGGACGGCCGACACCTCGCCCAGGAGATCGCCGGGGCCAGCGATGCCGAAGACAACCTCCCGCCCGTCGGCGGCGACCTTGTGGATCTTGACCAGGCCGGAGAGCAGGACGATCGCGCTCTGGGCCGGCTCCCCAGCCCGGACGAGCGCCTCCCCACGGCTCCATTCGCGTTCGCGTCCGAGCTCCAACAGGGCGCGACGATCGGACTCGACCAGCGCGTCCATGAACGACCTGCTGGCGTACGCCGGCGCCGCCATGCGCGGGAAGGTACGCCCTTCAGGCGTATGTGTCATATGACGTGGTTGCGACGCGAGCGGACATCTACGTTGCCTGTCAGAGCGGAGAGCAAAAGGCGAACCGCAGACGTCAAGGAGCACGACATGAACTCGGAGCTGACATACATTCACTCCCAGTGCCACGGCCAGGAGCTCTCCCGGGCGGCCCAGCGGGAACAGCGTGTTGACGCCGCTGCCAGCCGTGACCGGGGATCGCGTCGGGGCCAGACGATCCTGAACTTGCGGATCAGCCGGGTCTGGCGGGCGCTGGCCATCCGGCGCGCGGCCGTCGGAAAGGCCTGAGAGAGAGCGCACAGGGCACAACCACCGAAACGAAGGAGCGCGAGATGAATCCCGAGCTATTGCATATGGCCGCGCGATGTCATTACCAGGAATGCCTCCGGGCCGAGCAGCACGATCGCGATGTGGAGCGCGTCCGGGGCCGGGGCACGTCCAAGCTGGGCCAGGCGGTCCTGAGCATGCGCATGAGCCGCCGTCGGCGGGCGCTGGCCATCGGGCGCGCCGCTGTCGGAGCGGCCTGAGACAAGGCCCCGTAAGGGGCGGCACCAGTGGCGCCACTGGTCCCAGTGGCGCCATTGCTCGGGCCAGTAGCGCGGCTGCGTCGGTCAAGCGGAGAGCCTTCGCGCACCGCGGCCACAGGCCGACGCCATGGGATGATCTAGACCAGCCATGCTGGTCTGTGGACGCTGCGGTGCCGAGAGCCCGGAAGGCTCTCGCTTCTGTGAGGCGTGTGGAGCAGCCCTGGAGAAGGCGCCTGTCCCGCGGCAGTCGCGCAAGGTCGTGACAGCGCCGTTCTGCGATGTGACGGGCTCGACGTCCCTCGGGGAGGAGCCTGACCCCGAGGTTCTGCGGGGGGTTTTGAACCGCTACTTCGCGGAGATGCGGGGGATCCATCGAGCGCCACGGGGGGACGGTGGAGAAGTTCATCGGGGATGCGGTGATGGCGGTCTTCGGCATCCCGCGGGTGCACGAGGATGATGCGCTGCGGGCGGTCCGGGCGGCGGCAGAGATCCGAGATCGACTGCCGGCGATCGCCGAGGAGGTTCAGGTCGAGCTGCGGTTCCGGACCGGCGTGAATACCGGCCCGGTGCTAATGGGGGAGGGAGAGAACCTGGCCATTGGGGACGCGGTCAAACGTGGCGGCCCGCCTCGAGCAGACGGCCGCGCCGGGCGAGATCGTGCTCGGCGAGGAGACCTTGCGCCTGGTCCGCGATGCGGTTGAGGTGGAGGCGCTCGATCCGCTGGAGCTCAAGGGCAAGTCCGAGCCAGTGCTCGCCTTCCGGCTGCGCTCGCTCGACCCGTCGGCCGCGGGATTCGCCCGACGGCTCGATGCCCCGCTGGTGGGGCGCCGGCGGGAGCTCGCGCTGCTGCGGCAGGCCTGGGAGCGTCTGGAAGAGGAGTCAGGCTGTCATCTGTTCACACTGCTGGGTGAGGCAGGAGTGGGCAAGTCGCGTCTGGTGGGTGAGCTGCTGGCCGGACTCGGCGAATCCGCTGGGGTCTTGCGGGGGCGCTGACTTCATTACGGAGAGAGGGGATCGCATTCTGGCCGCTGGTCGAGGCGCTGATGCCGACGGGTGAGCCGGCTGAGCCGGTGATCGAGCGACTGAACACGTGCGGAGCGGCGGTGCCCGAGGGGCGCGGCTAGCTCGCCTCGAGGGCGAGTCAGAACTGGCCGAGCGGCTGGCCAGGGCCGGCGCACGCGCTGGTGAGAAGTCCGGCAACACGGACGTCATCACGATGGTGCGCCTTGAGCTGGCTCGCGCGCTGGACGATCTGGGGCGCCTGGACGAGGCGCGCGCGGAGGCACTGAAGGCTCTCGCGCTCTACGAGTCCAAGGGCGATCGGCCTGGGATGGCCGAGGTGCAGGCGTTTCTCGACCAAGTAAGAGGGGCCCCGGGATAACCCGCGGCCCCTCGCCCGTCGTCCTTGCCCGCTGACTCAGTGGGTGAGAGCAGCCCCGCGATGGGTACGGCGACGCGAGACCGCAAGCCCGCCGCCCAGGACGAGCAGAAGGGCGACCACACTGCCCGTGGTGATCGCGGCATCGGTGAGACCGAAGGTGCCAGTGGGGGCAGTGAACCTCGGCGCACGCGCGGCGGGGAGCACCGGTGCGGCCGTCGGCTTGGCCGGTGGGACGAGCTGCTTGTCCTGCCGGCTGTAAACGGTGACCGACGGTGCGGAGCGCTGCCGGCCGCTCGGACCGGGTGCTCCCGCGACGATCGTGGCGGCGGCAGCTGGCGCCGAGATGGCCGCGACTGACAGGGCCACCACGATGCCGGAGACGATTCGCTGGGGACTGAACATTTGCCTACCTCCCGTGGAGATTGGATGAGCTGGCGACTGAGAGGCAAGCTACGCCGGGGCCCTACGCCCAACCACGTCATTTGACACGTTCAGGCCAGGCGGATTCGCTGACCGGCCGCGGACGGGCTGCCATCATCAAGGTGTGAGTTTTGAGCAGACTCAGTCCGTGGACGCCGTCAGTCAGCTCCTGGCCGGCCAGGGCTATCTGGCCGACCGTCCCCTCTCCCTGGCGGTCCAACTGGCGGTCACGCTGGAGCAGCCCCTCCTGCTCGAGGGCGAGGCGGGTGTGGGCAAGACCGAGGTGGCACGGTCGCTGGCCATGGCCACCGGAGCCCGACTGATACGGCTGCAATGCCACGAGGGAATCGACCTGCACCACGCGGTATACGACTGGGACTATCCCCGGCAGCTGCTGGCGTTGCGGGCGGCTGAGGGCGGGCTTGACGAGGGCGAGCTGTTCTCGCGGCGGTTTCTGCTCCGGCGGCCCCTGCTAGAGGCGCTCGAGCATGACGGACCCGTGGTCCTGCTCATCGACGAGATCGACCGCGCCGACGACGAGTTCGAGGCGTTCCTGCTTGAGCTGCTCTCGGACTTCGCGGTGACCATCCCCGAAGTGGGCACGATCGTCGCTCGCCACCGGCCGGTCGTAATCCTGACGTCGAACCGGACCCGAGAGCTGCACGACGCTTTGAAGCGCCGCTGCCTCTACCACTGGATCGACTATCCGACCCCGGAGCGCGAGCGGGAGATCATCCAAGCCCGCATCCCGGGCGTTCCAGAGGCGATCGCCGCTCGTGTGGTCGCCGCCGTGGCGCGCCTGCGGGAGCAGGGGGACCTGTACAAGCAGCCCGGGGTGGGGGAGACGCTGGTGTGGGCCCAGGCGTTGCTTGCCCTGGGAGACGAGGCCGATCTCGACCAGACGCTCGGGACCGCCCTGAAGGTCCACGAGGACGTGCTCCGGGTGCGTGAGCGGAAGGTGCTCGAAGGTGTCTGAGGCAGTAGTGGAGAGGCTCAGCGTGGTGGCCGCGTTGATGCGGGCCCAGGGAGCCCGCGTCGGGGTGGGCGAGTTGCTGAGCGCGCACCAGGCGCTGACGGCGGTGGACGCCGCCCGGCGCGATGACGCTCGGCTGGCTCTCCGGGCCGTCTTGTGCTCGAACCGAGCGGACCTGGAGCGGTTTGATCTCGCCTTCATGGCGGTATTCGGAGATGGACGGCCCCCCGCGAACGACGATCCTCTGGGGGATCTGGGGTCGATCGAGATGGCTGCCTTGCCCCACGCCGCCATCGCGGGCGAAGAGGTGGGCGACCTCGAGCGCAGCGAGCCGCCGGTCCTGTCCCCGGCCGCTTACAGCGCGGTCGAGCTTCTCCGCCACAAGGATTTCGCCGCTTACACCGACGACGAGATGGCGCTGGCCCGGGAGCTGATCGGTCGGCTGGCCCGCCGCGGCCCGAGCCGGCTGTCCCGTCGCCGTCGGCCCTCACGCCGGCGAAGCCACGAGCCCGACCTGCGGAGGATGGTGCGCGCCTCGTTGCGCACGGCGGGTGAGCCGGTCGAGCGACGCTGGCGGGCGCCCAGCCGCCGGCCTCGCCCGGTGGTGCTGGTATGCGACGTGTCCGGATCCATGGCGCCCTACGCGCGCATGCTGCTTCAGTACCTGCACGCGTGTGTCACGGCCCGGAGGCGCGTGGAGGCCTTTGCCTTCGGGACCCGGCTCACCCGGATAACCAACGAGCTGGCCGGCCGTGACCACGACCTGGCGCTGGAGCG
>JBPYDM010000175.1:0-3735 GCA_051986255.1 Solirubrobacteraceae bacterium | reverse complement strand
GTGTACTCGCGCAGGTAGTTCAGCTGCGCCTGGGAGTCGTTCATCGACTTGATGAGCCGAGGGAACGCCGTCACGGCGACGCGGGCCAGCGGGGGGGTGGTGTGCAGCAGCGTGATCAGATCGCCGGTACCGGATGGGTTGTGGATGAGCAGGTTCAGGTCGGCCAGCGTGGGAATGGAGACGCTGAGCAGCTGGTGGAACTGGGCCGCGAACGGCTCCAGGTTCCGGACGGCCGGCGTGGCTTTGGCCACGACCGGATTCAGGACCTGGATCGTCTGGTCGAGGCCCCGGAACGTCGTGGTCGTGCGGCTCAAGCTCCCTGGGAACAGGCTGAGCGCCCGCTCCAGCGCCACGGCCTGGGAGGCGATCGCGCCGGTGGCGGCGTTGCCGTTGGTCACCAGCTGGGTGAGCTCCTGGCTGGCCGAGGCCAGGCGCTGCATGGCCTGGGCGCCCTGGACGAGCAGCCCGTC
The DNA here is from genome assembly GCA_051986255.1 of Solirubrobacteraceae bacterium. Lineage (GTDB taxonomy): Bacteria > Actinomycetota > Thermoleophilia > Solirubrobacterales > Solirubrobacteraceae > Palsa-465. Next base: position 3,265 of record JBPYDM010000175.1, on the reverse strand, counting down.
GAAGGCCGGTCCGTCGCGGACCAGCTCCTGGGTGACGTTGCTCGTGCTGGCCAGGGCCGGGGCGAAGTACAGAAGCGTCCGGTTGGCCTCCGGGGCCTTCCCCTCGATCGACGCCGCCTCGCCCTGGATGAAGTTGCGCAGCCCCTGGCGAGTGGGCGGGTCCAGCGTGTTGAACAGCTGGTCGAGCGAGACGAACGAGTAGGTGTTGGTCAGCCCGATCACACCGCCACTGGGAATCGGCGGCGACTGGGTGGGGCCGGGCTCGAGCACGACGTAGCGGTTGGCGATTCCCGAGAGCGAGTTCTCATAGACGCGGGCCACCGTCCCCTCGTGCATCGGGCCCACGCCGGAGTTCAACGAGATGTTCACCTGCGCCAATCCGTTGGGAGTCAGCGACGTACCGTTGACCGAGCCCACGTCGGTCGGTCCGATCATCACCTGGTTGCCCGATACCAGTCCGCCGGCGTCCTGGAAGTTGAGTCGCAGCGTGTACCCCGAACCGCCGGTCGTGAGCAGGACAGCCACCACGATCACGGCCACGGCTAGTGCCCCGATCGCGGCGACCCGGGCAATCATGCGAGCGGCACCTGCCCTAGCTCTTCAGACACGTATTTTCACTCCCTCCATGGCGTCCCTGCACGCCAGGGCGATATTGGCAGAAACGACGGCGGCGTGCGACAGACCCCCGTCGAGCGCAGTGTGAACTGCAGGTTACGCAGTGTGAACTGCGGGTTAAGGCCTTGTGCCCCTTTACTGGCTGGTAAATCGTCCCGTCCCCCACCGCCGGTCAACGTCCCAACGGAGGTGTGTCGGCGGACCGATAGGGACGTTGACGGCTCTATTTGCCGTCAACAACCCAAACCGCCCGCTGCACATGCCGGGGTTGGGTTGTTTCCGGCGCGATCGCCCCCAAACGCCGCGCGTTACCGCGCGGCCAGCAGCGCGGCCCCCACCGCGCCACCCAGGTCGCCCAGGCCGGCCACGTGCACGTTCGGCGGACGCTCGTCGTGGAACAGGTGTGGCTCCATGGCGGCCGCGATCCGAGCCACATACGGGACGCCAAAGCGCACCCCCAGCCCGCCCCCGATGACCACCGCCTCGACGTCCAACAGGTTGATCGCCGACGCGATTCCTGCCGCCAGGGCCTCGATCGCGCGGTCGATGAGCCGGATGGCCATGCTGTCCCCGTGCGCGAGGGCGTGGGCCCATACCGAGCTGGTGAGGCGGGTCCGGCCGCGCGCCTCCATCAGCTTGAACAGGGTCGTGTGCTCGCCTTGGGTCACCCGACGGCGGGCCCGGATCTCCATCGCCCCCCGGCCGGCGTAGGCCTCGACGCACCCCCGGCGCCCGCACGTGCACCGCGCGCCGTTCATCTTGACCACCGTATGCCCGATCTCCCCGGCCGCTCCGCGTCCCAGCCACGGCTGGCCGTTCAGAATCAGCCCTCCACCCACCCCCGTGCCCCAGAACACTCCCAGCAGCGACTGGTAGGGGCGCCCGGCTCCAAGATGAAACTCCGCCTCCGTGGCCACCTGTACGTCGTTGCCGATAATCACCCGGGTTCCCAGCTCACCGGCCAGTCTCTCGGCCAGCGGAAAGCTCCCCTCCCACCCCGGCAGGTTGCGGGCCTGGGCCACGATTCCTGTCTCCTCATCCACGGCCCCCGGCGACCCGACACCCACGCCCTTCAGCTTGGCCGGCTCGGTTCCCGCCGAGCTACAGGCATCCGTGATCGCATCGACCAGCTGGACGGCCACGTCCTCCGGGCCTCCTTCCGTCGGGGTGGGTCGGCGCGCTGCACCCAGAACCTCGTTCCTGGCGTCTACCACCAGCGCCTCGATCTTGGTCCCCCCGAGATCGATCCCGCCCCGGGCGCCGTCATGAGCTGCCGCCATGCGGCAATCCTCTCACGTCCACGACTCCCGGTAGCGTTCCTGCTCGGCTGTGGGGCGGTCGAACTTCACGCCGAGCGCGGCCAGCTTCAGTGCGGCCACCTCCTCGTCGATCCGCGGCGGCACCCCGTGCACCCGCGGAGCCAGCTCACCTCCCCGTCTCACCAGCTCCTCCACGCACAACGCCTGGAGCGAGAACGACACATCCATCAGGGCCGGCGGATGACCCTCCGCGGCGGCCAGGTTCACCACCCGGCCTCGGGCCAGCAGGTTCAGCCGCGCGCCGTCCGCGCGCTCGTACTGCTCCACCAGCGGCCTCACCTGCCTTACCCCGCCCGTGGCCAGCTCACCGAGCTCCTCCAGGTCGATCTCCACGTCGAAATGCCCTGCGTTGGCCAGCACGGCACCGTCCTTCATCCGGGCGAAGTGCTCGCCGCGCAGGACCCGCCGCGAGCCGGTCACGGTGATGAAGATGTCGCCTCGCTCGGCCGCCTCGAGCGCGGGCATGACCTCGTAGCCGGCCATTCGGGCCTCCAGCGCCCGAAGTGGGTCGATCTCGGAGATCACCACGTGGGCCCCCGCTCCACGCGCCCGCTCGGCGACCCCCTGACCGGCCCAGCCGTAGCCGACCACCACCACCGTGTGGCCGGCCAGCAGGACGTGGCTGGCCCGGATGATCCCGTCCAGGGCCGATTGGCCGGTGCCGTGGCGATCATTCAGCGCCCGCTCGGTCCTTGCCTCGTTGACGGCCAGGACGGGACAGCGCAGCAGCTCCTGCTGCTCGAGCCGGCGCAGCCGCACCAGTCCGGTGGTCGTCTCCTCGGTACCGCCGATCAGCTCCTCTAAGGCCAGCCCCTGCTCATGCGCTGTGACCAGCAGGTCCGCGCCGTCGTCGATGGTTACGCGCGGGCCGAACTCCAGCGTCTGGACGACATGACGCGCCTGTTCCTGCGGTCCCTCACCCCGCCGGGCCCGAACCTGCACACCCTCCCGGACCACCAGCGCCGCGGCCACGTCGTCCTGAGCGGAGAGGGGATTGGCCGAGCACAGCGCCACGCGCGCTCCACCCGCCGCCAGCGTGAGCAGTAGGTTGGCCGTCTCCGCCGTGACGTGCAGACAGGCCGCCACCCCGGTGTCCTCGAGTGGGCGCTCGGCGGCGAACCTCGCTCGGACGGACTCGAGCACGGGCATCTGCTGCCGGGCCCACGCGATCTGGGCGGCCCCGCCGTCCGCCAGGCCGAGGTCCGCCACATCGTGAAGTGTTTGGGGCTGCACATGTGCAGCCCCACCGGCCGGTGCATGCACCGGCCGGGGCCGGCGCGCATGCGCGCCGGCCATATCTAGTACCTGTAGTGGTCCGGCTTGTACGGGCC
>JBPYDM010000174.1:0-5746 GCA_051986255.1 Solirubrobacteraceae bacterium | reverse complement strand
ATCGTCGATGAAGCTCCGGCTATGCAGGACCCGCAGACAGCGCCGCTCAAGGTCTTCCAGGGCGCCGGGCGCGGCGTTCAGCTCGCCCGGCCGAGGACCGCCAAGGGCCAGGGCGATAGCGTTGACGGTGAAGTCGCGGCGCCGGAGATCTTCCTCCAGCGTGGCCGGCCTGACCTCGGGGAGGGCGCCCGGGACGGAATACGTCTCGCTCCGGGCCTGGGCGATGTCGTAGGTAAAGCCGCCTAGCGCCACGGCCCAGGTTCCGAAGCGCTCGTGGCGGATGACCGCGCCGCCCAGCTGCTCCACCAACCCCGTGGCGTCGCCCTCCACCACCAGATCGAGGTCCGGTGGAGCTCCGCCCCGGAGCAGGTCGCGCACCGCCCCACCCACCAGGTGGACGCCGCTGCGCTCGCCCAGGCGGTCGAGCAGGGGCGCGGCCGCGGGCAGCGAGCGAACCTGGTCCAGGAGCTGACCGGCCTGCGGAGTCTCCATATGCGCATCTTGCCGTGTCCCGAGGGGTGGCTGGCCCCTCCCGACGGGCGGCTCGCGGGTCACGACCGACCCCGCGGCTACCATCCACGAGATGCCGAGCCCCGGTTCGCGGCGTCTGCTGCGGTGGGGCATGATCGCCGTAGCGGTCCTGGGACTGCTGGTGGGGGGCGCTGTGGCGTTTGTCCTGCTGCACGCGCCCGGCAACGTGTCCCATTCCAACGTGGAATTCGATGCAGCGGCTCCCCAGTCGAGGGAGCAGCACGCGTCCACCTTTCTGTGGGCGCGCTACGGCTACAACGCTGGCCGCACACGCTATCTGCCGGCCCCACCGGTACTCAGCCCGCCGTTCCGGGTGGGCTGGCGGTTCGAGGACTACGCCCAACTCGAGTTCCCGCCGGTGATCTACGGCGGTCGGCTGTATGACCTGGACGACGACGGATCGGTGAAGGCGATTGACAAGCACACGGGCCGGAAGCTCTGGGAGACCAAGGTGGGCACGGTGGCCGCCGCCTCACCGGCGCTGGATATCAATCAGGGGCTCGTGTTCGTGCCGGTCCTGTCCAACCAGGGTCAGCGCCCCGGAAACGGAAGCTTTGTGGCGCTGCGCATGAAGACCGGGCGGGTGGTGTGGTCTCGCCGGCTGCCCGCGGGCAGCGAGTCCTCCCCCATCGCCCAGGGAGGCTCGGTCTACTTTGGTGATCAGGCCGGCCATGTGTACGACCTGCGGGCCGGGGACGGCCACGTCAATTGGATCTTCTCGGCCAGCGCCGCCGTCAAGGGCGGTCCGGCGCTGTCCGGGGGCCGACTGTACTTTGGTGACTACGCGGGGCGAGCGTATGCGCTGAATGCCCAGACCGGGCACCGGATCTGGGCGGTCAACACCGACGGCTCCGACTTCGGCTTCGGGTCGGGCAATTTCTACGCCACACCAGCGGTGGCCTTCGGCCGGGTATACATGGGCAACACCGACGGCCGCGTGTACTCGTTCGCCCAGCGCACCGGCGCGCTTGGCTGGGCCACGTCCACCGGCGCCTACGTCTATGCCTCGGCGGCCGTGGCCAACATCCGAGGCGTGGGCCCGACCGTGTACGTCGGCTCCTACGACGGCAACTTCTACGCGTTCAACGCCCGCTCGGGGGCGCTGCGCTGGAAGCACGCGGCCGGGGGACGGATCTCGGGCTCCTCCACCATCGTGGGCGACGTCGTCTACTACTCGGACCTGGGCTCCAAGACAACCGCTGGCCTGAATCTGCGCACCGGAAAGCAGGTGTTCTCGTTCCCCGACGGCGCCTTCAACGGCGTCGTGGCCGACTACGGCGCGCTTTATTTATGCGGATCGTCTACGCTGTATGAGCTACTTCCGAAGCACCGCCAGGTGTCGGGAGGTGGCGCCACCAACACCCAAGCACCCCGAGCGGACGCCGGATCGCGGCGCACGAGCGCCAGCAGGAACGTGCGTTCGCATTCCTTGCTATAATGGAGTATTGATGCGTTGTCGTAGTGGAAGCCATTGTCAGCAAGCGGCTCTTCCAGGCCGTCGGTTCTGTGCTGAGCACGCCGCGGAGCTGGATCGCATGCGCGAGGAGCTGAAGGATGCCGCTGCCGCCCGTATCGGACGCGGACGGCCCAAGCGCTCCTCGACCTGTTGCCGTCCCGGCTGCTACGAACCTCGCGTCCCCCCCGCCGCCTACTGCGATTCCTGCACAGCGGCCGGGTACGTCGAAGAGGCGGCCTAGCCGGGCCAGGGGACATCCGTTGGGTCCGACACCGGGGAGCCGCATCTCAGCCCCGGCGTTGAGAGGACCTCGGACATGGTTTCTGGCGGCCATATTGCCCGTGGCCGCCCTGCTTATCGGAGGGCTTCTGGCCGTGGGCAGTGCCAGCGGGAGCTCCTCTCCCACCTGCCCGACCCGGGGCCCACGCGGGATCGGGAGCAACCCGTGGCCGCCGGCGCAGCGCGAACTCGCCCCGCGTGGCGCGCGGATGATCAACCTGTGCCGGTATTCGGGTCTGAACAGCCGGCCCAGGTTCAAGCTCGTGGGCAATGAACTAGTGACCGACGGTCCGACCATCCACCGGCTGGTCGACAGGTTTGACTCGCTCAAGTCGCCTCCGTCTGACCAGGTCTTTTTCTGCCCCAGCGACGACGGGTCCGAGGTCCTGGCCACGCTGAACTACCCAGGACAGCACGAGGTTCAGATCTTGGTCACCCTGCCCGGATGCTCGGCAGCCACCAACGGGGACTTGACGCGCGCCGCTTTCAACTTCGACAACAGAAATCCCCAGGGCCCGAAGCTCCTCGCGCAGCTCGAGCGTCTCACCGGCCGGCGCCCCGGCCAGGTCGCCCGCCCCTAGGCCTCGCCCGCCAAAATCCCGGCTACGCGCGGCCCCGCAAAGTCGCCGAGACCGCGGGCACGGTCCCGGCCGACGCCGGGTCAGCGCGGGCGCCGTCGCGGCGCAGGCGCGATGCAGCGTCACAAAGCTCGCATCCCGAGCCACGCTCAGTGACGCCACACGGCTATGGGCCCACCAACCTCACCAAGCGCCGGCGCTCGTCCGCGCTTTGTGACGCCACACCACGTCCCCGATGCCCATGCGGCCGAGCCTGCTTCCGCGCGCCAAACAACCCGACCTGAGCCAACCGGCTCCGGCGCTCCCGAGCGATCCCCCGCTCACCCCACCGGCCGCACTGCCACCCCTGTGCCTCGCAGGTAATCCTTGATCTCCGGCACCGTGTGCCGGCCGTAGTGGAGGATGGAGGCGCAAAGGACAGCGTCCGCACCCGCCTGAAGGCCGGCGACCAGGTGGCCAAGCTCCCCGGCTCCTCCGGAGGCGATCAGCGGGACGCTCACCGCTTGGGCCACGCGCTCGAGCAGCTGAAGGTCATACCCCGCCTGGGTCCCGTCCCGGTCCATGCTGGTCAGCAGGATCTCCCCCGCCCCCCGCTCCGTGGCCTCGACCGCCCACCGCACGACGTCGCGACCGGCCGGCTTGCGGCCTCCGGCCGCATAGGCTTCCCAACCCGAATCTGTTGCCTTGGCATCGATGGCCAGCACTACGCATTGCGCACCGAACGTCTGAGCCAGCTCATCGATCAGCCCAGGCCGGTCCAGGGCCGCCGAATTGACGGAAACCTTGTCGGCACCGGCATCCAGCACCGCTTGGGCGTCGCCCACCGAGCGGATCCCGCCCCCGATTGTGAACGGGACGAAGACCTCGTCTGCCACCCTCCGGGCCAGCTCCACCACCGTGCTGCGCCGGCCCGAGGTGGCGGTTATGTCCAGGAACGCGAGCTCGTCCGCTCCCTGGGCGTCGTACCGGGCGGCCAGCTCGACCGGATCGCCGGCGTCGCGCAGGTCCACGAACTCGGTTCCCTTCACCACACGTCCGGCGTCGACGTCCAGGCAAGGAATGACTCTCTTGTAGTGCATCGAAAACAGAATAGGATTCAGCACCGGCATGAAGCGAGCGCTCTGGATTACAGCCCTCATTGGGGGGACACTGGTCACGATGGCGGCCACAGCCGTCCCGGCCAGCGCAGCTCTCCACGTGACCTGGATGCCGGGTTATCGCGCTTCCGGCACGCCGGCCAAGTACGACAAGGTGGGCGTGATCAAGGTCGGCCCCTCGGGTGCCAGGAATGTCCTCGTGCTCGAACCGGGGACATCCGCCGCCGCCTCGTACTTCGTCCCGCTGGCCCAATGGATTGTGGCCAAGGCGAAGGGATGGCAGGTCTGGGCGGTCCAGCGCCGGGAGAACCTGCTCGACGACGAGTCGGAGCTGAACGTGGCCAAGCGGGGGCACGCGACGCCCCAACAGCTGTTCAACTACTACCTCGGGTGGCTGACCAACAAGCACGTAACGCGCCACTTCCAGCTCATCCCCAACTCCTCGGTGGAGTTCGCCAAAGGCTGGGGAATGAACGTGGCCGTCCAGGACCTGCACCGGGTGATCCGGGCCGCCCATCGGCTCGGCGGCAAGGTTGTGCTCGGAGGTCACTCGCTGGGTGGGTCGGTCCTCACGGCGTACGCCACCTGGAACTTCGGGGGCCGCGCCGGGGCCGACGGCCTCTCGGGGCTGGTGTACATCGATGGTGGCAGTGGCCCGGCCGAGTCTGCCCAGGCGGCTCAGCAAACGCTGTCCGCGCTCGACGCTTCCAAAACCTCGCCCTGGCTGGTCTTTGGTGGCATCGCGTCGCCGTTCGCGGGCCTGTTCAACGCCACCGGCTCGCTGGGTGTGCTGATGTCGCCCAACACCCCCTCGCTCGGTCAGACATTCGCGTTGCTGCCCTCGGACCTGAAACCCAAGGTGCCCGTGACCAACGAGGCTGAGTACGGCTACGCGCTCAACGTGGGCACTTCGCCCCCGGGGCTGGTGGCAGCCCAGGCGCATCTGGGCCGCGGTGTCTCCTCGCACACGATCAACGGCTACCACACCTGGAATGGCGCGGGCGCCTTGACCCCGATCACGCGCTACGCCGCGATGTTCGCCGGGGCGGGCATCATGAACGCCAACGGCACCGAGTGGTACTTCCCCCAGCGGCTGACCGACGACACCGGGGCGGTGGGGAACGGGCTGGCCAACCCCGCCCAGAAGGTCCTGAACGTGCACTCCACGATGGGACGGCACCTGCCCCACAGCCTTCTCATCTACGCCTTCTGCACCGAGCTCGGTCAGAAGGCCGTGCTGCTTGCGGCACAATCCCTGGTCTCCCAATCACACATCCCGGCGAAGAATCTGGTCCTGGTCAACCGGCAGCACACATACGCCCACAACGACCCGGCGGGTGCCTACCCTCACAACGCCTTCTTCGCCCACCTCATCCCGTTTCTGAAGCGGGTCGCCGGTTCCTGACCGGATCGTTCCGCTGGGGCGGCCCGAATCGCTCAGCCCCGAGGGCCGTCCAGCGCGCGTTGGCCCGCCTGGACCGAGAAGCGGGCCTCGTACAGCGCCTTGCCCACGATCACCCCGGTCAGGTTGACCTGCCGCAAGGCGGCCAGCGCCCGTAAATCCTCAAGGCTTGAGACGCCTCCGGAGTACATAAATGTGCCGCGCACCGTCGCGGCCATGGTCTTGGCCGCCTCCAGGTCGGGGCCCGCGAGCAGGCCGTCGCGGTCGATGCTCGAATAGACGAAGCGCCGCACCCCCCGGTCCCCCAGTCTCCTGATCGCTTCCTCCACGGGGACCTCCACATCGGCCGTCCAGCCGCGGGTGGCCAGGCGCCGCTCGCGCACGTCCACGGAGACCACCAGAT
>JBPYDM010000173.1:0-11434 GCA_051986255.1 Solirubrobacteraceae bacterium | reverse complement strand
GTGTCCCGAACTTCCCCGACCCGTCGTTTTCGCCCGGCGCGAAACCCGCGCCGGCTGGGCTCAACCCTTTGTCGCCTGCGTTCCGGTCGGCTGCACGCGCCTGCGGCGCCCGCAGCGGCGGCAACATCGCGATCGTGGGCTGAGCGTGTACGACCGCACCCTTCGCCGACGCTTGCGCGGCCATTTTTGTCTCTCCGTGTCGAAATGGCGACATCCAGAGACAATTTCCCGCATAAGGGGCCCCGGCCAGCGACGGCATGAGGCTCGCGGCCATTGGCGGTTAGGTAGGCGGCTGCTGCAGCCGGCCGTTCTCCAGCCGGGGGAGGTCCGCTCGGGCGGCGTCCAGGTCGCCTCGCGTTCGGGCCGCGTGTGCTGAGGCGAGACGTGTCTCGAACTCGCTCGTGGTGAGCCTGCCCGAGAGCATGTGCTGCCGCAGCTCGTCAGCTACCCGGTCACGATCCGTGTCCGCGACGAGCTCAGTTGCGGGCGGGGGCGGCAACGCCTGCGCGGGCGAAGTCGCCGCCGCGCCCTGTAGGGCTCCCAGCAACTCCCTATGCCGCAGCGACTCGACCTTGCGTTTGCGCTGCCCGCGCCGCATCAGGCGGTAGGGAACCAGCAACAGCCCCCACATCAGGTACCAGACCGTGATGAACATCCAGGCCATGACCACGAGCATTACGACGAGGCTGGTGACGGCGGCCAACTCCCAGCCACCATCCGCTCGGCGGCGAAGGCGGATGATGCGCTGAGCCGATCCGGCGTAGCTCATCGGCGCGCTGATGATCACCTCCTCGCTTGCCAGGCGAGCCGGTGATTGTGTGGTCATGTCGCTCCTTCCTCAGCCTCGCGTGCCCGGGCTGGCCCTCTCGGTTGTCGGCCGACGGCAAATTATCGCTGCGCGCGACCAGGCACCAGCCCCAGCTTTCGAATGGAGGCGATCGCGTTCTTGTGAAGAAGGGAGCGCGTGCTCATCGCTAGCTGGTGTCGGTTGCGCCCTGGGCCATCGCTTACGCCGTCTCGCCCGAGGCTTGGACCCCGGTCACGGGCGGGGCCCCTGAGCCCAGGAGGAGCGAGGCGGGAACCCCGATGAGCAGGGAGATGCCCGAGGCGACAAGCAGCGCCTCGTGGACGGTGGAGGCGTGTGCTCCGTTTGCGAGGGCAACTCCGCCGAGGGCGCCGCCGATGGCGGCACCGAGCAGCCGGCCTATCGACAGGATGGCCGAGGTGCGCCCGTGGAACGCCGACGGAGTGGCATTGAGCGCGGCCCGTGAGGTGGGGACGAACAGCATCCCCAGGCCCAGCCCGACCGGGATCAGGGGCAGGATGGTGACGACGCTGTCGAGCGGGACCCCGGGGATGCCCAGGACAGCCAGCCCAGCTCCGGTCCCCAGAAACCCGAGCAGAGCGGGCAGCCGTTCACCGTGGCGATCCACCAACCTTCCCGCCAGCGGCGCCCCCGCGGCCACGAGCACGGCCACCAGGATCAAGGCCGCTGATGCTCCCAGAGCCGAGAACCCCGCGGAACGCTGGAGGTACTGCTCAGCCAGGAAGAACGACCCGATCATCACGGCGAAGGTCAGCCCGGCCACCAGCGTCGCCGTGAGCACGGTCGGGTTGAGGATCGGCTGGCGGCTGCCGGCCCGCTCGGCATGCAGCGGCTGGGGGCCGCCGGCCCGCTCGCCATGCAGCGTCCGTGGCACCTGGCGCTCGATGCCCCAGGCCGCGGCCAGCGCCAGCGGTACGAGTGCCCACCAGGCGGCTCGCCAGCCGAACGCCACCGTGAGCAGACCGCCGAGCAGCGGCCCGACCAGATTGGCCACCCCGGCGCTGGCTCCCCAGATCCCCAGGGCGCTCCCTCGCCTCTCCGCAGGGAAACCGCTGACCGCGGCAGCGAGCGCCGCCGGGCTCACCAGACCGGCGCCCATGCCCTGGATCACCCGGGTGAACACGAGCAGGCCGAAGTCGTCCACCAGCGCTCCCGCGCCGGCTCCCACGGCAAATAGCGCCAGACCAATCAGGGCAAGCCGCCGGGCCCCAAAGCGGTCCACCAGCACGCCTCCGGGGAGAAGCATCACCGCGTAGGCGACGAAATACGCGCTCAGCACGGTGGCGGTGGAGCCCACCGTGACGCCCAGGCCACGGCTCACTGAGGGCAGGGCCACGGTGATCAGAGTCCCGTCGAGCTGAAGCAGCGCCGCCGCGCCCGTGGCGGCGATCAGCCTGGTCCAGGCGGATCGAGGCAGCGGGGGTTGATCGGCTCGGGCGGAGCGCCGGCGGCGTGCGTGGGGGTGAGCGGCCGCCCGGTCTCTGCGGGTCGGCAGTGGCATCCACCGCAGTATGGCGCCCGGTAGGAGTGTTTCCCCCAGAGGAGCGCTCAGCCTGCGCGGCCTTACGCCGGCACGCTGGCCGGGGCGCTCAGCTTGCGCAACTCATGGCGGGCGATGGTCCGTTTGTGGACCTCGTCCGGACCGTCGGCCATACGCAGGGTCCTGAGGTGGGCGTACATCGTGGCCAGCGGAAAGTCGTCGGATACCCCGGCCCCCCCGTACACCTGGATGGCCCTATCGATCACCTTCAGGGCCACCGTGGGGGCGGCCACCTTGATGGCCGCGATCTCGGTGCGGGCGTGCTTGTTGCCCACGGTGTCCATCAGCCAAGCCGCCCGCAGGGTGAGCAGGCGGGCCATGTCGATCTCGATCCGGGCCTCGGCGATCCAGTCCTGCACGTTGGCCCGTTCGGCCAGAGTCTGGCCGAACGTGGTGCGCGTGCTGGCCCGCTCACACATCAGCCCAAGCGCCCGCTCGGCCGCCCCGATCGTACGCATGCAATGGTGGATCCGGCCGGGGCCGAGTCGGGCCTGGGCGATCAGGAAGCCGTCTCCCTCATTGGCGATCAGGTTGCTGGCCGGGACGCGCACGTCCTCGAACAGCACCTCGGCGTGGCTCTCCTGATCCACGTAGCCAAACACGGGGAGGTTGCGCAGGAAGCTCACTCCGGGCGTCCCGGGCTCCACCAGGATCATCGACTGCTGCCGGAAGAGGACCCCATCCGGGTCGGTCTTGCCCATCACGATCATGATCTTGCACCGCTCGCGCATCGCTCCCGAGGTCCACCACTTGCGTCCGTTCAGGACGTACTCGTCGCCATCGCGCTCGATCCGCAACTGGATGTTCGTGGCATCAGAGCTGGCCACGTCCGGCTCGGTCATGGCGAAGGCCGAGCGGATCTCCCCCTCGAGCAGAGGCGCCAGCCAGCGTTCCTTCTGCTCGGCCGAGCCGAACAGCGTCAGGACCTCCATGTTCCCGGTGTCGGGAGCGGCACAGTTGCAGGCCTCCGACGCGATATGGCTTCGACCCATGATCTCGGCCAGCGGCGCGTAATCCGAGTTGCTCAGCGCCGGGACCGAGCTGTCGGGAAGCTCATACGGCAAGAACAGATTCCACAACCCGCGCTCCCGCGCCCGCTCCTTGAGCTCCTCCATCACCGGCGGATGGAAATGCGGGTTGCCCGATTCCTGAAGCTGCTCGTGATACACCGGCTCCGCCGGATACACGTGCTCGTCCATGAAGGCCAGCAGGCGGTCCCGAAGCTCCTTGCAGCGATCACTCAGCTCGAAGTCCATCGATTGGAGAGGAACACTAGTCTCTTGGGGCGCATGGAGTTGGCTGATCGCACCGTTGTCATCACGGGAGCCGGAAGCGGCATCGGGGCAGCCCTGGCTCGCCGGGTCGCGGCCGAGCGGCCCCGCGCGCTTGTCCTCGGCGATGTCAACCATGAGGCGGTGCAGGCGGTGGCCGATGATCTGGGGGCCACGGCCGTGCACGTGGACGTGGGCCGCGAAGACGAGATCCGCCGGCTCATCAAGCGGGCGCGAGAGGTCGGTGGAGTCATCGATGTTTTCTGCTCGAACGCCGGAATTCCCGGGCCGGGTGGTGGTCCTGAGGCGGCCGACGAGGAGTGGGACCGAGCGTGGCGGATAAACGTCATGGCCCATGTGTGGGCGGCCCGAGCCCTCATCCCAGAAATGCTCGAGCGAGGGGACGGGTACCTGGTGAGCACGGCCTCTGCGGCCGGACTCCTGACCCAGGTCGGCGCGCAGGTGTACTCGGTGACCAAGCACGCGGCGGTAGCCGTAGCGGAGTGGCTGGCTATCACGTATGGCGACTTGGGAGTGAAGGTCTCGTGCCTATGTCCGCTCGGAGTTCGGACGCCGATGCTCGATGGGGCGCTGGATGACGCGGTCGGCGCCGCCGCCCTGCTCGCGGACGAACTGCTCGAGCCGCAGGACGTAGCCGAGGCGGTGGTCCAGGGCCTTCGGGATGAGCGGTTCCTAATCCTGCCGCATCCCCCGGTGACGGAGTACATGGCGCGCAAGGGGTCGGACAACGAGCGCTGGATCGCCGGGATGCGCCGGCTGGTGCGGGGCGCCCGTCAGGCTGGCTGAGCGGCCTTCGGCTTCGAGCGATTACCGGTCAGCGCGCGCGCAGGTGGAAGAAGCGACGGACGTGGCGGAAGAAGCGCCCTATTCCGCCGTGGCCAGCGGCAGCTAGACCGCTGGCTCCCACCAGCACGGCCCCCACCCCCACGATCAGGAACAAGCCGGCCAGGATCTGCGGCCAGCGGCGCTCGAGAAGCCTCCGGCCGACGCCGAGCACCCGCGTGGACCGATCACCGGCGAAGGTGACGATGAACACGATCACCAGCAGGGGAAGCACGAAGCACACGTTGAAGATCACAAGGAGGAGGAATTCCTGTCCGACCTCCAAACCGGCACCTAGCACCGCCGCGATGGCCGCGAAATATGGGAATGCGGTCGGCAGCTCGATCAGGGTGATCGTCGCCCCCAGCAACGCGCTCGACTTGGCCTTCTGAGCCTGGGGCAGCCGCCGCGAAGCCAGCCGCTGGCGGCGGTGCCAGATGATCATTGCCGTGATAATCAGCACGCAGCCGGCCACGATCTCGGCGATATGCCGGGGTGTGCGGTGGGGATGGGGAACGAGTGACCGGATGAGCTGGCCGGGACCCAGCGCGATCAGCGTCCCTCCTCCCAGGTAGACGACGAACACCGCCAGCGTGAACTCGGTGACCCGGCGGCGAGGGTGATCCCCGGCGGCCAGGTAGAGTGCCGGCGCGATGGTGGACGGGTTCAGCGAGTCCGCCAGCCCGATCGAGATCATCAGGCCTACCAAGCGCAGCATGCAGGAATTGTTCCCTGCCCCGCGCTCCCGTGGGGCCCGCCCAGGCCCTCCTACAGGAAATAAAGGTCCTCGCCGGCCTCCTCACCCACCGCCTCACGGCAGGTGGGACACCACCACCGCGCCTCCATCGGTGTGCCGCACACCGAATGGCGGGGCGATGATGCTCCGGCCAAATTCCTCGCTCCCCAGCCGGCGAGCAGTCGAAGAGCCCCGGCCAGCTCGGCCCCGGCGGCGCTGAGCTCGTAGGCCACCCGGAGGGGACGGGTGGAGTAGGGGCGCGCCACTACCAGTGCGTCCTGTTCCAGCCGTCGGAGCCGCTGGGTGAGGATGTTGGGCGCTATCCCCGGGATGTCCTCCTGGAGCTCACCAAAGCGGCGTGAACCTGGCAGCAGAGCATTGATCACCAACAATGTCCAGCGATCGCCGACCGCGCCCAGCGCGGCGGCGAGCGCCAGCGTGGGCGAGTCCTCGCCGGGGGTCAGCGGACCGTCTGCTTGATCAGGGGATCGGGTGGGATGGGTGTCGGGCATGTTGGTCGGCACATTGTCGTCCGCTCGGGTCCCGATCCGCGTGCGGGGCTGGCCCAGGCATTGACTTGCAAATTGCAAGTTGCTACTGTAGCGGCTGTCTATGAATGAATTTGAGGTGCCATGAACGAATTTGAGTCAGCCATCCAAGCCGCCGTACAGCGCACCGGGCCCGCAGTGGTAGGGCTTCGAGGCCGCTGGGGCGGAGGCAGCGGTACGGTGATCGCCCCAGGGCGAGTCCTCACCAATGCCCACAACGTGTCCCACCCCGAGCTGACGGTGATCTTCTCCGACGGCCGATCTGAGACTGGACGGGTCAGCGGGGCCGACGTTAGTTTGGACCTCGCCGTGGTGGAGGTCGATAGCGCCCAGGTGGATCCCATCCCATGGCTGGATCAGGGGGCAGACCCAGTGACGGTCGGACGCCCGGTTCTGGCTCTGGCCAACCCGGGTGGCCGCGGACTCCACGTAACCCCGGGATTCGTCTCATCCGTGACCGCGAGCTTCCGCGGGCCGCGCGGACGGAACATCAGCGGCGGGATCGAACACACGGCACCCCTGCCTCGGGGTTCCTCCGGCGGGCCACTGATCGACCTCGAGGGCCACCTCCTGGCCCTGAACAGCGTTCGCTTGGATCCCGGTCTGGTCGTGGCCATTCCGCTCGATGCAAGCAACACCGTGCGGGTGGAAGCGCTGGGGCGGGGCGAGCAGCGCCAACCGGTGCGGTTGGGCATCGCCGTGGCCCCGCCACGGGCCGCCCGCCGGCTGCGGGCCGCGGTTGGCCTTCCTCCTCGCGATGGAATTCTCATCCGTGGAGTCCAGGACGCGACGCCGGCCGACCGGGCCGGGCTGCGGCGTGGCGACCTGATCGTGGCCGCCGATGGACAGCCGCTGGAAAGCCTGGACGGACTCTACGACGTCCTCGACGCGGCCCAACCGGGAGAGCAACTCGCGCTCGGGCTCGTCCGGGGCACCGACGAGCAGACAGTGTCGGTTGAGCTGGAAGCCGCCTGATGGCCGCCGTTGTGGCCCGGCCTGATCCCCAGGACACCCCTCCAGAGGAAGCCGACGCCCTCGACGCCTACTCTCAGATCGTCGTCCGGGTAGCCGAGCAGCTGGCGCCGTCCGTGGCCAACCTCCGCGTCCTTCGCCGCACCAGGGTGGGCAAGGTGCCCGCGGGAGCGGGGAGCGCTGTGGTCCTCTCGCCCGACGGGTTCCTGCTCACCTCTGCACACGTGGTGAGGGATGCCCGGGGGAGCGGACGGGCAGCGTTCGTGGACGGTCGCGAGCTCGGGTTCTCGGTAGTTGGGGTTGACCATCTCTCGGATCTGGCGCTTCTCAGAGTGGAGGGCGGCGGCCTGTCCGCGGCCGAATTGGGTGACGCCGCGAACCTCAAGGTGGGGCAGCTCGTGGTGGCCATCGGCAACCCTCATGGCTTTGCCGGCTCGCTCACCGCCGGGGTGGTCTCTGCAGTGGGCCGATCGCTGCCGGCTCGATCGGGCAGCGCTCTGCGCTACATCGACAACGTCATCCAGACGGATGCCGCGCTCAATCCGGGCAACTCGGGAGGAGCACTGGCCGACAGCCGCGGGCGCGTGGTGGGAATAAACACGGCGGTGGCCGGTTACGGACTGGGGCTGGCCGTGCCGATCAACTCGGCCACCCGGCGCATCGTCTCGTCGTTGATGCGCGACGGCAGGGTGCGACGCGCCTATATCGGCGTGGCCGGAGGGCCCCGACCACTGCCTCCGTATGCCCGAGTTCGGTTGGGGCGGCAGGCAGGATTCGAGCTGGTCAACGTCGCACCGGGAGGTCCGGCCGAACGCGCGGGGCTCCGGGCAGAGGACCTGATCGTCGAAATCGATGGCGTGGCTATCGAGCGGGCCGACGACGTGCAGCGGCTGATGACCGAGACAATGATCGGCCGGCGGGCGCGGGTTTCCGTGCTCCGCTCTGGGCGCTGGCTCGAACTGGAACTCGTGCCAAGCGAGTTGGGGTAGCGGCTACACTCCGATGCGGCGCCGGTGGCGCTTACTGCGCACGGCTGCCCGAATCCCGACCACGCCCGAACCGAAGCACGAATATGGCCCGCGGAGACGTCCGGATCGCTGTAACCCTCGCGTGCGAGGAGTGCAGACGCCGGAACTACCAGACCAACAAGAGCAAGCGCAACAACCCTGAGCGCATCCAGCTGCGCAAGTACTGCCGCTGGTGCAGGTGTCACACCGCCCACCGCGAGACGCGCTAGAACACGACCGATGGCTCGAAACCGCAAGCGCGCTAAGGAACGACGGGACCGCCGGCCGCAGGCCGTGGGCAGGCGCTCGCAGCTGGCCGCAACTCGAAGCAACGTCGGCGAGGAGCTTCCCTCGCCGCTCGAGCACGCCGCTCCCGACGTGGAGCTGGCCGACGCACAACTGGCCCTGGGCCGGATCGAGTTCGAGGACCGAGTTCCGGCCGGCGACCAGCCTGATCCGCTGGACCGCTCCGAGGACGAACCGATCTCTGAGGACTACGAGGAGGAGCTCGATGCCTCCGGCGCAGGCAACGGTGGAGGTATCGAGGTCAGTGGACGCTTTGATGGCGACGGTGGTGACGGCGGCGGTGGTCCAAATCCTCCGGGTGGTGGCGCGGGCGCGGTACCGCTGCCAGTTCCCGGCGCCGCTCCCCGTCCCCGCCCCCGCCTGATCGGCTTCCTGGAGGGCAGCTGGCGCGAGCTTCAGCGAGTGCAGTGGCCGGACCGGCGTCAAGTCGTGCAGGCCACGGCGGTGGTGCTCGGCTTCGTTATCGTGGCCGGCGTCTTCCTGGGCGTCGCGGACACAGTGTCCTCGCACTTCATGAACGCAGTCCTCATCGGAGGCAGCCCGGTCTGGTTGTGGGTGGGCGTCGGCGTCATCGTCTCGTCGCTGGCACTGTGGACTTTCATGCAGCGGGATCGGTAGTTCCTCTCCCCTGAGGCGAATAGGTCGAATGTTCCGCTGGTACGTCGTCAACACATACTCGGGCCACGAGAACAAGGTCAAGCAGAACCTCGAGCACCGCGTGGTGTCGCTCGGTCAGCAGACCGCGGTACGGCAGATCGTCGTGCCCACTGAGTCGGTCTCCGAGATGAAGGACAACCAGAAGATCACGGTCGAGAAGCGCACCATGCCCGGATACGTTCTGGTCAACATGGACCTGAACGAGGACTCGTGGAACCTGGTCAAGGGAACGCCAGGGGTCACCGGCTTCGTGGGAGCCTCGAACGAACCGGTCCCGCTCACCCAGGACGAGGTCAACCGACTGTTGCACCGGGAGCAGGAGGTCCGGCCACGGAGCCGTGCGCAGTTCGCCATAGGAGAGTCGGTGAAAGTGATCTCCGGTCCGCTGTCCGACTTCTCCGGCGAGATCTCCGAAGTCAACGAAGATGCTCAGCGCCTGAAGGTTCTGGTATCCATCTTCGGTCGCGAGACGCCGGTCGAGGTCGGCTTCGACCAGGTGAAGAAGATATGAGCCGATTCGTTAGCCGAACTCGCGGAGAAGCGCGCTGATGGCCAGGAAGGTTCTCACCCGGATCAAGCTTCAGGCCCCGGCGGGTCAGGCTAGCCCTGCTCCGCCAGTCGGTCCCGCGCTCGGGCAGCACGGCGTGAACATCATGGAATTCGTCAAGGCGTTCAATGCCCAGACCCAGTCCGACGCGGGGACCGTGATCCCGGTGGTGATCACGGTGTACGAGGACAGATCGTTCACGTTCGAGACCAAAAGCCCGCCGGCGGCTGTGCTGATCAAGCAGGCGCTGTCGCTCGAGAAGGGCTCGGCAGAGCCCTACCGGGAGAAGGTCGGGACGATCACCCAGGACCAGCTCCGGCAGATCGCCGAGCGCAAGATGAAGGATCTGAACGCCAATGACGTGGATGCAGCGGCCCGGATCATCGCGGGCACGGCGCGCTCCATGGGAGTGGAGGTGGTGTGATGGCTCATCGGGGCAAGGCCTATCTGCAAGCCCGCGAGCGCCTTGATCGGGAGCATGAATATTCGCCCGCCGGGGCGGTGGCTCTGGCTAAGGAGCTCTCGCAGGCCAAGTTCAACGAGTCGATGGAGGTCCACGTCCGGACGGGTCTGAACGTGCGCCACGCCGACGAGCAGCTGCGCGGGACGGTGGCCCTGCCCAACGGATTGGGCAAGGAGGTCAAGATCGTCGTCTTCGCCCAGGGCGAGAGGCCCGGGAGGCCGAGGGTGCGGGCGCGGACGTCGTGGGTGCCGAGGACCTGGCCCAGCGCATTCAGGATGGCTTTGATGATTTCGACGTAGCCATCGCCACTCCTGACCTGATGCCCGTGGTGGGCCGTCTGGGCCGGATCCTTGGCCCAGCGGGCAAGATGCCCAATCCCAAGGTCGGGACGGTGACCATGGATGTGGCCAAGGCGGTGGAGGAGGCCAAAGCGGGGAAGGTCGAGTACCGGACCGACCGCAACGCCATCGTCCACCTGGTCATCGGCAAGCGGGACTTCGACAGCCGCCAGCTCCTGGAGAACTACGCGGCGGTGATCGACGAGCTGATTCGGGCCAAGCCCTCAGCGGCCAAGGGGCGGTATATCCGCTCGGTCACAGTCGCTACCACGATGGGCCCAGGTGTGAAGGTTGATCCGTCGCGGACCCGGGACATCGTCGAGGAGCCGGTGCCGGCGTAAGATCCCCAACAGAGCGAAGCCCAAGACCTTCGGCCGCGACCGCCGCGTAAGTCCGGAGCAGGCGGAGCCTCCAAGCGAGCTTCACCCTGACAGGGTGGGGCCAGCCGAGACGCCCGCCTGAAGTGCGGGCGTTTTCAATGGAGAAGAGATGAACCGAGATCAGAAAGCAGCAGTCGTAGAGGAGCTTGCCGGGCAGCTGCAGGACGCCCAGGCCGTGTTCGCCGTCGACTACCGAGGAATCTCCGTTTCTCAGGCGGCTGAGCTGCGGGGCCGCCTGCGCGAGGCCGAGGCCGTGTTTCGAATCGTCAAGAATTCGCTGACCGAGCGCGCCAGCGACACCGCGGGTATCCCGGCGCTCAAGCCGATGCTGGACGGACCGACGGCTCTCGCGTTCGTGGCCGGCGATGCCGCGCTGGCCGCCAAGGCGCTGAACGACGCGGCCCGGCTGTTCGGCACGCTGGACTTCAAGGGCGGGTTGATGAATGGCTCGGCCCTGACTGCGGATGATGTTCGGGCGATTGCCCGGCTGCCGGCGCGTGACGTACTGCACGGCCAGCTGGTGGGCACGGTGGCCGCCCCCCTTTCGGGTCTGGTCCGCACCCTGAATGCCCTGATAGCCGGGCTGGCCGTCCAGCTCGGCCAGATCGCCGAACAGGGCCTGGTCAGCGGAGAGGCCCCTGCCGCCGCGGAGGCCGCAGCTCCGGGAGAGGCGGGGGTGGCAGAGGCTGAGGCTGAGGCAGAACCGGAGGCGGCGGTGGAGGCTGAGCCCGAGGCCGCGGCTGAGGCCGAACCGGAGGCGGCGGCTGAGGCCGAACCGGAGGCCGCGGCAGAGGCTGAGCCTGAGGCCGCCGCTGAGCCGGAGGCGGAGGCTGCACCAGAGCCGGAGGCGGTGGCAGAGCCGGAGGCGGCGTCCGAGGCCGAACCCGCCGCTGAGGCGGAGCCCGAGGCCGCCGCTGATGCCGAACCGGAGGCCGCGGCAGAGCCGGAGCCCGAGGCCGCGGCTGAGGGCGAGCCGGAGGCGGCGGCTGAGCCGGAGGCG
>JBPYDM010000172.1:0-2036 GCA_051986255.1 Solirubrobacteraceae bacterium | reverse complement strand
ACGAGCGCACCCGCACGCCACACCAGGCCGAACGAGTCGGATATTGCCGCACGCAGACCCGGATCAACCCCCGACCGGGATCGTCGCTGGGTGGCCGGTCCGTGAGCCCATTCGCGGGGTCGGCCCTACCCGCTCCTTGGAAGCACGTATGGAAGCGACAGATCGCGGGATCTGGCGGTAAATCCGAGACGTAACCCGCCTCGTTTGCCCGAATCCTCGGGGATCGGCGACACATGGTGATATCCCGCAACAGCCAAGCGGTGCTGAGCGAGTATGGCGTGAATAACTCCATCGAGGGTTCGAATCCCTCCCTCTCCGCTAGGTCATGAGTCGGGACATATGTCTCGGATGAGTCGCGTCATGTGTCTCGGTCGTGAGAGCCCGGCCAGCGGCCGGGCTCTTTGTTCTGGTTGCGCCAGTAGGTCTTGTTAGGTTCGATGAGGTGCACGGAGAGGACTTCGCCTGTCGTGAGGTCGACGACGGTGATGTGGTGCTCGTCGGCGAGCGCGAGGACGCGTTTGCGTGCGTGCGTGGCGCCGATGCCGAGGTGGTGCATGCGGCCGGCGCGGCGGATGCTCATCTTGCCTTTGGTGTCGAGGCGGTCGTAGCGCAGCCGGTAGTGGCCTTGGGGTCGTGAGCTGGCGGGAATGGCCTTGGGGGTGGCGCGGTAGGCGTGGCCGGGGGTCCTCCTGTGCAGGGCCCGGTGGGGGCGGTGCTCGTTGTAGTGCTCTTGGAAGTGGTCGAGCTGGCGTTGGAGCTCGGGGATCGCCGTTGCGGGTGGCCTGGCTCTGAGCCAGCGCTGCAGTGTTTGGTGAAACCGTTCGGTCTTGCCTTGGGTCTGGGGGTGCCCCGGCGATCCGTTCTTCTGGCGGACCCCGAGCAGCGGGAGCACGTATTCGAAGGCGTTGCGCCCGCCGGTGAAGCGGGATGTGTAGACGCTGCCGTTGTCGGTCAGCGTGCTGGCCGGCGGGCCGTATCGGTCCGCGTTAGCGAGGAATACGGCCACCACGTCATCGCCGCTGACGGGCTCATGGGCGGTGCAGGAGAGCAGGTAGCGGGAGTGGTCATCCAGCCAATTGAGGATCTCCACATCGGTCCCGTCAGCCAGCCGCCAGTGGATGAAGTCCGATTGCCACATCTCGTTGGGCTGGGCCATCTGAAACCGCACATAGGACGACCTTGGGCGCTTGCGCGGCTCGGGAACGATCAGCCCGGCCTGATGCAGGATCCTGCGGATCGTGGAGGTCGACGGGACTCGCAGGCCCTCCCGCTCCAGGTGCCAGGCGATCGTGACCGGCCCGGCGTCCAGCCCGTTCGAGCTCAGCTGCGCGCGCAGTTGCAGCACACGCTGACAGACCAGCTCAGGCGTGGCGGCTGGATTCGTTGTCGGACGGCGCGAGCGCGGCTCAAGCGCCTCCAGACCCTCCTCCCGATAGCGAACCAGGAGACGGTGTAGGTGCCGACGGGAGAACCCGTACTCGGCAGCAGCAGCAGTAACGGACAACTGGTCAGAAACGACCTTGAGAACAGCAACGCGAGCACGAGACATCCCCGGGAAACAACCCCACGTCCCGGCGGCGCCCGGCGCTCGCCGTTCCGACCCGGCCCTACGGGCCGTGCCTCCACAACGACCGCCGGAAGAACCTCACTCCATGCCCGACCGGGTGAGACCCATGTCCCGACTCATGAGGGACCTATCACCCGGGACATATGTCGTGAACCCAGACACCCCCCTCTCCGCTGGGTGGCTGGGCCCGCGGGTCACCGCGCGCGCCGGCGCACACGGCCCCGCTCGTCGCTGCACGCGCCAGCGTGATGGAAAAGCGTTCGCCATGAACCAAAATCCATCACGCTCAGGCCTCGGCGGATCCGGGGCTGGTGGCAGGCCCGGGGGCCGGCTGGCGCGCGAGCTCTCAGACCGGCCGACGCCGGAGCTCCCATGGCCGGGCCGAGCCCCGAGGTCTCAGGGCCGGGCCGACGCCCGAGCTACTCAGCCTGCCGGCGGCAGCACGCCCGGCGCCCCGTACGGCACCAGC
>JBPYDM010000171.1:0-5216 GCA_051986255.1 Solirubrobacteraceae bacterium | reverse complement strand
CTCCGCCTACCCCCGGCGCGCCCGCCGCGCGCTGGCCCGCCCGCCGCGCGCTGGGCCGGCCCGCCCCCGCGCCGGCTTCGGCCATGTTTTGCGCCGATCGTCTACCGGCGAGCGCTCACTCCCACTCGATCGTGCCTGGTGGCTTTGAGGTGATGTCCAGCACCACCCGACCCACCGGGCGGATCTCGCTGATCATGCGGGAGGCGATGCGCTCCAGCAGGTCGTAGGGGAGCCGGGCCCAGTCGGCAGTCATGGCGTCATCGCTCGTCACCGCCCGGATGACGATCACGCTGCCGTACGTGCGAGCGTCACCCTGGACGCCCACGGCGCGGATGTCGGGCAGCACGCAGAACGACTGCCACAGCTCCCGGTACAGCCCCGCTTGGCGGATCTCGTCCTGAAGGATCGCGTCGGCCTCGCGGAGCACCTCCAGGCGCTCGCGCGTGGCCTCGCCGCCCACCACTCGGATGGCCAGCCCGGGCCCGGGGAAAGGCTGGCGCCAGATGAGCCTGTCCGGCAGCCCCAGCTCGGCCCCCACGGCGCGCACCTCGTCCTTGAACAGCATGCGCAGTGGCTCCACCAGCTCGAAGCCGAGATCCTCGGGCAGCCCTCCCACGTTGTGATGCGACTTGATCGTGGCCGCGCCCGTCCCGCCACCGGACTCGATCACGTCGGAATACAGCGTCCCCTGGACGAGGAAGCGAACCGGGTCACCGCCCTCCTGGAGCGTGCGCGCCTCCTCCTCGAACACCCGGATGAACTCCGCCCCGATCCGTTTGCGCTTCTCCTCGGGATCGCTGACGCCCTTCAGCTGGCGCAGGAACCGCTCCGACGCGTCCACGGCCACCAGCGGAACATGGAAGTGGTCCCGGAAGGCGGCGATCACCTGCGCGCCCTCGTTCTTACGCATCAGACCGTGGTCCACGAACACGCAGGTCAGCCGGTCACCAATCGCCCGGTGCACGAGCAGGGCGGCCACGCTGGAGTCCACGCCCCCCGACAGACCACAGATGGCCCGGCCGTCGCGGACCTGGGCGCGGATGCGCGCCACCTGATCATCGATAACCGACGCAGGACTCCAGGTCCGCTCGCACTCGCACACGTCCTGGAGGAAGTTGGTCAGAACTTGCTGGCCGTACGGGGTGTGGACGACCTCAGGGTGGAACTGGATCCCGTACACGTCGCGCTCGGTCGACTCGAACGCCGCCACCGGCGACCCCGTGGACGACGCCAGGGCGGTGAACCTGGGAGGGGCGCCGAACACCGTGTCGCGGTGGGACATCCAGCAGGTCTGCTCATCCGGGGTGCCGGCCAGCAGGCGCCCCTGCTCGTGGACCAACAGCTCAGAGCGACCGAACTCCCCCACCTCGGCCGCCTTCACATCGCCGCCGAGCTCGCGGGCCAGCAGCTGCATCCCGTAGCAGATGCCGAGCACCGGGACGCCGAGCTCGAGCAGTTCGCGGTCCAGGGGTGGGGCGCCCTCGGCATACACCGAGGCCGGGCCACCGGACAGGATCACCCCGCGCGGCTGGCGGCGCCGGACCTCCTCCGCGCCCACGTGATGGGGCAGCAGCTCGGAGAACACGCCGCATTCCCGGACGCGCCTGGCGATGAGCTGGGAGTACTGACCACCGTAGTCCAACACAACGACTTCTTCTTGTACGGGCGGGCGCATGCGCCCGCCCGCCGGCCGCGCATCCGCGCGCTTGCTTGCCGGGCGCTCGGCATCCGGCCTCGCCCGATCGCCCGGCGGCAGCGTCGTCCGGCTGGCCGGCCCACATGTGATCCGGCCTTCCAGTGTGGGAGTGTTAGGCGACGGCACCCCGGCCCACCGCCACGCGCGTGGGTGCCTCAGTCGACGCCAACGGTCGCCGCGGCCTTGTTTGCCCCCATGCCCACGCCCTGGGCACGCTGCAGATGCTTACCCTCGGTTTGGAGCGCGGGGGCGACCGCCAACTCGGCCCGGTTGAACTCCGCGATGTCGCGATATCCGCAGGTGGCCATCGACGTCCGCAGGGCGCCCACCAGGTTGAACGTCCCGTCGTTCTCTCGCGCAGGTCCCTTGATGATCTCCTCCAGGGTCCCGCTCTGGGTGGTGGCCACACGGGTTCCCCGCGGGAGGGTGGGATGGAAGGTGGCCATGCCCCAGTTGAACCCGCGGCCGGGAGCCTCGTACGCCTGAGCCAGGGCCGAGCCCAGCATCACCGCGTCGGCACCGCAGGCCACCGCCTTGGCAACGTCGCCGCCGTTACGCATCCCTCCGTCGGCGATCACCTTGACGTACTCGCCGGTCTCGAGCATGTGCTGGGAGCGGGCCGCGGCCACGTCCGCGATGGCGGTGGCCTGCGGCACCCCGATCCCCAGGACGCCCCGGGTGGTGCAGATGGCGCCGGGCCCCACTCCGACCAGCACGCCGGCGGCTCCAGTGCGCATCAGGTGAAGACCGGTGTGGTAGGAGGCGCACCCCCCCACCACCACGGGTATCGGGGCCAGCTCGCGAATGAACTCCTTGAGGTTCAGCGGCGGGCGGGTCTCGTCCATCGAGACATGCTCGGCCGACACCACGGTGCCCTGGATGACCAGAACGTCCAGGCCTGCCTCGAGCGCCACGTCGTAGAACTTGCGGACCTTCTGGGGGGTTAGCGAAGCCGCGGCCACGACGCCCTGCTCCTTGATCTCGCTGATCCGGCGGGCGATCAGCTCGGGCTTGACCGGCTCGCGGTAGATGTCCTGCATCTCTCGGGTGGCGATGTCACCGGAAAAGGTGGCGATCCGCTCGAGCTGTTCGTCGGCGTCCTCGTAGCGGCAGAAGATGCCCTCGAGATTCAGGACGGCCAAGCCCCCGAGCTTGCCGATTATTCCGGCCGTGGCCGGGGATACGACACCGTCCAGCGCGGCGGCCAGCAGGGGGAGCTCAAAACGGTACGGGCCCAGTGTCCAGCTGACGTCGACGTCGTCCGGATCGCGCGTCCGGCGGGAGGGGACGATGGCGATCTCATCAAAGCCGTAAGCCCTACGAGCCTTCTTACCGCGGCCGATCTCGACTTCCATCACTCAATCGTAGAAGCTCCCGCGGATGTCGGTGAGCGGACTCCTGCTGGGCGGTGAAGATCTCTCGCTATCAGCGGATCTCCGCAGTCACCTGGACGGGCTCGGCCTTCACCTTGCCCAACAGCCGACCGACCTTGGGGGGGTCGAGAACGCCGGCGCCGAAGTGCTGGATCGACTCCGCGCCGCAGGCCACGCCGTAGCGCAGGCATTCCACCGTCGGCCGGCCGGAGTACCGGGCGGCCACGTAGCCAGCCAGGAACGCGTCACCGGAGCCGATCCGGGAGTGGACCTCCTGCTCCTCGACAGTGACCCGATACACGGCGGGCCCGTCGTCGTTCACGTTGGCGTAGCAACCATCGTGCACGGTCATGATGGCCTCGGTGGCGCCCAGGCGGGTCATCTCCACGACAGCGTTCGCCCGGTCGTCGTCGTCATTGAATTCCTGGCCCACCAGCTCTTCGGCCTCAAGCTCGTTGGGCGAGACCACGTCGGGCTCTGCTCGCACCGAGAGCCGCAGCGGCTCGCCCTCGGTGTCGACCACCGCCATCACTCCTAGGCGTTTGACCTCGCGGATCAGCTCGGCGTAGACGTCGGCGTCCACACCTCGAGGCAGGCTCCCGGCGAACACGCACACGCTCGCGCCCTTGGCCAGGTAGAGAAGCTTCTCGCGGAACAGCTCGAGCTCGCCGGCTGAGACCGCGGGGCCCCTCTCGTTGATCTCGGTGTGGGAGCCGCTCGTGGGATCCAGGACGGCGGTATTGGTCCGTGACTCTTCGCGGATGCGGACGAACGAGTTCAGGATCGCCTCGCCATTGAGAGCCTCCAGGATGCGGGTTCCGGTGGCGCCGCCGACCAGGCCGGTGGCGATCACGGGCTGACCCAGCCGCTTGATCACCCGAGCCACATTGATGCCCTTGCCCCCGGGCATGGTCTCCTGCTCAATACTGCGGTGCCGACGGCCCTGGGTGAAGTTGGGCACCTGAAGCGTCCTGTCCAGAGCCGGATTGAGCGTGACGGTGATGATCATGCGCGCTGCGGATGTGGCCAGCCAGATGCCCCGAGACAGTGGTGACGAAACGAGCTAGGTATGGCGGCTGACAACCTCATCTGCGCAGCCTCAGCTGCTGCCCAGTCTGCAAGGCGTTGGGGTCGAGCCCGGGGTTGAGGGACTCGAGCGTGGCCACGGGGATCCCGGTCCTGACCGAAATGACCGACAGAGTGTCGCCCGCCTGAACGACGTAGAAGCGGCGGCGGGCGGCGGCCAAGCGCCCGGGTGAATGGGCGAGTGTCCGGGGAATCGCTGGACGGGTGAAGGCGTGCCCGCTACCGCCCTCGTTAGCGTTCACGAGCAGGAAAATCGCCACCACAATCGCCAGGAGCGCGATCGGCGCCAGGTAGCGCCCAGGTTGCCTAGCCGCCATGGCCCGTCGATCATACCGCGCGGCCAGCAGCTCGACCGGCCAGGGACCACGCCTGTTCGCGTAGCCTCTGGGCCTCGATCGCGGCTGCCTGGGCCGGGTCTCCTCCCAGCCGCTCGTGGGCCGCCACGATGCTGCGCGAGACCGAGATCAACCCGCCCGCCGGGCCAGGCCCGAAGGCCTCCCTCAGAGACTCGACCTTCCCGCCCTGCGCCCCCACGCCCGGAAGCAGGAAGATGGCCTGGGGCATGAGCTCCCGCATCCTGCCCAGCCAGTGGGGCGCGGTGGCTCCCAGCACGGCTCCGATGTCGGCCAGCCCGGAGCGGCCGGTTCCCGCCTGCCCCAGGTGCGAGACAAGCTCGGCCAGCCGCTCGGCTACCGACCCGCCGCCCTCCAGGCCCAGCTCCTGCACGTCGGCCGCTCCGGGGTTCGAGGTGCGTACGAGGACGAACAGCCCGCCCCCCCGCGACCGGGCGGCGGCTGCCAGGGGCGCCAGCGAGTCGGCGCCCAGGAGCGGGTTGACCGTCAGCGCGTCCACCCCCAGGCCGCTGACCGCCCCGAACGGCGTCGGCGTCTGCCCGAAGAACGCCTGGCCATAGGCCGCGGCGGAAACGTCGACGTCGCCCCGTTTGCCGTCGGCGATGACCAGCAGGCCGTGCTCACGCGCGCTGTCGGCGGCCGCGGCCAGCGCGGCCCATCCCGGAGCCCCGAGCCGCTCGAAACAGGCCAGCTGGAGCTTGACCGCCA
>JBPYDM010000170.1:0-2015 GCA_051986255.1 Solirubrobacteraceae bacterium | reverse complement strand
ATGTCCGCCTGATCGACGAACTCCTCGATGTCGATCGTCCTGGTGGCCTTGGCATCCAGGGCGTCGAGCTCCTCGGGCTCGATGCGCACGTAGCGGTCGGGCGAGAGCTCATACCCCTTGACGATGTCCTCGAAGGCCACCTCCTCACCGGTCGATGGATCCACCCGCTTCTGCTTGATGCGAGCGCCCGTCTTGCCCGACAGCTGGTGGAAGCGGACGGTCTTGGGGGACGTCGCGGAGTAGAGCTTCACCGGGACGTTGACCAGCCCGAAGCTGATCGCGCCCGACCAGATTGCGCGTGCCATACCTGGTTTGTATCGCCATCGCGGCTTTTTCAGCAAGCCGTGAGCAAGTTCTTGCCGTACGCCAACATCTCACACCGTGCCTGTCAAGAGCGTTTCATCTCCAGTGGCCCTGCCCCCTTTTCAACGGTTGCTCGACGACCACGGGCGCGATGTGCACCGGTTTCTCATCGCGACCGTGGGACGGGACGGCGCCGATGACTGCTACCAGGAGACGTTCCTGTCGGCTCTGCGGGCGTATCCGCGGCTGAGGGACGCGTCCAACCTGCGCGGCTGGCTGCTCACGATCGCCCACCACAAGGCCATCGATTACCTGCGAGCCCGAGCCCGTCAAGCCGTCCCCGTGGCCGCGCTACCCGATATACCCACCGTGCCGGCCGAGTCGGCCCAGGACGGGCTCTGGCAGGCGGTGCAGGGTCTCCCCCCCAAGCAACGCACGGCGCTGGCGCTCCGCTACGTGCTGGATGTGCCCTACGCCGAGATCTCCGCGTTGATGCGGACCACCGAGGAAGCGGCCCGACGCAACGTTCATGAGGCCCTAAAACGACTGCGAATGGAGTACCAGAGATGACTTTTGACCCTGAACAGGCGCTGCGGAGCGTGCCCGCCCCGGAGTCGCTTCCGGACATCGGGCCGGCGGCGGCCCAGGATGGCCTGCTTGACGTGGCCTATGCCACCGACGACTTCCCGGTGGGGCGGGTGTTGTTGGCCGCCACGCCGCGCGGGCTCGTCCGGCTGGCCTACCTGGCTGGGTCTGCCGATGAAGACGAGGCGCTCCAGGCGCTGGCGGAGCGGATCTCCCCCCGCATCCTGGCCTCACGGCGCAGCCTGGACGAGCCACGGCGGGAGCTCGAACAGTATTTCGCCGGGCGCCGGCGCCACTTTGAGGTGCCGCTCGACTGGCGCCTGGTCCAAGGATTTGGCCAGCGGGTGCTCGAGGCCACCGCCCGGATCCAGTTCGGCGACGTGTCCACGTACGGGCGAGTGGCCACGGAGGCCGGGAGCCCGCGCGCCGCCCGAGCCGCCGGCAACGCCCTCGGCGCCAACCCGCTCCCCATCATCGTGCCCTGCCACCGCGTGCTGCATTCGGGCGGTGGCCTGGGCGGTTACACCGGCGGCCTGGAGCGCAAGCGTCTGCTGCTCGGGATCGAAGGGCGGAGCTAGCCGCCCCTCGACGGTCGTTTGGGAAGAAAGTCACGTCTATGGGCACAAATCGCCCACGACGACCTAGAACAGCCGCCCTGAGTCCGCGCGCCTGGTGGCCGTCAGCGGCCATGAGCACAGGCCGCCCTCGGCTGGACAGCCGCGGCACAGGCCGCGGTGCGGCTCCGGGCTGACCGGGAATCGCCCCTCCAGGAGCCCGGTGGCCACCCCGGCCAGCTCGGCCTCGAGGCGTGGCACATCGGCTTCGCTGAACCGAGCCTGGGCGGGGCGGTCGGGGATGTCCAGGAAGAGGTGGAGGATCTCCACCTCGCGGGCCCCCGAGCGCAGCGCGGCCAGCGCGTAGATCAGGCGCTGGGTCAGGTAGACCTGGGTGACCACCGCCTCGGCATCGGCCTCGCCGATGCGATCGCTCTTGTAGTCGACCACGAGCGTCCGGCCATCGCGCTCCCGGGCGATCACGTCGAACACCCCCCGGATCAGGACGCCGCCCAGGAGAAAGCCGAAGCGCTGCTCGGTACGCGCGCTGGTGGCGCTGCCCAGCCTGGAGCA
>JBPYDM010000169.1:0-2648 GCA_051986255.1 Solirubrobacteraceae bacterium | reverse complement strand
CAGTCCCGTGGGCTTAGCCCGCAGTGCCCCCAAGATGTTGAGACACGGAGCAAGCGGTAAAGGGCAATTGGTGCACCAACGGCCCCTTCGTAGCAGCGGAACTGGGCGATTGGTGCACCAACGGCCCATTCTGGGCAGCGCAACCGGGCGGTTGGTGCACCAACAGCCACTCCTGTGACGTCCTGGTGACCTCCGCCGTGGCGGCGATGATTCTTCAGAGTCCGGCCCCTGCTTGCGCCCTGCTCTCCTGGAAAGGTCGTATCACCTCTTCCGCCAGCCGCGGCAGCGTTCGGGGATCGAGCGCGGCGCAGGTGATGTACTGGAAACCCGCCGCCACCAGGCCACGGATCCTGTCCACTGCTTGCTCCGGGGTGCCGAAGCTGGGAATGCCCTCCAGGAAGTGCAAGAGTGGAGCGAGCGCCGGGTCTCGCTCAACCCCCTCGCGGAGTGCGGCCGCCTCGGCGTCGCTGTCGCCGAAGAAGAGCCCGATCTCGGTGGTTCGCAACATCGACTCCGCCGTCCGGCCGGCGGCCTCGAGACACTCATCGAGCATCCTGAGCTTCGCGCGCGCGTCGTCGGCGGTGTAGGCGCCACCGGCCCAGGAGGCGGCGGCCAGGTTGCTTCCGTCGGCGTACTGAGCCGCGAGCCGCAGCGTCCGGGGACCGCCGCCTGCGACCACGAGCGCGACGCGCGGCTGCTGTGCCGCCGGGGGCCGCAGGCATGCCCCTCTGACCTGAAACATCCGGCCCTCGAACGGCACTTCCTCGCCGCGCAGCAGGGCGGGAACGATCTGGAGCACTTCGTCGAGCATCGCCGTCCGCTCGGCCCGGGTGAAGCGCAGGCCCATCTGCTCCCACTCCCAGGGCGTGTCGCCGGAACCGAGTCCGAGCACGACTCGGCCCCCCGAGTGCCGGTCGACGTCGGCCACGATCCGGGCCAGCAGGACGGGATTCCGGAACCCGGCGCAGGTGACCATGGTGCCGAGCCGCACGCGGTGCGTCACCTCTGCGAGGCCGGCGAGCGCAGTCCAGGAGTCCCACCCCATCAGCGGGTGATCGGGGAGCCAGATGGCGTCGAACCCCAATTCCTCTGCTGCTTGTGCCGTCTCCCGCGCCAGGCCCCAGTCGCTGATTGCCATCGTGACTGAAAAGCGCACGCGCGAGCTGTGCTCAGCCACCCAGGGGTGGATACCACCATCCGTGTCCATCGCGAATGCACCTCCCTGCATCACGCGTCTCCCGTCGTTGCCCATGCGCTGAGCAACGTGGGGTGCGCAAATACGACTGAGTTTGCTTGTAGATCCGCCTTGACCCGTTGTGCAAACGTATCGACACCGATCTCGTCACCAGTTGCCACCCCTGCGCGCTCAATCAGCAGCGCGGCGGTGCGGATGATCCCGGCCGGCAGCGCGACGGCGGCCGGATCATCGGGGCCGAAATGCGGCTGAATTCCGAGCATCCCCAGCGGCCGCAACCCCGCCTCGCGGACAATGGCCCCGAGCCGGGGGCCAAGTGCGGGCTGGATCCCACCTCTGGCAAACGCCTCTGCAATCCAGGCGATGGCCTGACTGACCAGCGGGCTCCGGGGCAGCGTCCGGGCCGCCAGGATGTCAAGCTCAATGGGCACGACCAGACCACCGGCTGGCATCGCCTTTGCTGGTTGCCGCAACACGGCGGCCGGGTCGGGGACGTACATCGGCAGGAACGCCCCCACGATCGCGTCGAAGGGACCGCCAGGAGCAGGGTCTTGGATGTCGCCCTCGACAAATCCCACCGTCGCCACGCCGCGTTGTTCAGCCCGCAGCCGGGCCCGGGCCAGCGCTTCTGGCGAAGGGTCGACACCGACCACTGAGCCCTCAGGTCCGGCCAGCTCCGCGGCCAGGAAGGTCAGATCTCCAGCCCCGCAGCCCAAATCAAGGACCCGCATGCCCGACCTGATCCCGGCCTCGGTCAAGATCAGGCGGGCGGCCGGGCCCAGGGCTCACCCCTGCAGCTCGAGTCGCGCCAACTCGGCCTCGCTGCTGCCAAGCCCGCACATAGAGCGACTCACGCTATCGCCTCCTCCGCGGGGTTGCTACGTTGGGACTCGCACGCAGCGGTTGCCTGGCTCGGCGGTCGCCTGCCCCAGGCACCGATGTAGGCGAACCCGCACCCGAGGAAGTCCGGCTCCTCCAACCGGGAGACGATGCGGGCGATCTCCTTGGCGGTGAGTGCCCCCGCGGCCACCACCGCCTGCGCCGTCGCCACCGCGCTCAGCCGGTAGAACTCGCCGAGCGGAGTGCCGGGTTGAACGATGTCGAGATCGGCATCCGCCCCGATCCCCTCCAGGCCCAGCTGACAGATCTGTCGCAGGAGTGCCCGACCCTGCCCGAGCGACATATTCGGGAAGGCTTCGTGGCAGGCGCGTGGGTACGCGGCCCACAGGGGATCGAGGTCCCCGGTCCACATTCCGAAATCACAGTCTTCGACCAGCAGCCAGCCCCCAGGCGCCAGCCAGGAGACCATACGTCTCAGCGTGGCCATGCGCTCCGGCAGGTGCATCAGGACAGCCCGTGCGTGGATCAGGTCGAACGAGTCCTCGGGGAAGTCGTCGGCGCGCACGTCGTGGCGGAGCACCCGCAGGTTTGGGAGCGAGAGCTCGGCCAGCCA
>JBPYDM010000168.1:0-11114 GCA_051986255.1 Solirubrobacteraceae bacterium | reverse complement strand
CCCGAAGCGGCCATCACCTCACGCGCGCCCCTGCGGTCGATCAGCCTGCCCTGGAGCGGACGAGCCAGACCAGCCGCGATGGACAGCGCTCCCACCACCCCGCCGGCCAGGGCCAGCGAGCCCGTGTGCTGGCGAACGACCAGGATGATTCCCACCGCACCCGCGCCCTGGGTCACCTGGGCCAGCAGCCCGAAGACGACCTGCCAGCGCGCGGAACTGGGCGCCAGCACGGTGCGGTAGCTACTCAGTCTCATGGGTAGCCCCGAGTTAGGCGTTTGGCGCGGCTGTTGGGCTGGCTCTGCTGTTCCTAATCGGTGCCGGCTCGAGCTATCCGGTGCTGCTGGCCTCATTCCGGTTCTGGGGAGTGGGATCGGGAATTCTCACCCCCACGGTGTGGCGTCACAAAGCGCGCCGGAGCGCCGGAGCTTTGTGCCATTGGTGGGCGTAGAGCCATGTGGCGTCACTGAGCGGCGCGCGGGACGCGGGCTCTGTGACGCTGCACCGCCCACCCCGCTCAGCATCGCGGCCGACCATTCCTAGCTCGCCGGTGCGCGCGCACCTAGCCTGACAGCCCCGATGGGACCCGCCCGCCTCACCGGCGACGGCGTCCCCGCCCGAACTGGGCCACGATCAACAGGTCGGTGAGCTTGGCGGCAAACCGCGTGTACGGGAAGTAGTAGACCTCTCGGCTGGGCGCGAACCGCGTCACCACCATGTTCTGGCGCTGGCAGTACTTCTGAATGCCCACCTTGCCGTGCCGGGCTCCCAGTCCCGATTGCTTCATCCCCCCGATCGGGATCTCCATGGCCAGGTAGTTGGTCAGCGCGTCGTTGACCACGACGGCGCCCGACTGGACCCGGCGAGCGACCTGCTCAGCGTGCGAGGTGTCACCGCCAAACACGCTCGAGTCAAGGCCCAGGGTGGAATCGTTGGCCAGCCGGATGGCCTCATCCTCGCTTTGCACGCGCATGATCGGAAGCGTGGGCCCGAACGTCTCCTCGCGCATGATCTTCATCGAGTGGTCCACACCCGTGAGCACGGTCGGCTCGAAGAAACGCCCCTGCCCGGAGCGGAGCTTTCCCCCGGTCTCGATCCGAGCGCCCTTCTCGACGGCGTCGCGAAGGTGCTCCTGGATGATCTCTACCTGCTCAGGAGACGTGAGGGCGCCGAGATCCACCTGAGCCGGGCGGCCCGCGGGGCCCTGACGGAGCTGGTCGACCTTCTCGACCACCTTGCTCACGAACGGGTCATAGGCCTCCGACTCCACGTATACGCGCTCGACCGATATGCAGGTCTGGCCGGAGTTCTGGAGGGCTCCCCAGACCGCTGCGTTGGCCGCTCGCTCCAGGTTGGCGTCGCGCAGGACGATCATCGGATCCTTGCCGCCGAGTTCGAGCGTGATCGGCAGCAGGCGCTTTGCCCCCTCCTCGGCCAGGTGCCGACCGACCTCGGTCGAGCCCGTGAAGTGGAGCATGTCCACGGACTCGACCAGCGCGCTTCCGACGGTGCCTCCAGCGCCGGTGGCGATCAGGAAGGCATCCTCGGGCACGCCCACCTCGCGCATGCCCTCGGCCATCAGGATTGAGCTCAGGGGAGTGATGCTGGCGGGCTTCAAGACAACCGTGTTGCCGGCCATCAGCGCGGGAATCGCGTCTCCGAAGTTGTTGATGAGGGGGTAATTCCAGGGGCCGATGACACCGACCACGCCATAGGGGAGGTAGCGGTTGATGACCTTGCGGCCAAACAGGAGCGGCGAGTGCGGACGCTCGTGCTCGTCGGCCAGCCACTTCCCGGCGCGCTTTGCCCAGAACCCGAGAGCGTCGGCGCAGTAGAGCACCTCGAGCTGGGCGTCTTCATAGATCTTGCCGTTCTCATCGCACAGTGTCTGGATCACCCGGCGACGGTTGTCCACGAGCCATTTGCGCATGTCGCGCAGCAGGTCCCCCCGCTCGCCAAAGCCCAGAGCGTCCCACGCAGGCTGGGCGGCGCGGGCCCGACGGACCAGGTCGAGCGTCTCCTCGCGGCCCAGCGCGGGAACCTCACCCACCGGCTGCCCGGTGGCGGGATTCTCGACCGTGAGAACGGCGCTGGGGCCGCCGTTGCCCGAGGGGATCACGCGCGGTTCGGTCTGCTGCTCGACGCTTGCCATGGCTCTCTCCTTCCAAGCGCGACCGGAGTCCCGTCAGGGAGCCCGTGCGCCGCTTGATTGCCGCTAGATTGGGTGTCCAAGCTTACGAAGGAAACGCCGCCGGCACGGTGAAGCCCCTCCTGTGTTTCCCCTCTCGTCCCCTGCTCGGAATGTCCTAGCGCTGCTCGCGCTAGCTGGGGTGGGGATCCTGGTTGGTTTCGGGCTCAGCGTGGCGCTGAATCCGGGCGGGGCCACCAGCGCGAACGGGCACCCAGCGAGCTCGGGAACGGGCGGAGGAGGTGACGGGAAAGCGAGCGCAGGTGACCCGGACGGGGTGGCGGCCTCGGTCCACCTCGGATCGCTCTCGGCGCGGCAGCTGGCGGGCCAACGCGTGATCTACAGCTACCAGGGCCTGACCCCGCCCGCCACGCTGGTGGCGCACATCAAAGACGGGGAGGCGGCCGGGGTGATCTTCTTCAGCGACAACATCTCGAGCGAAGCACAGATAAAGGGAGTGATCGCCCAGCTTCAACACGCCGCCAGGCAGAGCCCGGTCAAGGAGCCGCTACTGATGATGACTGACCAGGAGGGCGGGGAGGTGCGGCGCCTGCCCGGAGCCCCGGAGAAATCCGAAAAGGAGATCGGCACCTCGCCCCGTCCAACCTCTGCCGCTCGTGGTGCGGGCCGGGGGGCCGGCATGAACCTCCGAGGGGTCGGGATGAACGTCAACCTGGCGCCGGTGCTCGACGTCTACCGGACGCCCGGCAATTTCATCGACCAGTATGGACGCTCATACAGCAATGACCCGCATGTGGTGTCCACGTTGGGCTCTGCATTCATCACCGCCCAGCAGCGGACTGGCGTCGCCGCCACCGGAAAGCACTTCCCCGGACTGGGCGCGGCCGCCCAATCGCAGAACACCGACGCTGGTCCGGTGACCCTGAATGTGCCGCTGAAGAAGCTGCGCTCCGTGGATGAGCGGCCCTATGGCCCGGCGATCGACGCCGGATTGAAACTGGTCATGGTCTCCTGGGCGATCTACCCCGCCCTCGACCCCAATTACCCAGCCGGACTTTCCTCCAAGGTGGTCCAGGGTGAGCTGAGGGGACGGCTGCATTTCACCGGCGTCACCATCACGGACGCGCTCGAGGCCGGCGCGCTACGGGACTACGGCGGGATCTCCAAGAAGTCCGTGAGGGCCGCGCAAGTCGGAATGGACCTGCTGCTGTGTGCCAAGCAAGCCCCTGTTCAGGGAGAGCATGCCGTCAGCGCGTTGGCCCACGCGCTAAGAAGGCACCGGCTTAACTCATCGTCCTTCATGGCGTCGGTGAAGCGCGTGATCAAACTTCGCGCCTCGCTCGGAGACTGAACTCGGCGGCCGGCGGGGCGTCGGGAAGGCGTCATTTCAGGCGTCGGCGGTGGCCGCGGGAGCGCTCGATGGCCGAGCGCCAGGCCCGCCCGGGGCCCGGCCGTACCCGCCGGCGGCTCCGCTGTCGCTCGCGCTCCCGCTCGCGATCTTCGCTCAGCCCCACCTCCAGGAACACCAGCCCGGTGGCGGTCACCAGCCCCAGCCCGACGAGCACCAGGGCGAGGATCTGCCCCGTCCCCCCACCGAGCAGCGCTCCCAGCAGCGACCCGGCTAAGACCAGCACACCCGCCGAACCGAAGCTCACAATGCGCCAACGCCGGGTCATGCTGGAACTGTGGCGCATCGCGTCCGCCGGCGGAGGCAGAGACCCCGCCCGGCCACCTGGATAGTGGATCGTCGTGGATCGTTATCCATGCGTCCGATGGCGGATGGCCGCTCAGGCCACGATGATTGAGCCATGCCGCTGGCGATCATCTCCTATGACGGGACCGAGAACGATGACGACGGGCTTGCCCTGGGCAAGATGCTGGCCCCAGCCGGATTTGACCTGGCGCTGGCCTACGTGCGCCACGCCCGGGAATTCGATCCGCGACGGGAGGAGCTGGCCCAGCACGACGCCGAGCAGCGGCTCCAGCGGGGAGCCACGCTGCTGGACGATCCCGCGATAGCTCGTCACGTGGTCATCGGGGCTTCCACCGGCGCTCGGCTGCGCGAGCTGGCCGAGAGCGAAACGGCTTCGCTGGTTATCTTTGGCTCCGATTACCGCACCGCGCCAGCGCACGTGGAGCCCGGTACGTCGGCCCAGCACCTTCTGGACGGCGGGTCGGTGGCTGTGGGCATCGCGTGCGCGGGACTACGCACTCAGCTGAACCGTCCGATCCAAGCCATCGCCGTGCCGCTGGCCGGCCCGGTCAACGATGCGGCTCGTGACACCGCGCGGGCCCTGGCTGATCGGCTCAAGGCCGTTCTGGCCGCCTCGCCCAGCGAGCCCGTCGACCTGATCGTCGTGGGGTCAGCCCCGGGCGCGTCACCCGGCCACACCGCGGTGGGCGGTGACGTGCGGGAGGAGCTGAGCCGGGCTCGCAGCTCGGTTTTGGTGCTGCCGGCGGACGCGCCGCTCCTGCCGTAGGGTCACGGATCAGCGATGAGCTCGGAATCTGGTCCCGCGGTCCGCTGATGCACGTAGCCGGCCAGGTGGCGCCCCCGACCCTTGAGGTACCGGCCCAGAAAGGCCAGGGTCATGCGTTCGACCGTGCTCAGCTCCGGACCGCGCTCCGTGTACGGCGGCAGATGGCTCGCCCCGAAGAGCTTGAGCAAGTATTTGGGTGGGGACGCGAGCCCGAAGAAGGAGTACGTGAGCTCAGGGGGGTTCACGGTGTCGGCGGTGCCCTGGATGGCCAGTAGCGGTGGCCCGTGGCGGGGGAGGGCAAACGCCGGGGCAAACGGATCCTCCGCCCCCGACAGGATCATGGCGGCGCTTACCCGTCGATCACGCTGCGGTCCGTAGCCCGCGGCCAGAGCGGTATCTCCCCCGTCCGACTGCCCCGCCACCGCGATGCGTCGCAGGTCGATCTCGTGGGCGAGCCGGGCGGCCCGTGGGCTGACCCGCCCGGCCAGGCTGCTGATCACCAGGCTCATGTCCCCGGGCTGGTTCACCAGGTCCCTCTCGTCCGGGCCTCCCGGAGCATCGGCGTTCTCCAGCGGGAAGATGGGAGCGGCCACCACGTACCCCGCTTTAGCCCAGGCGTTCAGAAGCAGCGAGTAGGTGGCCGGAGTGACTGCGTATCCGTGGCCAAAGACGATCAGCGGAAAGGGACCGGGAAGGCCGACCGGATAGCGCACCACCACGTCGAAGCTTCGCCGGACGACATGGCCCAGGACGGTCATGGTCCGCGAGGGATCGACCACGTGAAGGACCACGGTACGCAGGCTGACGGCATGAGAGACAGGCGCTTTGGTCGTAGCCGGGCGCGAGCGCGGAACCGAGTCATGGCGGTGGACTGGCCGCGATGTCGCGAGGCGCGCGCGGGAACGTGTGGGCGCCCTTCCCGAGCCGCAGCCGGCGAGCAGGAGAACGGCGGTCGCGATGAGCAGACGCCGGACCATCGTGGCGACGCTAGCGCGCGGCGATCGTGAAGAAGTCGCGGCTCCAGGGGGCAAGGAATTCGCCGGGAATCCCCTGCTGCCCCGGCATGACTGGCACCGGCGCCACCGGGCCGTAGGTCCGGTCGTGCCGATACACATACGCAGCCACCCACTCGGGATTGATGTCGAGCTCGACGGCCCGCACCACGTGCGCCTGCTGCAGGGCCTGAGCCAGCGCCGCCACCGTCAGCTGCTCGCCACCGGCCCAGATCAGGCGCCCAGCGGGGGTCACCCCCAGCGCGGAGCGCGCCGGATCCACCACTCCGCTCAGGGTGGCGCCCCAGCAGCTCAGGCATCCGGTCGTGGACGCGCTCGCCCCATTGTCGATGAGCAGGGTCAGGTTCTGGCGCACGGATGCCACGCGCCGCCTGGCCGCCGGGACGCCCTGGCCCCAGGTGCCGACATCGGTGGTCCCATCGCGATAGGTGACGATCGACGCCAGCCCGGATCGCACGGGCGCGCCCACCTTGCCGTAGGCCTCAAAGCCACCCGCACCAACGGAAAGTCGGAATCCTCCGTTGAAGGCCGCCACCAGGAGGCGGCGCTCGGATCCCACGACCGCCGGTCCGAAGCGCCAGCCGGCCGGCCCCGCGTCGATGGTCCCGGAGTGGAGGTGCAACTGCACCAGACGCTGGTTAAAGGACAGAAGCGCCACACCTGACGCCGTGCGCGAAACCCAGGCAGCCGTCTGACCGTCCAGCCTGACAGCGGGCACGAAGCCCGGAGTGGGCTGCCCGCCCAGGGAGCTGGAAATGAGCTTCGGGAGCGGAGGCCCCGCCGGTTTCGGCTTGGGCCGCGGCCTCGTCACTGTGGCCACCGGGTGCGTGGCCGTCGGGCTCCCCTGCCGCGTGGCCGAGCGAGGGCGGGGCTCCCCGCCGCCGCCACAACCGGCTACGGCGAGCGCTCCCGCAGCGGCTATTGCTGGGAGACGGGGGCGCAGCACAAAAAGTGTGGCGGGCTGGGGGCAGAGCAGCTCATCGGACGGCCATGATGAAGCTCGCCGCGGCGCGGGGCGCTAAACGAACGGTGAGAAAGCCCTAACCCGAGGTGGACGCTCCACCGCTCGGGCATGATTCTCCGGTGACCAGCGAGGAGCATCAGCTCTATGGCGGCCGCGCGGTCCTGGCCTACAAGGCGATGCTTCGGCGCTTTCGCCGGGTCACCCTCATGTACCGGTACGACGAGGGGCCGCCGCTGCTGCACCGCGGCGCCCAGCTCTGGCCCTTCTCCCGGGCCCTGGTGGCCACGCTTGACCTGGCCGGGATGCCGGGGGATGGGGCGGCCGAGCTCGAGCTA
Organism: Solirubrobacteraceae bacterium; assembly: GCA_051986255.1. Taxonomy (GTDB): domain Bacteria; phylum Actinomycetota; class Thermoleophilia; order Solirubrobacterales; family Solirubrobacteraceae; genus Palsa-465. The sequence goes on along the minus strand of JBPYDM010000168.1, from coordinate 4,176 downwards.
GACCAGAAGCTGGCCGAGCATCTCGAGGTGTTGGAGCGCTACTGGGACCCGGCGGGTCCGAGGCCCGCGTACTGCTCGTCTGTCACGGGTCCCAGGCGACGGGGGGACCGCTACTACGATGACAACGCCTGGATCGGCCTGGCCCTCATTCAGCTGGAGCGGCTGAGGCCGAACTCGGGCTGGCTGGGTCGGGCCGGCCAGCTGTATGAGTTCGCGGCCGGCGGATGGGATGAGGCCGGAGGCGGTGTGTTCTGGGTCGAACAAGGTCGGGGGACGGGGGTACGAAACCATGACCGCAACACGGTCTCAAATGCGCCCAACGCCGAGCTGGGTCTGCACCTGGCTGAGCTTGGCCGCCCGCCGGAGGCAGGCGTGGCACCCGAGGACATGTACAACTGGGTCTCAGGGACGCTGGACGGCAGCGGTCAGACCGACTCGCCGGGCACGGGGCTGTTCTGGGACAAGGTGCGCGGCGACGGCTCCATCGACCGAGCCACCTGGAGCTACAACCAGGGCAACATGATCGGGGCCAACGTGCTCCTGTCGCGGCGCCACCCCATTGAGCAAGCCACATACCTGGGCCGGGCCGAGGCCATCGCCGGCAAGGCGCTCCGGGAGTACGCCGGCAACTACGAGCGCCAGCCCGCGTCGTTCAACGCGATCTTCTTCCGCAACCTCCTGCTCCTCCATGCTGCTTCACAGGATGACCAACTACGACAGGAGATCGTGGCCGCCATCCGGGCTTTTGCCGATGCGGCTTGGTCTGAAGCCCGTGATCGCCGGCACCTGTTTCACCTCAGAGGCCGGCCCACCCTCCTGGACCAGAGCGCCATGGTGCAGATCCTGGCGCTGTTGGCCTGGGAGCCGGCGGAGTACGTGAGTTTGGCCTGAGGCGCGAGTCAGAGGTTCGCGTCACTGGCCTTACTCGGCCAGGCGAGAGCGCGCGTCCTCGGGCCGGTACAGCGCCGAGCTGTCGATGTCGTTGATCGAGGTATGCCCCGTGAGGGCCAGGGCCACGTCCATGTCGGCCTTCAGGACGGCCAGGACGTGGCGGACGCCCGCCTTTCCCCGACCGGCCACGGCCCACGCCCAGGCGCGGCCAATCAGGACGGCCCGCGCTCCCAGCGCCACCATCTTGACCACGTCCAGGCCAGTGCGGACTCCGCCGTCGGCCAGCACCTCCACCTGCTCTCCGACGGCCTCCACCACGTCAGGCAGGGCACGGGCACCCGAGGGCACGGAGTCAAGTTGCCGGCCCCCGTGGTTGGACACCACCAGGCCGTCGACCCCGGCGTCGGCGGCGCGGCGGGCGTCCTCGGGATCGAGTATTCCCTTGACCACCAGCCGGCCGTTCCAATGCTCGCGCACCCAGGCGATGTCCTCCCAGGTCACACTGGGGTCGAACTGGCGGTCCACCCACTCGCGAAACGCGGCCGGGGTGCGGGCGCCGGGCACCACCCGCTCCAGGTTGCCGAACGTGAGTGGCTTCCCGCGGCCGGGGACCTCCCGGATCCAGCGGGGGTGCGACACCAGATCAAGCCCGTTGACCGCCCGCGCCCAGACCGAATGTTTCCCGACCACGGCGTTGCGAATGTCCCGGTACCGGGCGCCCACGACGGCTAGATCGACCGTCAGGACCAGCACCGGACACCCCGCCGCCTGGGCCCGGGCCATCAGCTCCTCCGCATATCCGCGGTCGCGCATCACGTAGAGCTGGAACCAGGGAGGCGCGGGAGTGGCTGCGGCCACCTCCTCCAGACTGCAGATCGACAGGGTCGATTCGATGAAGTTCACGCCGGCGGCCTGGGCAGCCTGCGCTGCCTGCACCTCGGCACGGGTGGCGAACATGCCCCCCAACCCAACGGGGGCCAGCAGGACGGGCATGGACAGCGTCTGGCCCAGTACCTCGACCGCCGTGTCCCTGGTGGAGACGTCGCGCATGACCACCTGGCGCAGCTTGATTCGCTCCAGATCGGCCACGTTGTCGCGCATCGTGGCCTCGTCGTATGCCCCGCCGTCGATGTAGTCGAACAACTGGCGGGGGAGGCGCCGCCGGGCCAGCTCGCGGTAGTCATGGACCGTGGCAGGCGCCACCCCGAGAGGCCGGTCGGCTCTGAAGCGCATCGCCGGATGCTAATCCACCAGAGCGGTGGCGAATGTCATGAACAGATCGCGGCGTTCACAAGTCAAGAGAGCAGGCGGCCGCGCATCCGTCAGACTCAGGGGATGACCCGGATCTCCGGCCGGGCTCAGCCGCGCCCAGGCTCCAGCGGACCAGCGGCGGACCAGCGGCAAGCGGTGACCCTGCCTGATGGCACCCCAGTGCTGATCGCCCGCCTGACCCCCGATGACGCCCCCGGGCTGGCCGACGGCTTCGCGCGGCTGAGCACGGAATCTCGACGGCTGCGTTTCCTGACCAGCAAGCCCAGGCTGAGCGAGGCGGAGCTGCGCTACCTGACGACGGTGGATGGCCACGACCACGAGGCGCTGGCCGCGATCGACCCCGAGACTCAGCGGGGGGTCGCCGTGGCCCGGTTTGTCCGAGACCGGCGTGATCAGACGCGGGCCGAGGCGGCGATCACGGTGTCCGACGAGTGGCAGAGGCGCGGCCTGGGGAAGCTGCTCCTCGAGCGCCTGTCCGATCGAGCCCGGGCAGAGGGGATCACCCACTTCACGGCTCTGGTCTCAACGGACAACCGCGGCATGCAGGCGCTGGTCAAGCACTTCGGGCAGTCGGTGCGAGTCGCTCAGGTGGCAGGAGGCACCTTTGAGTACGAGATCGAGCTCGGCCCGAGCGGGCTGGCCGCGCAGCTCGAAGCGGCGCTGCGCGCCGCTGCGACCGGACACCTCCAGCTGCCGCCGCGGCTATGCGAGGTGCTCCGCGCCCTGGTGCCGATCCACCTCGGCCAGCGGCCAAAGGGCTAGCTCAACGCTCCGGCGGCGGGCGGGCGGGTCGCCCGCCGCCCCGCTCGGCGGCGGGCTCGTAGGATTAGTCTGAAGTGGCCTACGACGAGGAACTCGCGGACCGGATCCGCGACCTGCTGGCCGACCAGCCTGGGGTGGTGGAAAAGCGCATGTTCGGCGGGTTGGCCTTCCTGATCAGCGGAAACATGTCGGTGGCAGCCAGCAGCCAGGGCGGGCTTCTGGTTCGCTGCGATCCCGAGCAGAGCGACGCGCTGCTCGAGGAGCCACACACGTCCGTGATGATCATGCGCGGGCGCCCGATGGACGGCTGGCTTAGGGTGAGCGCCGACGGGCTGGCCAGCAAACGCGACCTGGAGCGATGGGCCAGGCGAGGCGTCGAGTACGCCAAGTCATTGCCTCCCAAATGAGACTGATCCCATCTCGCCGAGTCACGCCGCGGCGGGCAAAGTCCCCGCGCTACCGTAGAGGCATGGCCACGGAAAAGACAGAACAACGTGAAGTTGAGCTCACCGACGATCAGTGGCGCGAGCGCCTGACGCCGGAGCAGTACGACACCCTGCGCCGCCAGGGCACAGAACGGGCCTTCACCGGCAAGTACTGGAACGTCAAGGAGGACGGCACCTATAGATGCGCGGGCTGCGGGGCTGAACTGTTCAGCTCCCAAACCAAGTTCGACTCGGGAACCGGCTGGCCCAGCTTCTACGAGCCGGCGGTGAGCGAGAACGTCGAGTTGCGCCCCGACCGGAGCCTGCTGATGATCCGCACGGAGGTGGTGTGCCGGCGCTGTGGCGGGCACCTCGGACACCTGTTCGACGATGGTCCCGCTCCTACCGGTCAGCGCTACTGCATCAACTCCTGCGCGCTCGACCTCGCGCCCACGCAGCCGAACTGACCCGCCACGCGTGGCGCTGGGCGGCTGCGCGGGGATCGAACATGACGTGTGGCGTCACAAAGCTCGCGCGAGCGCGGGAGCTTGGTGACGCTGATGGGGCTATAGCGGTGCAGCGTCACTGAGCGCCGCTCGGGATGCGGGCATTGTGACGCTGCAACGCGCCCCCCGGGCGCCGCGACCCGCTCGCCGCGGCCCGCGACGAGAGGAGGCGCATCGCGTGGACGACCGCCGCCCGCCCGAGCGCGTCATGCGCCGTAAACAGCCCAATCGTCGCGCGCGCAGGACACGTTGGGATGTTGACCGCCCCCGGAGCCGTCAACGTCCCAAACGCCTAACGGTCAGGGCTCGTTGGGACGTTT
>JBPYDM010000167.1:0-4321 GCA_051986255.1 Solirubrobacteraceae bacterium | reverse complement strand
GCCACATCGTGAAGTGTTTGGGGCTGCACATGTGCAGCCCCACCGGCCGGTGCATGCACCGGCCGGGGCCGGCGCGCATGCGCGCCGGCCATATCTAGTACCTGTAGTGGTCCGGCTTGTACGGGCCGTCCACCGGAACGCCCAGGTACGCCGCCTGACGGGGCGTGAGCTCGCTCAGCCGGGCCCCCAAGGCGCTCAGATGGAGCCGAGCCACCTTCTCGTCCAGGTGCTTGGCCAGCGTGTACACGCGCTTGTCGTACGCGTCGGCGCGACCGAACAGCTCGATCTGGGCGATCACCTGGTTGGTGAACGAATTGGACATGACGAAGCTCGGATGCCCAGTGGCGTTGCCCAGGTTCAGCAGCCGGCCCTCGGAGAGGACGATCACCGAGTGCCCGTCGGGGAACACCCATTCGTCGACCTGCGGCTTGATGCGGATGCGCTGTATACCGGGAACAGCCGCTAGCCCGGCCATGTCGATCTCGTTGTCGAAATGGCCGATGTTGCCCACGATGGCCTGGTGCTTCATCTGGGCCATGTGGTCCGCCGTGATCACGTCGCGGTCTCCCGTGGCCGTGACGAAGAAGTCCGCGGTTCTGACCACGTCCTCGAGGCGGAGCACCTGGAATCCGTCCATCGCCGCCTGAAGCGCACAGATCGGGTCGATCTCGGTCACCACAACCCGGGCCCGCTGACCGCGCAACGACTCGGAGCAGCCCTTGCCCACATCGCCGTAGCCGCAGACCACCGCCATCTTGCCCCCGATCAGCACGTCGGTGGCCCGGTTGATCCCGTCGATGAGGGAGTGCCGGCACCCGTACTTGTTGTCGAACTTCGACTTGGTCACTGAGTCGTTGACGTTGATGGCCGGGAACAGGAGCTGGCCTCGCTCGGCGAACTCGTACAGCCGGTGTACGCCCGTGGTGGTCTCCTCGGTCACTCCGAGCACCCCCTCGCCCATGCGGGTGAAGCGCTGCGGGTCCTCGGCTAGCGAGCGACCCAGGAGCTCGAGCACGACCTGGAACTCCTCGGAATCGGCGGTGGACGGATCGGGCACTGCGCCCGCCCGCTCGTACTCGGCCCCCCGGTGCACCAGCAGGGTGGCGTCGCCGCCGTCGTCCAGGATCATGTTCGGCCCGGTCTCGCCCGGCCAGGCAAGAGCTTGCTCGGTGCACCACCAGTACTCGGTCAGCGACTCGCCCTTCCAGGCGAACACCGGGACGCCCCGAGGCTCCTCCGGGGTTCCCTGCGGACCGACGACCACCGCCGCGGCCGCGTGATCCTGGGTGGAGAAGATGTTGCACGAGCACCAGCGCACCTCGGCGCCCAGCGCGACCAGCGTCTCGATCAGAACCGCCGTCTGGACCGTCATGTGAAGCGAGCCGGTGATCCTGGCCCCGCGCAATGGCGCGGCATCGGCGAACTCCTTACGGGTGGCCATGAGGCCGGGCATCTCATGCTCGGCCAGGCGAATCTCGTTGCGCCCGAACTCGTGCAGGCCTAGGTCGGCCACCTTGTAATCGAGGGCGGTGCTGGTGCTCATATTTCCTCCGGTGTCGTGATCGTCAGGCGGCGCTCAACAGCCGCTCATGCTTCTCCTGCTCGAAGCGCAGCCAGTCGTCCGGGCTCACGGTGGGCGGCCGGCGAGCCTGACCTTCCAGCCACTCCCGCACGGCTTCTTGCAGCTCGGGGCTTCCGGCCAGGCGGCCGGCGAATGCCACGTCGGACAGGGCCAGGTCGAAGCGGGCCAGCAACTCGCGCAGCGTACGCAGCCGCTGGAGCTGAGCCGGCCCGTACAGGCGATAGCCGGACGGAGAGCGCGCCGCCGTCACCAGGCCGGTGCGCTCCACGTAGCGCAGCATGCGGGGCGACCACCCCGTGATTTGCGCCGCCTCATTGATCGTCAGCCCATCCATAGACGGGCCAAACCTTATCACGCGTGTGTCAAGGTTTGAGGTAGGGGAGCGAAGCGACCAAGCTCCGGAAAATTTTGGGTCCTCCCCCTAATCTCATCCGCCCATTCGGCCGATTAGGTAGTACTACATTCGGCCGAGGTGGCTTCTGGGAACCACAGAAGGGTCGTAGGATTCCGGTCCACCTTGGGGAAAGGCGAATCAGAGCCGACACCGGCGGGTCTGAGATCTTCTGGGAACGATGCTCTCGAGGCTCACTGCAAAACGAACAGGCCGCGCCGTTCTGACGGCCGCGCTGCTGGGGCTCCTGAGCCTCTCCTGGATCAGCCTCGGAGCGTTTAGGTACGGGCGAGGGGCACGGCTCCACCACCGCGCCGCGATTGCCCGCCGGGTTGACGGACATCGGGCGCAGGCCATCCGCCATCGTCATGCCCGCGTCGCCCAGCGCAGGGCACATCGATCGAGAGAGCACGCCCTTGCCCACCGCCGCACGCGTGCCCGGACCCTGCGCCACCGCGGCCTGCGTGCCCGCACCCTGAGCCAGGGCCGTGCGCTGGCATTCGTCCGCCACTGGCCATGGGGGCAGCAGCCGCCTGGTCACGGCGGACCTCCTCGGGGTCGTGGACCCGACGGTCAAGGTCCGCCAGGGCAGCGTCACGTGGTGCCAGGGCCCCCCACCGTGGTGGGAAACGGTCGCGTCCCGACGGGCGTCGCGGCTCCACTGGGAAATTCGGCGTTCGGCTCCGCTAACCCCACCATAGGGCCACGGATAGGTCCTGCGCCCGCCTGGGGCGGACTCGCATCGCCAGCTAGAGGCGGCGTACGGGTTATAACGCCGGGAGGCGGACTCGTGACCGGGGGCGCCGTCGCGTATGGTGCCGCCACGGGCCCGCTCGGCGTGGGCGTGCACGCGTCTGTGGGCCGGTCCGGGCGGACCGGCCGGGTCATCCGGGTCACGACGCCACTGGCCCGCGGCACAACCAAGATCCGGGGCACGACCAGGATCCGCGGCACAACCAGGAGCGGTACCCGCCGGTCAGCGCCGAGCTTGCATGACCCGCTGCCTCCTTCCACCGCACTCCCCGTCGCCAGCTTCCCCACCGTCATCCAGCACTTCATCGAGGTCATCCCGTGGTGGGTCTGGCTCGCCTTCGGCGTGGCCTTCGTCGGCGCCGCCGCGGCCGGCGCGGCAGCCTGGCGCTGGGGTCGCAAGGCGCGGGCTCAGGCCGAGCAGGTCGCGGAGGTGAGAGCCGCCGCCATGACCGATCCCCTGACCGGGGTACTCAACCGGCGCGGATTCGGCGCCGCCGCGCAGCGAGAGCTGGAACGCGCCCAGCGCTACGGGCACTCGCTGGCCCTGGCCTTCGTCGACGTCCGAGGACTGAAGACGGTCAACGACACTCGGGGTCACCAGGCCGGAGACCTGCTGCTCAAGCGCGTCGCCGCACTGCTCCAGGAGTCTTCTCGCTCGCACGACCTGGTGGGACGGATCGGCGGCGACGAGCTGGCCGTCCTGCTGACCGAGCAAGGCGCCGCGGGGATGGCCGCAGTGGTCAGGCGCGTCCGGTCTCAGCTGCCCGCTACGCGGGCGGCCCTCGGCTTTGATCATGATTGGGACCTGACCATCGGCATGGCCGTCTTTCCCAGGGACGGAAACTCGCTCGAGGCCCTGCTGGACGCCGCCGATCGCCGGCTGTACATGCAGCGGGGCATCAAGCTCCTCTGAGCCAGGGCTGCGGTCGCCGGGACGGCTCGAGAGGCCCGCCAGCTGTCAGGCACTAGCCTCCGGCCAGCGCGCTCTTCAGGTGGTCGAGCACGGCCACCGGAGTCGGATCCACTCCGCGCAGCACGGCCAGGTACAGCGACACCAGGTCGCCCAGCACGGTCAGCGAAAGCAGACGCTCGGTGGGAGTGACGCCCTTGGTCTCCAGGCGGAACGTGGGCGCGCCGGCGCCGGCTATTAGTCCCCGGGTGAGCTCGATCCGTTGCCTGATGCGCGGGTGCAGGTCAGCATCATCCAGGAACACTGCGCTGAACGGTCCGAGCTCAAGGGCTGATTCCCACCCCACTATCTCGTTGTGGTCGAGTTCGGGCAGCTCGCTCGCGAACGCCGGCAACTTGGCGTTTTCGTTGACCTGGGTCTTCCATCGGTAGGCGATCGGCGCGGTCAGACCGGCTCCGGCGATCTGCGGGATGGTGCCGTGCAGTCCCCGGGCCAGCTCTTTGGGGATGTCCTCCTGGCTGCCGCCGGGGCCCCAGGTCGAGATCAGCTCCTCGGAGTGGGCGGCGGCCACGTCGATCTCCGAGCGCAGCGATTCTGATACCCCGCACAGAGCGGCCACCTCGAGTACCACCACCAGGGTGTAGGCCACGGCCACTCGGGGCTGGAAGCCTCCGGGCAGCGGGAT
>JBPYDM010000166.1:0-2977 GCA_051986255.1 Solirubrobacteraceae bacterium | reverse complement strand
CACTCCGGCCGGGTGGCGCTGTACCTGCGTGAGGACCTAGCGCTCCTCGGCCCACCGCCGTACCGAGGCCCCGAGCCGGACCGGGAGAGCCACGAGCTGATCCGCCATCGCCTGGGAGTCGGAGCCTGCTTCTTCACCGACCTGCTGACCGACGTCGAGCTGGGCCCAGATGAGCTCCAGGAGGCTCTATGGGATCTGGCCTGGGCGGGACAGGTGACCAACGACGCCTTCGCGCCGCTACGCGCCCCCCGGCTGACCCTGGCCCGGGCGCAGCGCGAGCGGCTCGGCCGGCGAAGCGGCCGGTTTTCGGCGCGCCGCCGGCTGGGAGCGGCCGCGCAGGTGCAGGGGCGGTGGTCACTGACCGCCCCGCTCCTCCAGGCCGCGGTTGACCCGGGCACGCGTCGGCGCGCGTTGGCCGAGCTCCTGCTGGAACGCTACGGGGTCCTGACCCGAGAGCAGGTGCTGGCTGAGGGCATCCCTGGGGGCTTCTCCACTCTCTATCCGGAGCTCACGCAACTGGAGACCCTGGGCACGTGCCGCCGGGGCTATTTCGTCGAGGGCTTGGGAGGGGCGCAGTTCGCCCTGCCCGGGGCGGTGGAGCGGCTGCGATCGGCGCCGTCTCCCGACCCGGCCCCGCTTGTGCTGGCCGCGGTTGATCCGGCTCAACCCTACGGGGCTGTGCTCCCCTGGCCACGCTCTGCGGATGGCGGGACCTCAACCAAGCTCACGCGCCGGGCCGGCGCGTACGTGGTGCTCGCTGGCGGCGAGCCGGTTCTGTACCTGGAGCGCGGCGGGCGAGCTCTCCACACGCTGACGGCGGCGGACGATTCGCGTCTGGATCCCGCTCTGACCGCCCTGGTCGACCAGGTGCGGACGGGACGTATCAAACGCCTGGCTCTCGAGAAGATTGACGGCCAGCCCGCGCTCCTCTCGGCGCTGGCCCGGCGGCTTATCGAGCTTGGCTTCAGCGATGGGCCCAGACGGCTGACGCTGAGCGCGTAGTGTCGCGGGTCAAGGATTCGGCGCCCCGGCCCGAGGTAACCGGTGCCTGAGGGCGACACGATCGCGTGGGCGGCCAACCGGATCCGTCCGGTGCTGGCCGGACGCGCGCCCGACGAGATCGTCACCCCCCAGCCGCGCCACGCGATGGATCGCTGGCCCGAGCGGCTGGCCGGGCGGCGCGTGGAGGGCGTGGACACCCACGGCAAGCACCTGTTCATCCGGTTTGAAGGCGGGCTCGTCCTGCACTCCCACCTGGGAATGAGCGGAACCTGGCTCGTGGCCCGGGTGCTTCGCCCGTGGCAGCGGGCCTGGATCGTGATCCGGGCCGGCGACCGCTGGGTGGTCGAGCTCAACGGCCCGGTTCTCGAGCTCATGACCGAAGGCCGATCGCGCTTTGACCAGCGCCTGGCTGCACTGGGACCGGACGTGCTGGCGCCACAGTTCGACGGGGACACGTTTCTCAGGCGGCTGCGCGCAGATGACCCGGGCCGCACGCTGGGGGACGCCCTGCTCGATCAGAGCATCGTGGCCGGCATCGGAAACCTCTGGAAAGCCGAGGCATGCTGGGAGGCCGTCACCGACCCGTGGCGAGCGCTGTCGAGCGTCTCGAACGCCCAGGCGCTGGACCTGATCGAGGCCGTTCGCCCCCGAATGCTGCGCTCAGCGGTGGGCGGGCCACGCATGATCCAGGCGCGGGTGTACATGCGCCCCGGCCGTCCCTGCCCCCGGTGCGGCACGCGGATCGAAGCCCGTGGACAGGGCGACGCCAACCGGACGACATACTGGTGTCCGGGATGTCAACGGTGAACCGCCTGCGCCGGGTGGGGCATAAGGGCGCGGACTTGATAGCGCCGGGCAACACCTTTGCCAGCTTTGATGCCGCGCTCGAGGCGGGCGTTGACATGATCGAGTTCGATGTCCTGGCGGAGCGGGGGACCGGTCGGCTGCTGCTGGCCCACGATTATCAGGACGCCGCACAGCGCACTCCCCACACGCTGGAGGAGGGATTGGCTCACCTGGCCTCGGCGCCCTTCGCCCGGGTCGAGCTCGACGTCGACCTCAAGCTGCCCGGATACGAGCTCGAGGTGGTGCGGGCCCTGGGGTCCTACGGGGTTCTGGAGCGGTCGCTGATCTCCACTCAATATCGCTCCAGCCTGCGCGTCATCCGCTCGGCCGAGCCCGACCTGAGGCTCGGGTGGTCGGTCCCTAAGCTGCGTCGGGATCCATTCCGCTCACGGGTCACCGCGGGGCCCGCCATGGCGGCGCTGGTGGCCATGCGCCTGGCTCTACCCCGGCTGGCGGCCCGCGCGGTTTCCTCGGGCCAGTGTGACGCCTTGATGGCTCACTGGAGGCTGGTCACGCCTCGGCTGGTGCGGGCCGTGCGGCGGTCTGCTGGCGAGCTTTACGTTTGGACGGTGGATGAGCCGGACCTGCTCCGGGCCATGGACAGCCTGGGCGTAAGCGGCGTTATCACCAACGACCCGAGGCTGTTCTCCGCGTGAGCGTTACCTCGCCGGGCGCGCGCCCCCACGCACCCGGCGAGGCGGTGAGGCTTTTGGTCCCGGTGTGGGACACGAAGCCTCAGGAACCGTGGCCGAAGATCATTGCCACGTCCCCGTCCTCAGGATCGATCTTGACGGTCACATCTTCGCCCTCGCGGAACGGGTTGGATGGGTAGATGTACTGGTTCATCGCCAGCTGGTAGGCCTCTCCACCCGCCGGGCTAACCGTCAGATCGATGTTGTACTCCGTGCCCCCGGGCGCGTCCGTGTTGCCCGTCGGCGTCATCGAATCGATGTACGCCGGAGTATCGATTCCCACCTTCATGAGCTTCTGGGCCCGGTTGGCCAGGGCCATCTGCCCGGCGGAGGCGCCGATCCCGGACCGACTGGTCGCCGCCTGAGCTGACTCGGCTGCTCCCTTAACGCGATCCAAGAGTCCCACGCCGTCTCCTTGCCGTGTTGGTGAAACGCCG
>JBPYDM010000165.1:0-2466 GCA_051986255.1 Solirubrobacteraceae bacterium | reverse complement strand
ACCGCCTCGAGATCCAGGTTCCGGCCCCGCCACACCTCGGACCCGTAGGCGGTGAATGCCTCCCGCACCTCCGGTCCGACCTCGTAGCAGCAGGCGCCGATCCCTGGACCGATGGCCGCCTCGAGTCTCTCCTGCTCCCCGTACTCTCGCAGCGCCCGCACCCCCGCCTCCAGCGCGCTGCCGGCCAGGCCTCGCCAGCCAGCGTGGAGTACTGCCACCGCACGCTGGCCGGCCACCACCACCGGCAGGCAGTCCGCCACCAGGACGGCCGGGGCGGCGTCCCTCCGGCGCGTCACGACACCGTCGGCCTCCGCCAGGGCCCGGTCCCGTGGTGGCGCGCCCATTCGGAGCACCGTGCAGCCGTGGACCTGGCGCACCATGCCCAGCGGGCGACCCACCTCCTCCCGGACCAGCTCTCGGTTCCGCGCGACCGCCTTTGGGCTGTCCGCCGTCACCCGCCCCAGGTTGAGGCTCTCGAACGGACCCGAGGAGCGGCCGCCTCGCCGGGTCGTGAATAGGGCCTGCGCGCCGACCAACTCGATCTCGATGTGCTCCTGCCGGGGGCGAAAGGGAGCAGGGAACCTCATGTCAGCAGCAACTCAATTCCCTCTACCGGGGTGCGCTGCCCGTACTCGAAGTGGCAGCGACCGACCGACAGGAACGTCCCGGAAGCCCTCCAACCCATCGTCCGGCGACTTCGCTCGTACACCTCCACCTGCACCGAGGCGGTCTCGCTGTTGTAGCAGTACGCCTTCTGCCCGTCCGGATCTTCGTAGGTCACGCCGACGAGCTGGTGACGGGCCGGACGCACCTCCCCGACCAGCTTGTGGCCGGCATCGACGGCCTCAAAGCGCCAGCTTTCCAGGCCGAAGCGACTGTGGTTGGTGAGGATCCTGATTGGCGAGGTGGAGGCGAACTCCCGGTGGCCCACCCGTCCCACGACTGGCGTGTTCGGGCCGAGCCGGCGGCCGAACCTAGACACCACGGCCGAGACGCCGTCGAACAGCAGGTCGGCGACGGGCGTACCGGCGGGAGTAGAGAGATCGTTGCAATGGGCCCAGGCCCAGCTGGTGGCGTGCTTGCTGCCCCACAGGTGGGCCTGTCCACCCCGCGCTTGATCGACCGCGAGACGCTCCTCGCCCAGCCTGATCCATCCGTCGATCCGGGCGTCGGGCTGGGGCAGGACGAGGGCCGTGTGGGCCAGTCTGGCCGAGTGCAGCCACGGGGCGATCGGCTCAAGCGCGGGTCCCGGTGCCCAGCTGAGCTCCCAGGCCACGCCGTCGAGCTCGCCCGTCATCGTCGCGTCGGTCAGCTCCGCGCTGCCGATTCGCAGCCTGAACGGCTCGCGCTCGGAATGCAGCTGGTCGATCGGGAAGGTCGCTTTGCGCGCCAGCACGGGCCGGTCCCCCGGGCGAGGGTCCATGGCGGCCAGCCAGAGGGCGCACGTGGGCTGGCGTCCATCCAGGGGTGCCAGCATCGTGTAGCGGATCCACAGGCCGACCCCGGTGGCGGGGTCGGTGAGCGTGAGGTAGTAGACCTCGTAGTGGCCGGGCTGACCATCCCAGCGGAGCCGATTGGCGCTCGCGGCCATCAGGGCAGGCTATCCCGTTGACCTGCGCCTTCGAGGGCGGCCGCCAGTTCGGCCTCGCGGCCGGAGGCCTGGCCGTCGAGCTTGGCCGAGAGCGCTGTCCGCAGTCCGCGGCCAATGGCTGGGCCCTCAGCTACGCCCGCTCTCAGCAGGTCGGCTCCGTCTATCTCTAGGCGCACGTGACGCAGATGTTCGAGCCAGGCCCGGGCGGGCGCTTGCGCCCCCAACGCCCCGGCCAGCGCCACCAGCTCCGGCGGCATCCCGCGGGCGGCTTCCGCGATCTCCGACGGTCGCGAGGCTGTGGAGAGGGCGCGTGCCGCCTGCGCGGCCCCCGTGGCCGTGGCCACGATCGCCTCGCGGTCCTCGGCTTCGAAGGCCAGGCGATCCAGTAGATCGCGCAGGTCTCCAGGCGGTATGTCCCGCGCCGCCAGAGCCAGGACAAGCCGGTCAGGGCGCGCGTCGGCAGGGAGCAGGGCCAGGGCTCGTCGGCCCAGCTCCAGGTTGGCCGCCACGTCGCCCCGGCCGAGGCCGAAGCACGGGTGGATGGCGGGCTCGAGCCCCAGCTCGTGCAGACCCAGGAGCGCCGCGAGCGGGTCGGGCTCCCGCGCCAAAAGCGTCAGCTCGGCGCCGATTCGGGGCCCGGAGATCGTGTCCAGCGCCCGCTCGGCCACCGCCCCCGCGGCCAGCTCGGCGGTGAGCTTCTCCACCTCGAACCCCAGCCGGCTGTGATATCGAGCCAGCCGGAGCAGCCGGGTGGGATCGTCGATGAAGCTCCGGCTATGCAGGACCCGCAGACAGCGCCGCTCAAGGTCTTCCAGGGCGCCGGGCGCGGCGTTCAGCTCGCCCGGCCGAGGACCGCCAAGGGCCAGGGCGATGGC
>JBPYDM010000164.1:0-4473 GCA_051986255.1 Solirubrobacteraceae bacterium | reverse complement strand
GGGTGTTGCGGGTAGTCAGGTGCGGCCGGTCAGGTTCGGAACGGGGACTGTTGAGCACGTGCTTCCAGCCTCGATCGCTGAGAAACCGGTGGTCGGCGCTCGTTATGAGCTCCGTGCCATCCTCCAGCACAACGCGGAACGCCGGCTTGATCGTGATCCATTTGTCGAGGACCACTGTCCGAACGTACTTGCGATAGATGCCGCGACGCACCGTGCCGTAGATCTCGTCGCCTTCCTCTAGCAGTTCGATCGGCCGATGCCGACCATCAGCCATTAGGATCGGTGTTCCCCCCCATGTGCAGTACTGGCACGCGTGGGTGCATCCCGTGTACGGATTGATCGTGTACCGGAACGGCATCCGTGACGCCGGGGGCACCTTGTTGATGATCGACTTGGCCCGGACTTCGTAGAACCTGGACTCGATCGATCCCGGAGCCTCGAAATGGCGGACAACCGCCTCGTCGGCGTATCCGGGCAAGCGAGCGCGCTCCTCGGCCTCGAGAGTCAGATTGCTCCAACGCATGGAACATATGTTCGCATACCGGGCGGACGGCCCCAGTGTGAACATGCGTCAGCTGCGCACTCGGCGCACGACTCGGCTGGCCTGGGCGCATCTACCATCGACTGGTGCTCAACGCCGAGACAGCCACGGTCGGCGCGCGCGAGCCGGTGCTCTCGCGCGTACCGTCGCCCGCGCTCGTTCTAGGAGCGATCGGCTCGATCCAGTTCGGCGCGGCGCTGGCGACGACGCTGTTCAGCCGGGTGGGACCGGGGGGCGCCGTAGCCGCGAGATTGGTCACGGCCACAGTGATCCTCCTGGCCATATGGCGCCCGCGACTCCGGGGGCGCACCCGGCGGGAGCTCCTCCTGGCCGGGCTGTTCGGCGTAATCCTGGGCGGGATGAACCTGATGTTCTACGAGGCTCTGGACCGGATCCCCCTGGGTATCGCGGTCACGATCGAGATGGTCGGACCCCTGTCCGTGGCGGTGGCCGGCTCCCGGCGAGCCCGCGACCTGCTCTGGGTGGCGCTGGCGGCGGCGGGGATTCTGGCCCTCACCCAGGGACGGGCCCACGGCCTCGACCCCGTGGGAGTCGGCCTCGCCCTGGGCGCCGGATGCCTGTGGGGCCTGTACATCCTGGTCAACGCCCGCGTCGGCCGCGCGTTTACCGGCGGGACGGGACTGGCCCTGGCCATGATCCCGGCCTCGCTGATCGTGCTACCCGTGGGCATAGCCCAGGCCGGCGCGCGACTGGTCTCGCTCCACGCGCTGGCCGTGGGTACGGCGGTCGGGTTGCTCTCCTCGGCCATCCCCTACACGCTGGAGATGGAGGCCCTGCGGCGGATCGCGGCGCCGGTCTTCGGGGTTCTCATGAGCCTCGAGCCAGGCGTGGCGGCGCTGGCCGGCTTCCTGGTATTGGGGCAGGCAATGAGCGCGCGCTCGCTGGTGGGGATCGCGCTCGTCGTGGCGGCGTCGATTGGCTGCTCGCGCGGCAGCCGTCAACAGGCCGTCGCCGTGTGAGGCTCTCCTCGGCCAGCGACCCGAGCCAGAATCAGCTCCTCGCCGGACAGCGTCTGGCTGGTGGCATGGCTGATCCGCACGTGGGCCATCTCGCCGGCGCCGGCCAGCCCGTCGAAGTTCACCACCTTGTTGTGGCGGGAGCGGCCGCGAAGGCGCGTGGCGTCGGTTCTTGACGGACCCTCAACTAGGACCTCGAGCGTGCGTCCCAGGAATCGCTGGGCGCGCTCCTGCGCGCGCCGCTGGACCACTTCCACCAGCCGCTCCATCCGAGCCACCTGGAGCTCGTGCGGCACCTGGTCGGGCAACGTGGCCGCCGCGGTGCCCCGGCGCGGCGAGTAGATGAAGGTGAACGCCCCGTCATAGCCCACCTCCTCGACCACCTCGAGCGTCTGGAGGAAATCGTCCTCAGTCTCGCCGGGGAAGCCGACGATGATGTCGGTGGTCAGCCCGCAGTCGGGCACCAGGTCGCGGATCATGGCCACCCGGTCCAGGTAGCGCTCGCGACCGTAGGTGCGTCGCATTCGCTTGAGCACCGCGCTCGACCCCGACTGGAGCGGCAGGTGGATGTGCTCGCACAGCGAGGGCAGCTCGGCGTGGGCCCTGATCACGTCCTCGCGCATGTCCTTGGGGTGCGGGCTGGTGTAGCGGATCCGCTGGACGCCGTCCACGGCGTCGATTTCAGCCAGCAGTTCGGCAAATGGCAAGCGCTCGCCGGGCGGCAGGTCGCGACCGTAGGAGTTGACGTTCTGTCCCAGCAGCGTGACCTCCACGACGCCGTCGGCGGCCAGCCGCTCCACCTCCGCCACCAGCTCCGCCGGGGGCCGGCTGACCTCACGCCCGCGGGTGGAGGGGACTATGCAGTACGAGCACACGCAGTTGCACCCGACGCTGATCTGCACCCAAGCCTGGAAGTTGCGGGCTCGCTTGGCCGGGAGGCGGCCGGTGAAGCCCTCAAACTCGAAGAAGCCCTGCGCGCTGAGGCTGTCCGAGGTCAGGAACTCGGCCAGCTTGTGCACCTGACCCGGGCCGAAGGCCACGTCGACGAAGGGGAAGCGCGCGAACACCTCGTCCTTGACCGACTGGGCCCAGCACCCACCGACGCCCACGACCACATCGGGCCGGCGACGCTTGAGTGCCCTGGCTTCGCCCAGGTGGGCTACGAACCGGTCATCGGCCTTCTCCCGGATTGAGCACGTGTTGAACAGGATCAGGTCGGCCCCGGCGCGATCGTCGGCCTCCGAGTAGCCCAGTGACTCGAGCATCCCCTTCATCCGTTCGGAGTCGTGCTCATTCATCTGACATCCGAACGTGGTCAGGTGGTAGCGCTTGGCCGCGGTCATCTCGCGGCAAGCGTAGCGGGGCGGGGTAGGCCCGCTACTGGGCCCGGAAGCCGGGGAGCACGAGCTCCACCCGGGCGCCCGGCTGACCATTCCGATCGGTCGCCCGGACGGTCCCGCCGTGAGCCTCGGCGATGGCGCGCACGATGGCCAGCCCCAGGCCTGTGCCGCCCGAGACGCGAGTGCGGGCGCCGTCCACGCGGTGGAAGCGTTCGAAGATGCGCTCTCGCTCATCGGTCGGGACGCCCGGCCCATCATCCAGGACGGCAAATCGCAGCCTATCCGGGCCCACCTGGTCCACCTCCAGACGGACGAGCCCGGTGTCGTCATGGGTGTGCTCGATCGCGTTGCGGGCCAGGTTGCGGACCGCCTGAGCCAGCCGGTCGGGATCGGAGCGGAGCGTTCCGTCGGGGACACCCCCAAGCTCGAACCGGCGCCGGGCAGTGAGGCTCAACCCATCCCAGAGCTCGTCCACAAATGGCCGCAGATCGACCGGCTCGGCCCGGAGGAAGTCGATCCGCTCGGCCTGGGTCAGTGTGAGCAAGTCGTCGACCAGCCGGCTCAGCCGGGTTATCTCGGCCTGCACCAGCCGCTCGACCCGACGCACCTCCTGGGTGGGTGGACCGGCCTGCGCAGCCAGGACCTCCAGCTGACCGCGGATGATCGTGAGCGGGGTGCGTAGTTCGTGCGAGGCGTCGGCCACGAACTCCCGCTGGCTGGCGAACGCTTCGGCCAGGCGGTCGAGCATGCGGTTGAACGCCTCCCCCAAAACGCGGACCTCGTCACGCGCTCCGCCGGTCACCTCCATCCTCGGGTTGAGGTCTCCCGCGTCCACTTGGGCGGCCACCGTGGCCATCCGCCGGAGCGGCGCCGAGACCCGCGCGGCGGCCAGATAGGAGGCCACCAAGGCCAGAACGAGCACGGTGGCGCCAGCCAGCAGGAAGGCTTTGGCCACGCTGTCCTGTGCCACGTCGACCGCGGCCAGTGGCTCGCCTGCGCCCAGCGTGACCAGGACGCTTCCCAGCCTAAGATGGCGTTCGAAGATCCGCATGCGCCCCACGTCGGGGACCGAAAGCGTGCTGTACCCCAGACGAGGCACGAGCAGGTGGTGGGTCTCGACATTCTCCTGCGCCTGCTCACCGGGGGTCTCGCCCAGATCGAGCGCGGGCGCCCCGAACACCTCGGGATGGTTGCTGGCCGTAGGGGCGCCCGGAACGAACACGAACAGCAGAGTCGAGCTGGCGCTGTAGGGCTGTGCCCGGGCGTATCGCAGGGCGGCCGAGGAGATCTGTCGCGGTGACAGCCCGGCCGCCGCCCGCATGGCCATTCGCAACTGGCCCACGTCTCCCGCGATATCGCGGTCGATCTGGCCGGCCACCTGCGAGCCGGTGTCGCGGTAGACAACGACAAAGATCGCGGCGAACGAGGCCAGCATGACCGCCCCCACCCACAGGGTCAGCCGCCAGCGCAGACCGCTGGGGCGCAGGGTCCAGGGGGGAACGCGCAGCCTGGCTTTACGAAGCCACAACACCCGCCGCCGGGCGTAACGCCTTCTACTGAGACGCGTCGAAGCGATAGCCCACCGACCTGATGGTGGTGATCGGCGTATCCGAGC
>JBPYDM010000163.1:0-7237 GCA_051986255.1 Solirubrobacteraceae bacterium | reverse complement strand
CTGGGGAGGGAGTTCGGACGACGCCGGACTCGGCGCGATTTCCGACGGTGGCCCCTAGAGCAGCGGTTCTGAGCGGTTCCCCAGAGGTCAAACCCCAATGAACACGGGGAATCCGCAGCAGGGCCGGAGTGCTTCTAAATGTGGTACATCGGGGCCCTGGCAGCCCGGGCCTCGGCGTCGGCCACGTCAACCACGGTGGTGGCGGCGAGCACCGAGCGGGCGGCCGCCGCGGCGTCCTCGAACACCCCGGTGGCGCCGTAGCCAAGGGGGCCATCGAGCAGCTCCACCAGCTCGAGGACCGTGATGTCTTCGGGCGAGCGGGCGAACGAGTAGCCGCCCTTCACACCCCGCTGGGAGCGCAGCAGCCCCGCACGGCGGAGCACGGCGAAGAGCTGCTCCAGGAACTGGGCTGGGACGCCGCGCCGGCGGGCCAGCTCGGAAAGCGGGACTGGGGCGCGGCCGCCGTACCGGTAGAGCTCTACCAGTGCAGACAGGGCGTACGGAGACTTGGAGGTAATCGAGATCACGACGCGATCATATGCCGCCGACGGGAAGAGAACCTCCTCGCACAGACGAGCGATCGTCATTAGGAGGGCCGGAGCCAGGACCCCGACGCCGTCGGCGCCCCTATCCCAGTGGAAGGATTAGATCCAGCCCCGCTCGGTGGCGATCAGCACGGCTTGGGCCCGGTCACGCGCACCCAGCTTGCCGTAGATGTTGTGCAGGTGGGTCCGGATGGTGCTGGTGGACAGGTTGAGCTCGCCCGCGATCTGCTTGTAAACCATGCCCCGGGCCAGACGGCGCACCACCTCGAGCTCGCGACTGGACATCGGACACGGATCCACCGCCCGAGGGCGCTGACCGGCACCCGAAAGTGGCAGGTCGTACAGAACCGTGCGGAGCTGGACGGGTGTCACGCCGACCAGTCGGCCGACCTCCAACAGCTCCGCAGGTGAGATGGACGAACCCAACGAGTAGTGAGCCAGCATGTCCGCCAAGCGGACCATCGCGGTCTCGCCCCGGCAGTCATCTGCGTGATGGCGCTCGATCACGCTGGCCACCAGCTTGGGGAGGTTCCAACGCCGAGCCAGCACGCCGCCCACGAGAGCGTGGTCGACTCCCAGCTCCTGGCGCTCGGCGGCAACCCGCTCCTCAGGCGTGCGCGCCTCGCCGTGGACCTCCTGGGGGTAGCCAGGATAGGCGTGAACCAGGACAAGCTTTCCGATGTCGTGCAGCAGAGTGGTGACCATCAGCCGGTCACGGGCGCTGTAGGACAGCTCGCGAGCCAGCCGGTCGGCGGCCCCCTGGGTGGCGATGGCGTGCAGCCGGAACCGCTCAGGCATGCCCTTCCACAGCGAGCTACGCTGGAAGAAGTCAAACGTTCGGGCGCGATTGGCGATCGCCTGGACGCCTTCGGGCGAGAGCACCTCCACGGCCTCGACCACGCTCTCCACACGGCCGCTACTGCGGGCGTCGATCTGGTTGGCCAGGCGGAGCACGGTGACGGCCAGCGCGACGTCGCCCTCGATGGCCCCCACCAGGTCGGCTGTGGAGGGCTGACCACGTTCAAACAGCCGCAGCACATGGTTGCGCGACTCGGCCAGCGCGGGGAACGCGTCCAGGGCCTCAAAGGCGGCCGTCAGCCGCCGGCCGTGACCTTCGTTGTAGTGACGGTCTCCCCGACGACTCCCCGAATCCGCCGGCACCGCTTTGACCGCCGCTAGCTGCCGCATCGGCCCGTCAGGAGATTCAGGATCGGAGAACACGGGTATCTCGGCGCTTCCCTGGCTATGGCACCTCTATCGGCAGGGCCGTCCGCAGGATTTAGGATCTCCCTGCCTGGAGGCACACTCAAGGGCGTATTTTTACCGATCGGTAAATGTTCGTGCTGGGGGCCACCTCCCGGCTGGATCTCGCGCTTCTAATCGGTTCGGGCGCCCTGCTCAGAGCCCGCGCCAGCCCGCTTCAGAGCTTGGTCGATCCGGGCCAGAGTCTTCTCCCGCCCGAGCAAGGCCACGCTCTCGAAGATCCCGGGCGACACCGTTCCGCCTGAGATGGCCACGCGGACGGGCTGAAACACGGCCCCAGGGCTGGTGGCCCGCCCTTCCACGACGCCGCGCAGCGCCGCCTCCACCGTGCCACGGGTAAACGGTTCCGCCGAGGCCAGGGCCTGCCGGGCGGCTTTCAGATTCTCTACTCCGCCGTCGGAGGCGATCACGCGGTCAAACGCCGCCGGGTCCGGCTCGGGCTCCTCGAACAGAAACGACACCAGGGGCCAGAACTCGTTGAGGGTCTGGATCTTCTCCGCCGCGATCTCCACCGCCGGCCGCAACCCCGTACGGCCGGTCTGTCCCTCCAGACGCCGAGTGAGCTCGTCGACCCCCAACTCACGCAACCAGGTGCCGTTCACGTGCCGCAGCTTGCGCTCGTCGAAAACGGCCGGGTTCTTGGATACCCGCTCTACGCGGAAGCGATCAGCCAGCTCCTGGAGGCTGAAGTGCTCTTCGTCGGCGGCGAAGCCCGCTCCCAGGAGGGCGATGTAGTTGTCCACCGCCTCAGGCAGGTAGCCGGCGTCGCGAAGCTCCTGCACGGACGCGGCGCCGTGACGCTTGGACAGCTTCTTGCCGTCAGGGCCCAGCAGCAGCGGGAGGTGGGCGTAGCGAGGCGGGGTCGCCCCCAGCGCGTCGAAGACCAGCAGCTGCTTGGGGGTGTTTGACAGGTGGTCCTCGCCTCTGACCACATCGGTGATCCCGGCGTCGAGATCGTCCACCGCGACCGCGAAGTTGTAGAGCACCGAGCCGTCCGCGCGGGCGATGACTGGATCATCCAAGCTCACGTTGGGGAAGGCGGCCCGGCCCCGAATGACGTCGTCCACGGCGGTATCTCCTTCGTCGGGCACCCGCAGCCGCACCGCCCCCGAGCTCTCGGGCTCGCCCCGGAACCCGCGGTCCCCCCCGACGCGCTGCTTGAAATCCCGGACGTCGTCGGCGGTGGCGTTTGAGTAGTACGCGTGGCCACCTTTCAGGAGCTGCCCCAGAACCTCGGCGTGACGGTCGGCGCGACGGGACTGAAAGATGGGCCCCTCGTCCCAGTCGAGGTTCAGCCAGCGCAGGGCATCCAGGATCTGCTCGACGTTTTCGGGGGTCGATCGTTCGCGGTCGGTATCTTCGATCCGCAGCACTAACGTGGCCGTTCGCTGGCCGTCCGACCGCCCAGCAGGTCCGTGCGCCAGTAGCCAGTTGTACAGAGCCGTCCGGGCGCCGCCGATATGGAGCGCTCCGGTGGGAGAGGGAGCGAAGCGAACCCGCATGAGATACCGCCCAGCATGCTAATCGGCGCCCACGTATCCACGGCGGGTGGGCTGTCACGATGCTGATCGGCGCCCACGTATCCACGGCGGGTGGGCTGGGGAAGGCCGTTGAGCGCGGCCAAGAGCGCGGCTGCAGCGCCATCCAGGTCTTCAACCAGTCTCCCCGGATGTGGCGCCCCACGGGCTACGGCGAGGACGACTTCGCGGCTTTCCGCGAGGCGCGCGATGCCTCGGACATCGAGGCCGTGCTCATCCACGCCGTGTACCTGCTGAACTGTGCCTCCGAGGACCGTGAGATCCGAGGGAAGTCGCTCACCTCGCTGATTCAGTCACTGCGCGTGGGGGCGGGAATCCAGGCGGTCGGGGTGGTGCTGCACCCGGGCTCGGCCAAGCAGGGCGACGTACCCAAAGCGATCGGCCGGGCCGGCAAAGTGATCAGGGAGGCGCTCAAGCAGTCACAGGGCTGCGACCTGCACCTGGAGAACACCGCCGGGGCTGGGGGCACGCTGGGTCGCTCGTTCGATGAGCTGGCCGCGTTGCTGGAGGCCGCCGGCGGCGATCCCCGGCTCGGGATCTGCCTGGATTCATGCCACCTGTACGCCTCGGGCTACGACATAAAGCAGCGCCCGGGACTGACCCAGACACTCGACCGCTACGAGAAGACCGTTGGCAGGGGGCGGCTTCGGTCGCTGCATCTAAACGACTCGATGGTCAGTCTGGGCTCGAACCGGGACCGCCACGCCATCCTGGGCGAGGGCGAGCTCGGACCAGGGGGTTGCGCCACGTTCCTGTCCGAGCCGCGCTTCCAGAAGCTGCCCTGCGTACTCGAGACCGGCCGGGACGGCGGCGCGCCGTCGGCCGACGACGTCGCCACCGCCCGGAAGCTGTACAAGCGGGGCATGGCTTCGCGCAAGCGTTAGTCCCTTGATTCTGGCGCTCCAGGTCGGCATAGCGACTTAGAACGCCACAATTCGAGCCGCGCTCCGGCCGGGTGTGGGATTCCGCCCGCAACGGTCTGCTCACGCCGCGGGCGTCAGGCGGTGGCAGCCGCTGCCTCGGCGGCGCTCCCAGAAGCGGCGGGAGCGGGGCCGTCAGAAGCGGCCGCGGCCTCCGCGCCGCCGGCCGGGCCCTCGGCGGTGGCGGCACCGTTCTGCGCCACGACCGCCGTCGCCTCGTCCTCCGGAGGGACAGCGGTGGCGTTCGCGCTGGCGCCCTCGCCCAGCATCGCCTCACCGAGCAGCTCCACCAGCTCGGCATGCAGGGCGGCGCTGCGGGTCACTCGGAATTCGGGGCCGAGCTTCAGGTGGCGCGGGCCGCCGGGGGTGGTGAGCTTGATCAGGACCTCCGACTCCCCGGGAAAGCCAGCCAGCAGCTCCTTGAGCTCGCCCAGCACGTTCCCCGGCAGTCCCAGCGCGTCGAGGTGCAGGCGCAGCGCGCTGGGTACAGCCCGGCGCTTGGCCGCGGCCTCGACGGCCTGCTGAATCTCTTCCGGCGAGGCCACGAAGCGCTCTACGGACTGCGCCACCACGCACGTCTTGTCCCGATCCTTGTGGTCCACCCGGCCGCGCACGAGCACGATCGAATCGGTGCTCAGCGCGTCGCCGCCGGCCTCCAGCGCCTTGGCGAAGACCAGGATCTCGACCGACCCCTCAAGCTCATCCAGCGTGGCGAACATCATCGGGTCGCCCTTCTTGTTCCGGATCCGCTTGGCCTGGGAGATCATCCCGCCGATCGTCACCCAGTCGCCGTCGCGGCGGGAGGAGAGCTCGCCCAGGGAGCAGTCGACGCGGGCCTGGAGCGCCGGGCCCACCTCCTTGAGGGGATGAGCCGAGATGAACAGGCCAATGGCCTCCTTTTCGGCGGCCAGCAACTCGGCGCGGTCAAACTCTCCCGCTGGGATCGGGGCGTGGCGCGGAGCCAGCACCGCCCCACCCCCTCCGGGCCCATCGTCACCGCCGAGGTCGAAGATGGAGCCCTGGCCAAGCAGCGCGTCCTGTTGGGCCTTCTGGCCGGACGCTTGGGCTTGCTCGAGGACCGAGAGCATGCCCTTGCGAGAATCGCCGGTCGAGCCAAAGGCGCCGCACTTGATCAGCGCCTCGATCGCCTTCTTGTTCACCGCCCGGCCATCCACCCGCGCGCAGAAGTCCCACAGGTCGCGGAACGACTGGGAGGGGACGCGGTGGGCGGGATCCGAATCACCGCGCGCCTTCTTGATCGCCTCTACGGCTTGATAGCCCACGCCCTTGACCGCGTCCAGCCCGAAGCGGATATTCCCCTCCACGACGACGAACTCGTGATCTGACAGGTTGACGTCCGGGGGCAGGATCGAGATGCCCATCTGCTCGGCCTGGGAGACGAAGAACGGAACCTTGTCCTTGGTGTCCATCACCGAGGAGATAAGTGCGGCCATGTACTCGGCCGGGTAGTTGGCCTTGAGCCAGGCCGTCCGGTAGGCGATAAGCGCGTAGCACGCTGAGTGCGACTTGTTGAACGAGTAGTCAGCGCTCCGCTCGTTCGTCGTCCAGAGCTGCTCGATCACCGCTTCGGAGGTCCCTGAAGCGCGGCAGCCGGCGATGAACTCGGGCTTGAGCTTGGCCATTGCCTCGCGGTTCTTCTTGCCGATGGCCTTGCGCAGGTCGTCCGCCTTAGCGCCGGTGAAGCCGGCAATCTCCTTGGCGATCTGCATGGCCTGCTCCTGGTAGACGGTCACACCATGGGTGGACTCGAGGATCGGGCGGAGCCGCTCGTCGAGGTAGGTGACCGTCTCCGGGTTCTGCCGTCCGCGGGTGTATGCCGGGATCTGCTCCATCGGACCTGGCCGGTAGAGGGCGTTGAGGGCGATCAGGTGCTCGAGCTCTGAGGGCTTGACGCGCTTGAGCGTCTCCCTCATGCCCTCGGATTCGAACTGGAATACGCCAACCGAGTCCCCCTGGGCCATCATCTCGTACGTCTTGGCGTCGTCCAGAGGTAGCGTGGTCATGTCGGGCCGCTGGCCGGTCGAGCGCTCGATGATGTCCAGGGCGTCCTCGATCACGTCCAGGTTGCGCAGCCCCAGGAAGTCCATCTTGAGCAGGCCGATCTCCTCGATCGGCTTCATCGTGAACTGGGTGACGGTCCTGAAGACCTTCTCCCCCTGGTCGTCTATGCCCGCCTCAGCGATCTGGAGGGGCGCGATGTCGGTCAACGGACGGTCAGCGATGACCACCGCCGCGGCGTGGATCGACGAGTTGCGGACGATCCCCTCAAGGCCCTGAGCGACATCGACTATCTGCTTGGCCGCGCCGTCCCGATCGATCTCAGCGCGCAACGGCTGCCCGGGCTTGAGGCAGTCCTGAAAGCTGGGTGGGCGGCCCATCACCGGGTCGGGGATGAGCTTGGCCAACCGGTCGCCCACGCCGTAGTCGTGGCCTAGCACACGCGCCGCGTCGCGCGTGGCGGCGCGGGGGAACATCTTGCCGAAGGTCACGATCTGCGCCACCGACTCGCGCCCGTACTTCTCGGTCACGTATCGGATCACCTGCTCGCGGCCGCGCACCGAGAAGTCGATGTCGATGTCGGGCATCGACACGCGCTCGGGATTGAGGAAGCGTTCGAACAGCAGCTCGTAGCGCAGCGGGTCGACGTCGGTGATCTGGAGTGTGTAGGCCACGATCGATCCTGCCGCCGAGCCGCGGCCCGGACCCACGGCGACACCCGAGTCCTTGGCGTACTTGACGAAGTCCCACACGATCAGGAAGTAGCCGCTGAAGCCCATACGCTCGATCACCGAGAGCTCGTACTCGGCCCTCTCCAGCGCCTGCGCCGCCGGCGGATCGCCGTAGCGCTGGCGCAGCCCTTCGTGGACCAGCGACCGCAGGTAACCGCCCTCCTCCCCACCCCCCGGCACCGGATAGCGCGGGATCAGCTGGCGCTGAAGCTCGAGCTCGA
>JBPYDM010000162.1:0-11157 GCA_051986255.1 Solirubrobacteraceae bacterium | reverse complement strand
CGCTCGAGCGCTCCAAGAACCTCGGGAGTAGCGGCCGCCCCCGAGGCGCCGCGGTAATCGACCTCGTCTACGGGCCCCTCGCCGCGGTTTCTGATCATGAACTCCTGAAAGGCCCACCAACGCCCCTTGGCCAGAACGCGGGTGCGAACGGGGGAGTCGGCCATCGGGAGGACCGTTGCCCGGACCCCCAGGCGAGCGGCCACCTCGAGCTGCGCATCGGTGAGCCGTTCGCCCTCTCTCAGCCGTTGGGCGCGCTCCAGCGCGATGGCCAAGTCCCGGTCACCGAGGTGAAACCAGACGTCTTCCCCCAGATCACCAAGGGCCTGCATCGCCGAGAACGTGTCCCCGGCCAGCCCCCACCCTCTTTCGTCGACCTGGTCGGCTAGCCAGAACGTGACCAGGTCGGGATCCGGGGACACGTACCCGCCGTGGATCTCGACGTCATCGCCAGTGTTGGCGATGACCACCAGATCGTCAGAGCCGACGACGTCGAGAAAGCCTCGGGCCAGCTTGGCGCCCCCGCTTCCACCAGCCAGGACTACGACCGGGCTGCGCAGAGATCACCTCTCCCGTGACGACCGGGCCGGCTCACAGCCCCGTGATCTTGATCCCCGCCCGGGCCTTGTGCCGGACGTTGATCGAGATGATGAGCGGAGTGAGCTGCTCGACGATCCGCGCCATCTCCAGCGGCCCACAGTCCACAGGACGAAGCCCAGCAATCGAGCGCGCCAACTCGGCCACCCGCTCCTTGGCGTCCGAGTCATCGCCGCAGATCAGCACGTCTTCGTCCAGGGCGTGGTCGAGGTCCGCCAGCAGCGCCGCACTTACCGTGTGAAAAGCGCTGACCACCTGTACGCCTTCGGGGGCCATCTCCTGCGCCTGCTGGGCGGCGGAACCCTGCCACACGCCGAGGGTGCGGGTGGCCTTGCCGCTCACCGCGGCGGCCAGCGGGACGGTCGCGTCCACGAGCACCTGGCCGGCGGTCAGGACACGCTTGAGGTTGGTCAGGTTCTCCGACTGGTTGCGGAACGGCACGGACAGGATCACCAGGTCAGCCGCCCGCACCGCCTCCTGATTCTGGGTCCCGCTGAACGAGCCCACGGGGGCGATGGCCGTGGCCCGGTCGGCGGCCTCCGTGGCCCGACCCGCGTCCCGGGAGCCGATCACCACGGGCACGCCGGCCACTCCGAGCCTCACCGCCAGCCCAAACCCGAGCGCGCCCGTGCCGCCGACGATGCACACGGGTTCCATGGACGGCGAGTGTATGATCCCGAGCCATGGGGCAGCATCTATGAGGGGGTGAAGGTCGGTGCGGCTGCGCCTGAGGGGCGCCTCGATTTCGCACACGTTCGTGCGGGTCGCGGTTTGCGGTGTGGCGATCAGCGCCGGAGCGGCTGTCCCGGCCCTGGCCCACCCGGGCGCCTCCCGGCCAGCCGAGCCGCCGCTCCACGTCAAGTGGTCGTCGCTCAGCCAGCAGGGCCGGCAACTCGAGTGGCAGGTTCAGTTCAAGTACTCGCTGTCGCTCCCGACGTTCAAGCGACAGCGGCGCACGCTCTGCCTGCTGATCGCATGGCCGAAGCACGACCAGCTCCGGGGCGAGCTGTGCGTCAAGGCGGGCAAGGGCAAGCACTTCCGGCGGCTGGTGTACCGGCAGATTAAGGGCGGCCGAGCGGAGCCCGGACACGACATTCCAGGCAGCATGACCAAGCCGAACGCCCGTGAACTTCAGATCAGGTTCCTCCCGTCCCCGGTGGGGCTGTCCTATCGGCGCCTTCGCTGGCAGGTGATCAACACGGTGCCGGGCCGGGGCTGCACCCGGCTGCCTTCATCTCCGCCGGGCTGTGTCTCGCTGTATCCCGCCCGCGCCCAGCTGCTGCGACTGCACACTCCGCGGCTGGTGGGGTGCGTGCCCAGCGGCTCCTCGCTCGTGTTCAGCGGGCCGTCGAACCAGCACGACATCGCGCTCACGTTCGACGACGGACCGTGGCCGGATCCGCCGTCGATCGACTTCGTCCATGTGCTGGCCCGCTACCACGTGCCGGCCACATTCTTCGAGATCGGCGATCAGATCTCCGAGTACGACCATACCGGCTCGGTGGAGCGCAAGATGCTCGCCGACGGCGACATGATCGGGGATCACACCTGGACCCACCCCGTCATGACCGGGCTGTCTGCCTCCGAGCAGCGCTCGCAACTCGAGATGACGCTTCACGCCATCCAGCGCCAAACCGGCTTCCGGACCTGCATCTGGCGGCCGCCCTACGAGGCGTTCGACTCCCAGGTGGATTCGGTGGCCCGCTCGCTGGGGCTCATCACTGTTAACTACGACGTGGACACGCGAGACTGGACGCTGCCGGGAACGGCGACCATCTATCAGCGGGCGGTTTCCGGCGCCCACAACGGAGCCATCATCCTCCAGCACTTTGGGGGCGGTCCGCGCTACGAGACGCTGGCTGCGATACCACACGAGATCACGACGCTGCGCCGCGAGGGATACCACTTCGTGACCATCCCGCAGATGCTCGGGCTTCGCCTCATCTATAAGTAGAGGCATGAACAGCTTGCCTGACCGGGTGTCGATCCGCGAGGTCGGCCCTCGTGACGGATTTCAGAACGAGCCCGAGGTGGTCCCCACCGCGGAAAAGGTCCGCTTGATCGAGCTGCTCGGGTCGAGCGGGCTGCGCCGGATCGAGGTCACGAGCTTCGTCCGGCCCGACGTGATCCCGCAGCTGGCAGACGCCGAGCAGGTGCTCGAGCAGATCCGCCTGCCCGACGAGGTGTCCGTCAGCGTGCTGATCCCCAACGAGCGGGGACTCGAGCGCGCCCTGCGCCACCGCGATCGCTTCCAGGAGATCAACGGCTTCCTGTCCGCGTCTGAGACGCACAACCAGAAGAACGTGGGACGGCCGGTAGCAGAGTCGCTGGCTGGGCTGGAGCGCACGTTTGCCCGCGCGCGCGAGGACGGGCTGCGCTGCGAGGGAGTCATCTCGACCAGCTTCGGCTGCCCCTACGAGGGGCACGTACTGGTCGAACGCGTGCTCGACATCGGCCGGGCGCTGGGCGCCGCAGGCTGCCAGGAGGTGGCCTTCGGGGACACCACGGGGATGGCCAACCCGCTCCAGGTCCGAGACTTCTTCGCCGCGGCCTTCGCCGCGCTGCCCGATGTCGAGCTGACCGCCCACTTCCACAACACCCGCGGCCAGGGCCTGGCAAACGTCCTGGCCGCGCTCGAATCAGGCGTCCGGAGCTTTGAATCCTCGTTCGGCGAGCTCGGGGGCTGCCCGGTCCCGGCCGGGGCGACGGGCAACATCGCCACCGAGGACCTGGTCTCGATGCTGCACGAGATGGGCATACAGACCGGCGTCGACCTGCCGGCTCTGATCGAGGCCTCGCGAGCAGTGCAGAGCGTGCTGGGCCGGCCTCTGGGCAGTCACGTCCTGCTGGCCGGGCCGGTGCAATGGGAGCACGCGGCATGAGCGTGACCGGTCGAGGCGACCAGCTCGACACCGCGGCCGATCGCGCCGTCGAGGGCGGTCCGGAGCGGCACCGCGAGAAGGCGGCCGCGCAGGGAAAGTTGCCCGTACGCGATCGGGTCGCCCGGCTCGTCGACGAGGGCTCGTTCTCCGAGGAGGGCCTGCTGGCCAACTGGGAGCTGGACGGTCTCGGTGCGGATGGCGTGGTGACCGGGATTGGAACGGTGCAGGGGCGCCCGGTGGCGGTGATGGCCAACGACCCGACGGTCAAGGCCGGCTCGTGGGGCCCGAAGACGGTGGAGAAGATCCTGCGCATCCAGGAGCGCGCGCTCACGCTGCGTCTGCCGCTGGTCTACCTGGTGGACTCGGCCGGCGCTCGGATCAACGAACAGGTCCAGATGTTCCCCGGCCGCCGCCACGCGGGAAGGATCTTCTTCAACCAGGTCCGGCTCTCAGGAGTGGTGCCCCAGGTCTGCGTCCTGTTCGGGCCGAGCGCCGCCGGCGGCGCCTACATCCCGGCCTTCTGTGACCTGGTGATCATGCGCGACGGCAACGCCTCCATGTATCTGGGCTCCCCCCGCATGGCCGAGATGGTGATCGGCGAGAAAGTCACCCTGGAGGAGATGGGGGGTGCCCGGATGCACACGTCCAAGAGCGGAGTTGGGCACGTGCTGGTGTCCAGTGACGAGGAGGGCATCGACTTCGCCCGCCGGTATCTGGGCTACTTCCCCTCCTCCTGCGCAACGCATCCGCCCGATGAGCCGACGGCACGCGAGCCGCCCACAGGCGAGACCCCGATCCGCGAGCTGATCCCGGCCGACGAGAACAAGCCCTTCGACATGCGCCAGCTCCTGGACGCGCTGGTCGACGGCGGCTCCTTCCTGGAGATCCACGAACGATGGGCTCGCGAGGTGATCGTGGGGTACGCCAGGCTGGAGGGGCGCGTGATCGGGATCGTGGCCAACCAGCCCAAGGTCAAGGGCGGGGTCCTGTTCGTGGACTCAGCCGACAAGTGCGCCCGTTTCATCTGGACGTGCAACGCGTTCGGCATCCCGCTGCTGTTCCTAGCCGACGTGCCCGGCTTCATGATCGGCACCCAGGTGGAGAAGGAGGGCATCATCCGCCACGGGGCCAAGATGATCAGCGCCGTATCTGAGGCCACCGTGCCGAAGCTGTCGGTGATCGTCCGCAAGGCGTACGGTGCCGGCCTGTATGCCATGGCCGGTCCAGCCTTCGACCCCGACGGCTGCATCGCGCTGCCCACCGCTTCGATCGCGGTCATGGGACCGCAGGCGGCGGTCAACGCTGTGTACTTCAACCAGCTTCAGGCCATCGAGGACCCCGAGGAGCGGGCCGCCCGAACCGAACAGCTCCGGGCCGAGTACGCCCAGGACATCGACATCCTGCACCTGGCCTCCGAGCTGGTGGTCGACGCCGTGGTCCAGCCGGAGGACCTGCGGGCCGAGCTGATCCGCCGCTTCGCCGCGGCGGCCGCAAAGCACCGCGAGTGGCCCGAGAAGCACAACCCGGTCACGCCGGTCTAGAGGATCTGCGCTCTCATCTAGCGGTTCCGGCGCCCCGGTCGCAGGCTTCTGCGCTGCGGACGCGGGCCCGTTGGCCCCGGCCGCGCGCTCTGCTCCAGTGCGGCGTCGATGGCGTCCACCACCATCAGCCCGAACTGGACCGCCCGATCGTGGGCCCGGCGATCCACCGCGCTCGCCACGTCGCCCCTCTGGTGCGAGCGGGGGACCAGACCGAGGTCATCGAGGCAGCCGAGGGCCAGCGCGGGTATCCGAGCTCGCCGTCCGGGGAGCGCCGGCGTGGCCCCACGGCCGCGGTAGGGCTTGGCTCCCAGGTCGGGTTGTGCAGCGGCCACCTGCTGGGCCACGGCGCGCAGCCGGGGGGCGTAGCGGACGGGGAAGAGAGCGCTGTCGCTGTGCCACCAGCGCAGATCGCCTTCGGCACAGGCCGCGACCCCCAGCACCACCGTGTTGCCCGTCCTGCGGGTCCGACGCCGGGCGGCTAGATGACGGCGCAGGCCCCATCCGTCGCCGTCCCCCGCTCCGGCGAGCACCACCTCGACGTCGAGGTTGCCGGGAGGGGACACGGCCAGGGCGCGCGCCAGCAGCACAGCCACCGAGACCCCAGTGGCGTTGTCCCCCGCGGCCGGAGACCAGTCCGCGGCAGCCAGCTCGAATAGGAGGGCCAGCCCCAGCAGGAGACCGACCGTAGGCGCCAGCTGGGCCGCGCCGATGGCGGTGGAGTGATGTCCCTCCACGCGGATGATGGCGGTGGCCAGGAGCCAGACGATGGCCAGCACGATCCAGCCCATCCAGCCCGGCGTGAACCCGTGGAGCAGGCGGCGCCCGCCGGCGGCGGGGCGCCGGAGCGCATCCCGGTAGACCAGGCCGGCCCGGCCGGCGTCGTAGTTGGCCGTGATGATCAGGCGGACTCGGTCCGGGTTCTGGTCGGGGGGGCCCGCGACCACGTTCTGGCTGGCGCGCTCACGGGTGAGCCGACGACCGGGCGAGCGTCCGGTGGTGGCGTCGGCGATCACGAAAACAAGTGCGGCCAGCAGCATCGCCCCGCCGGCCCGAGCCGAGGCCACTGAGACCAGACTGCCGGCCACAGCAAGCGCAACGTGCCACGCCTGTGCGAGGGCCCAGTTCGGGCGGCACCAGAACGGCTCGACGCTCACCGGGGTTCCGCCGCCGGCGAGCTGATTGGCCAGATGATGGGCGGCTCGGCGTTCGGCGTCCGTTCCGGCCCCCCGGCGAGGGAATGCCGTGAGACCGGTCACGACCTCGGGCGGCCGCATGTCGGTGTCCGTGTGGGGTCGCCCGGCACGCTGCTGCGTGGTCATCGCGGCGAGATGATGTCAAGTCCAGAGCGATAGCTCGGCGGTTCCGACCGGCTACGGTGGTGTTCTAGGTGGCCGCCAGGGGCTACCCGCAATCGAGGGGCGGTCAGCGGCATTGGCCGCGCTCGAGGCGCGTCCGGCTTCGACGGTTCTGATCGGCTACAACCCCTCAGATGCCTGGAGCGGGTCAGCCTGATTCCTCCGCCGTTTCCGCCGAAGCCGAGCTCCTGGCCGCGGCCCACGATGCCGCTCGCGCGGCGGCCGCCGAGCTGAGACCGCGCTTCGGCGCCCGGGCACGTGATGTCCAGACCAAGAGCACACCGACGGATCTCGTCTCCGAAGCCGACCTAGCGGCGGAGCGGGCCATCCGCGAAGTTTTGGAGCGCCGCCGACCGACGGATGGCATCCTGGGTGAGGAGGGTGGGGCCAGCCAGGGCGCGAGCGACCGCCCGGAGGATGATGCTCTGCGCTGGGTGGTCGACCCGCTGGACGGGACGGTGAACTTCCTGTTCGGGATTCCGGCGTTCGCGGTCAGCGTGGCTTGCGAGTCGAGCTCCGGTGTGGTGGTGGGTGTCGTCCTTGACCCCATCCGCGAGGAGTGCTTTTCCGCCACGCGCTCATCCGTCGCCACCTTGAACGGTCAGCCCATCCGGGGCTCAGATCGGCGTGACCTGGGCCGGGCAATGGTGGCCACCGGATTTGGCTATGACTCAGCGGTCAGAGCTCGCCAGGCCGCAGTGGTGGCACGGGTCCTGCCGAGGGTGCGTGACATCCGCAGGGTCGGTGCGGCGGCGCTCGACCTGGCCTGGGCCGGCTGCGGGCGGTTTGACGCTTACTACGAGCGGGGCGTGCAGCGCTGGGACGTGGCCGCCGGCGCGCTGATCGCCGAGCGGGCCGGGCTGGCGATTCGTCGGCTACCGGAGACCGACGAGGACGCGGCCGGAATCGTGGCGGCTCCGCACGGGCTGATCGATGATCTGGTCGAGCTGGTGCTGGGGGAGTAGGCGATGGGACGTGGGCCTGTGTGCCTCTCGTTCTTCTTCACCGCGGCCGGCGTCCTGCGCGCCGGTTCGCTCTCCGCAGCCGCGCCTACACTCCCAAGCCCCGCGGCGGTGGTGGAACGGTAGACACGATGGACTCAAAATCCATTGTCCGCAAGGACGTGAGGGTTCGAATCCCTCCCGCCGCATCGGGCTGAGCAGGCGCTCGATGGCCGGAATCCCCTGCGAGTGCGGGGATTGGCGGGGCGCCATGGTCGCGAGATGGTGGGCGTGAGTACCAATCGAGTACCAAAATGCCCCCTCTGGCCGCCCTGAGCGGGGCGTCAACGTGAAGGCGGCGAAGCCCTTCAGTGCCGCCGGAACCGAACCTACGCCAAAGCATCCTTCCGAGAGTGTTGTCGATCAATCCCCCGGCCCCTACTTTGTCGCAAACACGCTCTTGACCTGCTGCCCTCGGCGAGTATATGATGCCGCGTCGACCGGGGTGAGCGGAGGACGGGGCCTGCATAGGCCCTAGGCATGAGACCCACGTTCCAACATGCGTGCAACGCGGATTGGCCACACGAAGTGGCCGTCTGTGTGGATGCTCTGTGGTCTCGAGTCACCCGTCCGCGCCGGGGGGGCAGAGCAAACCCCACAACATAAGGAGGATTGTCGATGAGAGCTTCCACATTGTGGAGCCATCGGGTCTTGCGCGCGACCGTCACCTCAGTGGCTGCGGTCGCGCTGATCGCAGTCGGCGTGTCCGCGGCGGCGACGAGCGGGACCACCGCGAGGGGACCGGGCTACCCGCCCCCTCAGGGCATTTACGCGGGATTCACCAACTGCCCGCTGAAGAACCCCCTCATGCATGAGCCCGCGGCCGCCGGAATCGGTTCATATACCGGCGGCGGTTACTCCGCGTGCGTCGACGGGGCCGCGACCACCGGCTCGATCACGATCGGCAAGATCACCACGCCGGTCACGTCCCCGGTGAACGTGCAGTTCGGCTACTACATCCCGCCCGAGGGCACCCAGGGTGGCGGCAACTTCTTCCCGGCTCCGGTTGTGGCGCCGCTCGCTGGAGATTCCGCGATTCTGTCCACCGGGCCGGACCTGATCCCGGGGACCCTGACGTCGATTCTGGGCTGCCCGAGCACCAACTCCACCGTCCAGAACATCTGCTCGGCGGCCGCTGCCAACCCGGCGGACAACCAGGTCTACGCGCAGGCCGAGGAGGTGGGCAATCTCCAGAACTTCCAGCTGTTCACCTGGACGCAGCCGGTGAAGTTCGTGCTGGAGAACCCGCTGCTGGGCAGCAGCTGCTCCATCGGGACGGACGCGTACCCAGTCGTACTGCACCCGCAGCTCCAGGGTACTTCCGGCACAATGCTCACCGTGGCCAATGATCCGAACCCGACCGTCCACCCGGACGTTCTGGTCCTCACGCTCAGTGACCTCAATGCCGTCGACACCACGTTCACGGCGCCCGGCGTCACCGGCTGCGGCCCCGGAGGAGTGAACAACGTGTTCGTCGACGAGGCGCTCGACGCCGGGGCCGGCGTGCCCTCGTCGTCCGGTAACAGCCTCACGCTCAACGGCACCTTCGCCATCGGCGCCGACACTGCGTCGGAGGACTCGTCGCAGCCCCAGCCGTATGACGCTGCCGCCGGCCTGCTGGCGGCGTTCAAGGCCAGCACCAATGGTGAGCACTCGGTCAAGCACCAGGTCACCATGGCCCAGGCCAAGGCCATGCTCAGCAGAGGCGGCTGAAAGACCGCGGTAACCGAGGGAGCATCACCGACGCTGGTGCTCCCTCGGACCGGGAAGAGGGAGCATCAGCGCGCTGGTGCTCCCTCGGACCGGGACGAGGGAGCATCAGTGCGCTGGTGCTCCCTCGGACCGGGAACCGGAGACCAAGTGCGGTGGGCCATATCGACGCTGGCGCGGGCGCTGAAGACGGGCGCCTCTGGCACGACCACGACACCTACGACCCCCCGCCTAATTGCAACCCAGGGTTGACACAGGGGCTCTAATACCGACAGGGAGGGGGAGGGGCCGCCGGTCCTGCCGTGTCCATGTCCATGACACCCCGCCGGAGTCGCGAAAGCGTTGATACCAGCGGGAGCCAGCGTCCCGGTGGCACTGAACCAGGGTCCGGCCGGTCAGCTGACCGCCGAACTATGCGCCGGCCGGCTGGGCGGGTGGCGAGCTCGTTGGCTTGTATCCCCGTCGGCGGGCCTCATCGATCGGCACCTCCAACTCGACGTTCCAGCCCTGGGCGAACCCGAACATGGCGAAGAAGATGAGGAGAGCTTGGACGGGGATCAGGAGAACGGTGAGGGAGCCAAGTGTGTTGGCCCCTAGACCGGTTCCGCCGAACAGTGACTGGGCGGGGGCGAACCCGAAGTTGCTGCGGTCAAACCAGCTTGTTCCCGACGCCCCAGTCCCGGCGATCACGGCCGTGATGAGCAGCAGAATCGCCAGCGCGGCGGCAATGGGCAGCAGGCCCCGGGCCCACCGTTGCATGATGTAGAAGGCGATGATGAGGTAGATCAGGGCCCAGATGAAGTTCACCGGCTTCAGGCCCTGGAGCTTGGACCATCCCCCGATCGTTATCGCGAGCATCAGCGCCGCCGAGATCAGCAGAAGCAGCACGACGATCAAACGAACGGCGTGAGAGGACGCCTTCTCGCGGTTCGGATACGTCACCACGTATCCGGGGGTTACAGTCCGCCCCAGCGGCATGTGGAGCAACATACAGCGTGGGGCGGCTCAGTGCAGCAGTTTGAGGCGCTGGGCTCGCGAGTCGGGGCGTGCGTGAGGGCGGCGCGTGGCCCCGGTCGCCCGCCGGATCAGCCGTACAATCGCTCGGCACGTCGCGGGCGTGGCGGAATTGGAATACGCGCCGGCTTTAGGTGCCGGTGGGCGCAAGCCCTTGGGGGTTCGAGTCCCTCCGCCCGCACCTCCGCCCGCACTGGCCCCGGGCTAGTGCTTGGGCCCGACAAAGCTGTCCAGGTAGGCAACCCCGCCTCGCCGCGCCACCGAGACGTGGTACCGAGTCCACTGCCGCCAGGCGACGCCGACACGATCGCAAGCCTCCGTGAAGAGCTTGCGGATGTCGTCGGATCGATTCGAGAACTGATACCGGGGATACGCGTAGTCCTTCCCCTTCGCACGGACGCGATTGAGCCCCCGCCAGCCATCCGTCTGAATCAGTCCACGCAGAAACGGCTTTGGTGCCGCGTGCACGATGCGCTCCTGCCAGTCCGCCAGCTCGATCGTCCGATCATGCTTCTTGCCCGGCGCGTGCTGAGGGAACAGGTAAATCCAGGAATACCACGTGGACTCAACATGCATGCACCGATGCCCACGGGTGTCTCGTCGTGGCTTCGGACGTACCCCACGTACCAGCTCGATCGCGTCACAGCACTCGCTGACTATCCCCGGATAAGCCTCGTCGAGCACGACGCGCAACGTCCACGACCGGCCGTTCCGCGTCAGGCAGCCGTCGCCTAGATAGATTCCCAGCAGATACGCGTAGCTGTCCGTCGGCAACTGCGCGATGTCTGGTGGGGTGGTGTCCAGAACGAGGCATCGCCCATTCGAGACATGAGGCACTGCGTAGCCCGGAAGCCGCCGGTTTCGCCACCCGCGGATCGTGCTGATCGGCACCCCTGTTCGATGCGAGATCTCGCGATCTGTGAACCCCTCCGATTTCAGGACGAAGACACTTCGCAGGTCTTGAAATGGGCGGGCGGCTGGCACGCTCCGAACATACGTTCGCTACCGGACGGAAACGCATTCCTGTAGCAGGGGAGACAGGACTCGAACCTGCAACCCC
>JBPYDM010000161.1:0-3402 GCA_051986255.1 Solirubrobacteraceae bacterium | reverse complement strand
ACGGCGAGCCCGATCACCGCGGCGAACCCGGCGTCGGCGCCGACCGAGTTGATGAAGTTGTGCACCGACAGGGCGAACGGCATCGCTGCCATGCCGCCTCAGTCTACGTGGCCAGTCGGGCGTCGATATCAGCTACATCGGTGCGGGCTCGGGCCAGATCACACACCTGACGGGCCAACGCGGCAGCGGCGTCCTCCGCTACGAGCAGATTGATCTCCGAGAGGATGCGTTCCACCCACTCGGAATCGAGGGGAGCGCGCTGGGCACGAAGGATCTTCTGCGCGCTCGTGGGCTGCGGGCGCTCGTACGGGTTGAACAGATCCTCGCTCAGCTTCTCGCCCGGGCTGGCGCCCACGATCTGGATGGCGATGTCGCGTTCGGGCTCGAGCCCGGAGAGCCGGATCATGGTCTGAGCGAGGTCCATGATGTTCACCGGCTCGCCCATCTCGAGGACGAACAACTCCCCGCTCGCCAGGCTGAGCGAGCCGGCGCGGATAATCAGCTGGACGGCCTCCGGAACGGTCATGAAGTAGCGGCTCATCCTCGCGTCGGTGACGGTTACGGGACCGCCGGCAGCGATCTGCCGCCGGAAGATCGGCACCACCGAACCCGAGGACCCCAGCACGTTGCCGAAACGGACGGTGGCGTACTTGGTCGTCGGGTAGCGGGCGGCGGCCGCCTCCACGGCCCATTCGGCGATGGCTTTGGAGGCGCCCATCACCGTGGCCGGACTGACGGCCTTGTCGGTCGAGACGAGCACGAACGTGCCCACGCCCTGTTCACCCGCCAGCTTGGTCATCAGCTGGGTGGCCACGGCGTTGTTGCGCACGGCCTCCACGGGGTTGAGCTCCATCATGGCAACGTGCTTGTACGCGGCGGCGTGGAAGACCACGCTGGGCCGGTACTCGCTCAGCACTGCCCGCATGCGCTCCTGCTCTTTGCAGTCGGCCAGCACGGCGCTGGCGGTGTGCACGTGGCGCTCCTCCTCGAGCTCGCGGGCGATTTCAAACAGGTTCTCCTCGGCGTGGTCCACGAGCACCAGCCGGCGGGGGCCCACACGCGAGATTTGGCGGCACAGCTCGGAGCCGATCGAGCCGCCAGCGCCGGTCACCATCACGACCTCGCCGGCCAGGTAGGCCCCCACGCTCTCCACCTCCATCCGCACCGGTTCGCGGCCCAGGATGTCCTCCACCCGCACCTCGCGCAGCTGCCGGGTGACCCGCATCCGTCCAGAGCCGTCCCTGAGCAATTCGAAGACCGTCGGCGTGGTGCGCACTGGTATTCCCCGCTCGCGACAGGCCGCCACCACGCGGGCGCGCAATGTGCCTGGGGCAGATGGGACGGCGATCACCACCTCCCCGGGCTCCACCTCATCGAGAACGCGGGCCAGGTCCTCGGTCGAGGTCGTGCCGAGCACTCGGAGGCCGTACTCGTCCTTGATACCCCGCTTGCGAGGATCGTCGTCCACGAACCCCACTGGACGCATCCCCAACTGGGGGTTGCGGACCAGCTCC
Organism: Solirubrobacteraceae bacterium; assembly: GCA_051986255.1. Lineage (GTDB taxonomy): Bacteria > Actinomycetota > Thermoleophilia > Solirubrobacterales > Solirubrobacteraceae > Palsa-465. The sequence continues at coordinate 1,888 of JBPYDM010000161.1, read as the reverse complement.
CGGACCACCAACCTGCCGCCCTCGCCGCCGCCCACGATCAGCACGTCCCGAGCCCCCTTCGATGCGCGGGGGCCACGGGCCCGGCCCTCCACCACCAGGTGGATGGCGAACCGCGATCCCAGGAGCAAGACCAGGCCGAGCAGGAGGTACAGGGCGACGACGCTCACCGGGAGACCGACGGCAGTGGCCAGTCCCCGGGACGGGGTGTATACGACCGGGTGACTGAACGCGATCACTGCCACGATCAGCACGGTGGCCGTCAGCATGGCCTTGACGACACCCTCGTACTCTCGTTGGCCGACGAACGTCCAGATGCGCTGGTAAACACCAAAGGCAGCCAGCACGGCTAGGGTGAGGGGCACCACCCAGGGGATCGTGCTCTCCAGCAGCTCGTCGTATCGCGCGGGCATGGCGTGGTCGAAGCGAAGCCGGAAGGCGACGAAGTACGCGAGGGCGACCGTGACGCCGTCCACCAACAGCGCGGGCAGCGAGTGACGATGGACGGGACGGGCCGCGGATCTGATCCGCGAGCGCATGCCGGCGCGATTCTAATGGCGCCCCCTGCGGAAGCCGCTAAGAACGCATTACGGCCGCTCGGGCACTACTCTGCGCCCTGCCACGGGTTACGACTTTGTACGCCCACGAATGGAGGTAGCGGAATGAAGCTGATCGGAGCAGGGCTCCCGCGCACGGGCACCCTCTCGCAGAAGGTGGCGCTGGAGATGCTGGGACTGGGTCCCTGCTACCACATGGTCAACGTCCTCATGGATCTGGATGAGGCCCCGATCTGGCAGCGGGCGCTGGACGGCGAGGATGTCTGGGACGAGCTGCTCGGCGGCTTTGAGGCCACGGTTGACTGGCCCGGCTCGTTCTTCACCCAGGAACTGGCCGCGAAGTACCCCGACGCCAAGGTGTTGCTGAGCCTTCGCGATCCCGAGTCCTGGGTCCGGAGCATGCGCGACACCATCTTTGGCCTCTTCTACGGGGACATGCTCCAGCGCGACCTGTCCGATGCCCGGGCCCGAGTTGACGCCAAGTGGAAGTCCTACATGGAGATGATGAAGGGGATGTGGGAGCGCAGCGGGCTCATCCCGCGCGGCGCTGACACCACCCCCGAAGAGATGGCCACCGCCATGGAGCGCTACCACGAGGAGATCCAGCGCGACATCCCCTCTGACCGGCTGCTGGTCTGGGCTGTGACCGACGGATGGGAGCCGCTGTGCGAGTTCCTTGGGAAGCCCGTGCCGGACACCCCGTTCCCGCGCCTCAACGACAGCAAGGAGTTCTCCGACCGGGTGATCGATGGGTCACTCATGGTGCTGAAGGCGTGGCGTGAGCAGGACGCGGCGCCCGTGCCTACGAGCTCGTAGAGCCGGGCGGCCTCGTGGGGGCGGGCTTCACGCCCGTTTGCCCGCTGGGTGGTAGTAACCCTTTTAGCGCTTCCGCCCCGCATTTGAGCGGGGCGGAACTGCTTGAGCGGACCAGTTACGTGCGCGGCTGTCAGGCTGCGACGGCTCTTGGCGGTCCAGGCTCAGTAGCCCGGGCCGCCGCCCTTACCGCCGCCGCCGCCACCGCCGCCCTTACCGCCACCGCCGCCGCCCTTACCGCCGCCGCCGCCGCCACCGGAACCGCCGCCGCTCGGCTGGGGCGTCGTGGTCGGGGCTGGTGTGGTGGTTGGGGCTGGTGTGGTGGTCGGCGGGGACGCGGCCGCCGTAGCTGTGGGCGTATAGGTTGTCGCCGCTTGCGTAGTCGCGGGCGCGGCTGCCGTGGTGGTCGGGGCGCTGGAGCCCACGGCGCTCTTATGGACGGCGTGCTTCTTCTTGTGCTGGACCTGCTTCTTCTTGTGCTGGACCTGCTGCTTCTTGTGCTGGACCTGCTTATGGACGGC
>JBPYDM010000160.1:0-3777 GCA_051986255.1 Solirubrobacteraceae bacterium | reverse complement strand
CTAGACCTATTCCGGAATCAACCCCTCGGCGGTGAACTCCGCCCGGGCGTCGGCCATCGTGCTGTCCGGCGGCGGCAGGATCATGTCCGAGGGCTCAAGCACGTCGTCAGGCACCGGCTTTCCGTTGGCGCGCACGAGCTCGATCAGGCGGCCGAACACGTCGTTGAACCGCTGCTCGTCGTCGGCCTCGCAGGCCTCGACGGCCTGGCGATCGAGTTCTTCCAGCGCGTCTGAATCGCTCTCCAGCATCTCGTACTGTCCCTCGGTCGAGATGCGCACGATCATGGTTAGCTAGGCCTGGCCGGGCCCCTGCGAGGCACCGGAGGAGCCAGCGTCGCCGCCCCCTCCCCTGGAGGCGCCGGCTCCGAGCTCCCCGGCGGGCGAGCCCGTTCCCAGCTCGGCCTTCATCTTGGCCAGCTCCGCGTCCACCTCGGTGCTGCTGGACAGCTGCTTGAGCTGCCGGTCGATGTCGTCCTCTCCGGAGCCCAGGGTGGTGAGATCTTCGAACGTTCCGGCCGCCTCGAGTTCCTGGACCGCGTCGGCCCGGGCGCGCATGTTCTCGGTCTTATCGAGGGCACGCTGCATGGCCAGGCCCACGTCAGCCATCTCCTCGCCCACGCCCGTGGCCGCCTCGGAGATCCGGACCTGGGCCTCGGCAGCTGAGTACTGTGCCTTGATGACCTCCTTCTTGGAGCGGAACTGCTCGATCTTGGCCCGCAGTTTTTGCTCAGAGGCGGTCAACTGCTCTTGCTGCTGCTCAAGCTGGCCGACCTGGCCGTCCAGCGACTGAAGCTCGGTCTGGGCCACGTTCTTGCGCTCCAGGGCCGTCCGGGCCAGGTCCTCCTGACCTGCGGCCAGCGCCTGGCGGGCCTGGGTGTCCAGCTTGACCACCTGCTGCCGGATGGTCTGCTCCTGGATCTGGAGGCGCTTCTTGGAGGTGACGACGTCGGCGATCCCCTTCTTGACGTTCTGGAGCAGCTCTATCTGCTTCTGGTAGCTGTACTCCAGGGTTTCCCCTGGGTCCTCTGCCCGGTCGAGCAGCCTGGAGATCTTGGACTTGATGAGTGTGGATATGCGCCCGGAGAGACCCGGCATCGCATCCTCCTTGGGCGAGTGAGTGGCCAGTACTAGAGCACGTTGAAGCGTAGCGGGCGGGAAACGCGAGCCGGGGCCCGGGCCCGGCGCCCCGAGTGTCCCCGCTCGGTAACGTCCGGAACGCCATGAAACCGCTGCTAACGATGAGAAGGCTCGTCCTGGCGCTGGCCCTCGCCCTGCTGGCCTGCGGATGCGGATCGACTACCGAGATCCTGGTCCCCCACGGCGTGACGTCGCAGGCAACGCAGCCGATCGGCTTTCCGTACATCGCTACCAAGAACACGACTCGCGTGGACGGCAGCGACCCGATCGCGGATGCAGCCGGCGTGGCGCTGGCCGAGTACCCGTCCTCGGGGGGCGGCACACACCCCGCGGTCGTGGTCCTGGCTCCCACCGACGACTGGCCGGCGGCGATTGCGGCCTCGGTTTTCTCCTCTCCGCCGCTGGCCGCCCCCATCCTCCTGTCGGGCAGCTCGTCGCTGCCATCCGCGACCAAGAATGCCCTAACCGCTCTGAATCCGATCGGCTCAGGGGCCGTATCAGGTGCCCAGGTCATTCGGGTCGGGGACGTACCGACCCTGCCGAACGGCCAGCGATCCGCCGCCATCTCCGGATCGGATCCCTACGCGCTGGCCGCCGACATCAATCGCTTTATCAGCGCAGTAGTTGGACGTCCTAGCCCCGACGTGGTCATCGCATCGGCCAATAACCCGGCCTATGCCATGCCGGCAGCCGGCTGGGCCGCGGAGAGCGGCAATCCGATCCTGTTCGTCTCCCACTCAGGTGTGCCCTCAGCCACCCGGCAGGCCCTTCTGTCGGACTCCAGACCGCACATCTACGTGCTGGGGCCGACCAGCGTAATCCCCAAGGCCGTGATCAAGCAGCTCTCCAAATACGGCCCGGTCAAGCGGGTCAGCGGAAACGATCCCTCGTCCAACTCAGTTGCCTTCGCCCTCTACCGTGACCCGCCGTGCACGCCGGGACAGGCATGCGCCCACGTGCCCGGGAGCTTCGGCTGGGCCCTGCGCAGCCCAGGCCACGGCTACACCCTGCTCAACCAGAACCGACCGCTGGACGCGGCGGCCTCGGCTCCGCTTTCGGCCAGCGGCTCCTTCGGCGCGCAGCTCGTGCTCGACTCCCCGGCCAAGCTGCCCTCCTCGGTCCTGAACTTCTTCCTCAACTACGCCACGCCCGGCTTCACCCAGGAGGGGCCCACGGCGGCCGTCTACAACCACGCCTGGATCATGGGCGACCAGCAGTCGGTCTCGGTGTCCGTGCAGGCCGAGGTAGATAGCTTGCTGGAGGCGGTGCCCCAGAAGTGAGCGAAGCCGAGCATCCCGATCGCCTCCGTCCCGGCCGTCACGTCACGGTGGACGACGTGCGCCAGCTCATGGGCGCCTCCACGCCCCACTTTGCCCTCCAGCTCCGGGAGCGGATCAGGAAGCTGATCCGCGACCTGCCGCCTGACCATCCGGCTCGCGTCGAGGGCGAGCGGGAGATTGCCCGCCTGGACGAGCTTGCCTTCGCCGGTGAGGTGCGCGGGCATGGGGCCGAGGAGGAGCTCGACCCCCTGCCCAGCCTGACCCCGCACTAGCTCCAAGCGGCGAGCGGCTTCCGGACCCTCAAACCTCCACCGTGATCGTCGCCCCGCGCTGCGCCAGCTCAGCGAACATCTCCTCGGGATCGATACAGCGCTCGGGCGGGTGGACTCCCCTGGCGGACAGCGAGCCCCGGGCCAGCAGCCGCGCGGTGGCGGCGGTTGGGGTAGCGGTGGAGACGATCGACCCGCCCAGCCCGAAGTGCGGCCGGGTCACCGAGCGCACGACGCACCGGCTCCCGTCCTGCGCGGTCACGGTCACCACGTGGACTGAGACGGTCTGGTTTGACTGCGGCCTGGCCTGGCGAGAGGCCTCCTCGACCTCCTCGGCGGAAGCGCCGAGGAGCGCATCGAGGCGATCGCGCAGGGCGGGGGTTAGGGACAGGCGGAAGCTGGCGCTCCGGCAGGCGAAGCTCGGCCCGAACGTGGCCAGCTCGGAGTGCAGCGTGAAGATCGTCTCGGCGGTTCCCACCGGGTCGCCGAAGTCGACAGTCCCGCCGGGGGTAAGCGGCGCGAGCGGCACCGGCCGCCCATCCTGGAGCACGATCGGCTCGAGCGTCAGCTCGTCCAGCAGCGTCTGGATCGCGTAGGGAGGGTGCAGCTGCCCATCGTCGGAGGCCTCGGGGTCCCGACTGGCCGCGGCGACCTCGATTGACTCGATCGGACGATCGAGCTCGCGCACCCCACGCAGCGCCATGAGGTTCGTCTTCCCGGGGCTCGAGCCGATGCCCAGCACGGCCAGCAATCCCGCCCGCTCGAACTCGTCCCCGAGTTCCATCTGACGCTGGGTCATCCGGTACAGCCCGCCCAGGTCAGCGTAATGACATCCAGCGGCCAAACAGGCGTGCATGGCTTCCAGGTTGATGCGGTAGGAGGCGGAGTTGACCAGCACGTCGACGCCCGTCAGTGCCGAGGCAAAAGCGTCGGCGTCACGCGCGTCAACGCGCTCCGCGTGGGCCTTGCCTGAGCCGTGCCGGCCGGCCACCTGCTCCGCCCGGTCGGGGTCGAGGTCGAGGAGCAGCAGGCTGACCACCTCCTCGGACTCCCCCAGGTCGCGAACGATCGCCGGAGCGATGGTGCCCCCG
>JBPYDM010000159.1:0-13735 GCA_051986255.1 Solirubrobacteraceae bacterium | reverse complement strand
TCGTGCAGTCGAGGCCGAGGCAGCCGGTCGCTCACGGCGGCGCGAGCAGTTGGTCAAGGGATTCGTGGCCCGCGCTCATGCGAAGGGTGAAAGATTCGCTAGACGTGTTCTCCAGCAACCGACGTACCAGGTAGGCCATGCCGGCCACCAGGTCACCCACCGGGCAGTACGTCCGGACCCGAAAGCCGTTGCTGGCCAGGGCGTCCTGGAGCTCGTCGCCCAGGCCGCGGAGCACCTGGACCTCGAGGTCTTGATCCTGCCCGCCGGACAGGCGGTTGTAGGCGATGGCGTGCGCGACCGAGCGCAGGTTGTGCGAGGCCACGGCCACACGGACCGTGGGGCGGGCATCAAGCAGGGCGCGGGTCAGGTCCTCGAAGTTGCGGTCGCAATCGGCCTTGCGCTCGAACACCGGGGCGGGCCACCCCTGCTGGCGAGCCTCGACCAGCTCGTGGTCCCAATAGGCACCCTTGACCAGGCGCACCTGGAGGGGCGGCCGGCGGGTGCTCGAGCGCGCCCAGGAGAGGATCGAGTCGAGCTGCTGGGGCGAGTCCCGAAGGTAGCCCTGGAGAACTATCCCCACGGACGGGCCCTGGGCAAACTCCTCGTCGGAGAGGAGATCCAGGATCAGCTCGAGCACGGCCTCGCGGGAATCGAGCGACTCCATGTCGACATGGATGTGCGCGCCCAGTTCCCGCCCGGTCCGGAGCAGCGGGAGCAGGCGGGCGGCGGCGTCGCGCTCCCCGAGCGCAGGCGCGTCCGGGCGCAGCAGAGGAGTCAGCGCGGAGATCTTGACCGACACGTTGGTCCGGGGCAGCGGCCCGATGCTGTCCTGCTCGAGCACCGGGCGGGGGGGCCAGCCCTGAGAGTGCGCGTGTATGTGGCCCAGCGCCTCCCCACAGCGCGTGGCGTAGACATCGGCCTCGGCCTGGGTTACCGTGGCCTCACCCAGCAGGTCCACCGAGCTGGCCACGCCCCCCTCCCACAGGCCCCGGAGCACGCGTGTGGCCGCGGCGGGATTCTCTCCCACGATGAACCGGTGGGCCATGTGCTTGACGCCGGCTGAGGCCGCCGCCCCCAGAGCCGGGCGCGCCGCCCGGAGGTCCGCGATCCGCATGGCGGCACTCAGCGTGGGCGGAGTCTCCGGCAGCTCGGCCAGGAAGTCGCGCAGGTGCCGGGCCACGTCCTCCAGCGAGCGGCAGGCCGGAACCACGTCGACGAATCGGAATAGAGCGGCCCGCAGCTCGCGGTCGCTGGAGGCCAGCTCCATGGCCCGCGCGTCCAGCGCCTTGATCGGATTGCGCGTGCCGGATGGCAGCGCGGCGGCCAACTCCTGGCCGATGCGGCGGATCTCCGCTTCCAGCTCGGTCCCGTCCGCGGTCGCCGTGGGGAGCTCGCTCAACCGTTGAGGATGTTGACCGCTCGGGCTACGACCAGCCCGACGGTGACCAGCGAGGTCAAGGCCTGGGCGCTCATCAACCATTTGGCCATGGGCGTGAGGGGCATCGTGTCGGTGGGGCTGAACGCCGTGGCGTTGGTGAACGATACGTACAGGTAGTCGACCAGGCTGGGTTTCCAGCCCTCAGCCGCCCACCGCCTGCCCTCGCCCATCTGGGGGAACATGAAATCAGGAGCACACTCGACCTCCGCTTCGCGGTCGGCCGCGCCGCCCCGGTCGATCTCCCAGTACCACAACGCGAACAGGAGCACGTTGGTGATCCACAGCGCCGCCCCGGAGGCGATCAGGTTGCGTCCGTTTCCCACGCCGTGCCCGTTGATTAGGTGATCACACAGGCGGACGAGCGAGACGATGTTGACCGCACTGACCAGCCCGATCAGGCCGATGGCGAATTGGCGCCGCCGGGGGTGGTGGCGCATCGTGGGGTGCGGCGAGACAATCGCCAGAGCCACAAGGAGAGCTCCCTCGATGCTCGGAAAAAGCCAGGTGGGGCCGAGGGTCAGCTCTCTGGGCAGGACCAGGTAGAGCAGGATCGCTACCAGGACCACGACCTGAGGGCCCCAGTAGGGGGACAACTCGTCCAGCTTCCTGAACAACTTCGGCCGTCGCCGACGGCGGGGCAGGCCGTGAGGCGCTGCCTCGAAATGGTTCTGCTGGCCGGTCACCGGCGCCTCAGTCACGCCGGACGCCCCAGGGCTAGGCGGATCAGACGGCGCGGGAGGCGGGAGCGTTGACATAGGCGGCGATTGCGGTGCGGCCGGCAGGAGCCCCGGCCGGGGCCGCGAACACTTGGAAGCAGTGAAAAGGTACCTCCCCCTCCCGCTGGTACTGGCCATCGGGGCGTGCGGGTCGGGCGGATCGAACCCGGCCGGTGGACACACCCCCTCCGCCGCTACCCGGGCCCAGTCCACGGCGACCACGATCGTGACGACCTCCACGTCCACCGCCGGCAGCACATCGAGCGCCACGGGCTCCGCCGCGACCTCGGGCGGTGCGGCCGTCAGCGTGGCCTGCCGAGCGGCCAACCTGAGCCTGTCCTTTGTCGGAGAGGACGACGCCGTCGACCACGGCCTACTCAAGTTCGCGCTGAAGAACATCAGCTCGCTGCCGTGCCACACCTACGGCTTCCCGGGGGTGCTGTTCCTGGACGCCCAGGGGGCTGCCCTGACCACGTTTCCGCAGCACGTGACCTACGACTACTTCGGGAACGCCCCTGAGCTCGAGGTCACCCTCACGCCGGGCCAGAGCGCCTCTTTCCGCATCGGGGTGACGCACGGTGCGAACCCGGGGTCCGTGTGCACGACGGCCTACGGGCTTCAGGTCATCCCGCCTGACGACACCGCCCCGCTACGGGCGTCGATTGCCACCGGGGCGTACGAGTGCCGGGACGCCGACGTCTCGCCGGTCGAGCCGGGCGCCGCCGCCTATTCCTGAACCGCCGCCTCGCCGGTCAGCTCAAAGCGCGCCGTCCCGTCCTGCTCGTGCTCTCGCACCGCTCCCTGCTGCACGATCAGGTCCAGGTGGCCCAGCACCTCCGACAGCGTCAGGTAAGCCTGGGTCAGAGCCACGTTTCCCCACATGGCGAGCGCGATCTCATAGGCGGTCATCGGACCCCCCTCGAGGAGCCGCGCGATCTTCTGGGCTCGCCGGCGGTGTAGACGCAGACGCTCGTCGATCAGGGAGGCGTGGTCCAGGATCGGCTCTCCGTGCCCGGGGAGCACGATCCCGATGGGCATCCGGCGGGTGGACCGGAGCGAATCGAGGTACTGAAGGAGCGACTTGGGGCGCGCGGCGCCCGGGTCGGTGACACGCGACGCCCCCGGCTCGACGGGCTCCAGCGGGCGCGAGATCAGAGGATTGGAGGAGATCCGGGCCAGTAGGTGGTCTCCCCCGATGAGGACCCCCCGACGCTCGTCCCACAGGACGGTGTCGGAGGGGCTGTGACCCGGCCGGTGCAGAACCTGAAAGCCACGGTCTCGCAGATCCAGGCGCTGGCCGGCGTGCAGCTCGAGGTCGACTTGTCCTCGTGAGCCGAATGCCCTGAAGGCGGCGCCCACGGCGGACAGCACGGTCACCATCTCCTCCGGGATGCCGTGGCGGCGCATCACGGCTCGGGAAAACTCGTCGTCGGCGGTGGCGCTGGCACTGAAGTTGGCGAGGTAGGGGCCGAGCAGGTGCAGTGCCGCAACCTGAGCTCCCGAGCGCCGAGCCAGGATCTCGAGCAGCCCGAGATGGTCCATATGCTGGTGCGTGATCACAATCAGCTCCAGGTCCTCGACGCGGCGGCCGTGGAGCGCAAGCGCGCGTTCGAGCTCGTCCAACGACTTGCCCGAGTTGGGGCCGGTGTCCACGAGGGTCAGCGGCTCGTCCTCGATCAGGTAACAGTTCACTCGGCCCACGGCGAAGGGCGTGGGCACCGATAGGCGATGAATGCCGGCGCGGGAGGCCCACTCCCAGGCCTGGGTCTCGTCGGCCGGCGATCCTGTATGGGCGCCGGGGAGCGCCCCATCTGCAGGGCTCAAGAACGGATCACGTCCAGCACCTCGTCCCGCCGGCGCTCCATGTCCTCGCGCGAGCGCAACGACTCCAGGCACAGTCGGAGCAGGGGCTCCGTGTTCGACGGGCGCACGTTGAAGTGCCAGTCCTCGTACTCCACCGACAACCCGTCCAGCCGGTACTGATGTCCATCGGCGTAGCGCTCGGCCAGCTCCCGCAGCTTCTCGTCCTGATTTGACACCTCGGAGTTGATCTCCCCGGAGATGAAGTAGGTGGACCGGTAGGGCTCGAGCAGCTGGGACAGCGTGACGCCACGCTGGGAGAGGAGCTCCAGGATGAGCAGCGCGGGGATGGTCCCAGAGTCCGCGCAGTAGAAGTCCCGGAAGTAGTAATGGCCGGACACCTCGCCGCCGAATGCGCTCCCCTCCTCGCGCATCCGGGCCTTGAAGTAGGCGTGACCCACCCGATTCATGAGAGCTCGGCCGCCGGCGCGCTCGACGGTGTCGGGCACGGCCCGGCTGGCCCGCACGTCATACAGGATGGTCGCTCCCGGCTCCTTGGCCAGCATCGACTCAGCCAGCAGGGCGGTGAGAAAGTCCCCGTCCACGAACCTGCCGGTGTCGTCGATGAAGAAGCAGCGGTCGGCGTCGCCGTCCCAGGCGATGCCCAGGTCGGCCCGCTGCTCGACCACGGCTTGCATGATGAATCGCCGGTTCTTGGGGAGCAGGGGATTGGGTTCGTGGTCGGGAAAATGCCCGTTGGGCTCCCAGTACGTCTCGACGACGTCGAGTCCCAGCTCGTGCAGGATCGGGCCAACCATCGGGCCGGCCATGCCGTTCCCGCCGTCCACCACCAGTCGGAGTGGCCGCACCTGGCCCGGGTCGATGAAGGCCAGGGCAGCCTCGCGGAACTCCCGGGCGATCGAGACCTCCTGCACCTGGCCGCCGCCGGGGGCGGGGCCGAGCCCGGCCTCGATCTCGGCTCGGATCTGGTCTATGCCGGCTGAGCCCGACAGGGCGATGGCCCCCCGGCGGACCAGCTTGGCCCCCGTGTACTCCTTGGGATTGTGCGAGGCCGTGCACATGATCCCGCCGTCCAGATCTCGCGAGCCCACCACGTAATAGAGCATTTCCGTGGCCACCTCACCCGCGTCGAGGACAGTTGCTCCCTCGGCGCACATGCCGCGGCGGTAAGCGTCGGCCAGCTCGGGGGCGGTCAGGCGCATGTCCCGGCCCAGACCCAGCCTGAGGTCCGAGGCGGGCCGGCCCTCCAGTCGGCTGATCACCCGCACGAACGCCCGACCGATCAGCACGGCGTCCCGCGCTGACAGCTGGCTGCCGTACACCCCCCGGATGTCGTATGCCTTGAAGATGGCGGGGTCGGCCACGGTGCTCATTGGCCGATCCTACCCGTGATCGCGTCGCCCCCGGGTGGCGCGGGGTGAGCCGGAACTAGACTTCTTAAAGATGTCCGGTCACTCCAAATGGCACTCGATCAAGCACAAGAAGGCGGTCGTGGACGCCAGGCGCGGCCAGCAGTTCACCAAGCTCGCCCGAGCCATTACCGTGGCCGCCCGCGAGGGCGGAGGCGATCCCGAAGGCAACCCCACCCTGGGTCTGGCGATCCAGAAGGCGCGCGATGCCTCGATGCCCAAGGACAACATCGAGCGGGCCGTCGGCAAGGGCACGGGCGAGGGCGCCGACACCGACCGGATCGAGACTGTCCTGTATGAGGGCTACGGTCCCGGCGGGGTGGCCCTGCTGATCGAGGCGCTCAGCGACAACCGCAACCGCACGGGCGCCGAGGTCCGCCACCTGCTCACCAAGCACGGGGGAAGCCTGGGCGAGCCTGGCTCCGTGTCCTACTTGTTCGACAAGCAGGGCGTGATCGCCGTGGACGCGCAGCGGTACGACGAGGAGGACCTGATGCCGGCCATCGACGCCGGTGCTCTGGACATCTCGCTGGACGAGGACGTCCTGGAGGTGATCACCGAGCCGGGGGATCTGGTGGCGGTCCGGGAGGCGCTCGAGCAGGCGGGAGTCGAGGTGGAGAGCGCCGACCTGAGTCAGAGGCCGCGCGCCCGGGTTCCCGTCGAGGAGGCCGACGCCCAGCGGTTGATGCGGCTGATCGACGCCTTGGAGGAGTCAGACGACGTCACCGCCGTTCACGCCAACTTCGACGTGGATACAGCGGTCTTGGAACGAATCGCCTCGTAGTCCACGTGGACGTTTATCGCTGAGGTGGCGCCCGCGCGAGGGACCGCGGCTCAGCCTGCCCACGGACGTGGTGACGCTCGAGCGTCCTCCTCGCTAGCCTCCGCACCGATGAGGAAGCGGTTGCTCACCATCATGTGCGTCTGCGCCCTGGGGACTGGCCTGGCCGCCTGCGGGTCCAGCGCTCCGAGCGTCCAGACAGCGCCCTCCGGTGGAGACACCCAGGCGTCTACGCCAACGACCCCCAAGATCCCGACCGACCTGTCCACGAAGCCAACGGTCACGGTTCCCCCGGGCCCGGCGCCCAGCCACCTCGTGATCAAGGACCTGATCGTGGGGACAGGCAAGACAGCCCAGGTCGGCGACACGATCACTGTCAACTACGTGGGGGTGATCTACAAGACCCATAAGGAGTTCGACTCGTCCTGGTCAAGGGGCCAGCCCACCACGTTCAAGCTGACGTCAGGTACGGGCGGCGTGATCGACGGTTGGGTCAAGGGACTCGCGGGGATGAAGGTGGGGGGCCGCCGCGAGCTGATCATCCCCCCGGGTCTGGCTTACAAAGCGGCGGGCAGTCCGCCGACGATCCCGCCCAACGCGACCCTCATCTTCGTGGTCGACCTCCTCTCCGTCGCCTGAGCTTCTCCGGGGCATCGGCACCCCGGCCATCCTTGGAAGAGCGGGCGGGCCGGCCGTCGCGCCCGCCGGCGGCCCGGGCATCCTCCTCGGCGTCGGCCTGCGCCTCGGTCTTGGGCCGGCGAGCCCGGTAGAGCGGAACCGAGTCGCCGATTCCCTTCAGCCGGTGGCGGCCGGCGAAAGACCAATCGAAGTCCGGGGCGGCCCGTCGCACCTCCTCAGTGCACAGGACGCTCCCTGGGCGGGCAAGGCCCGTCACCCGGCTGGCCAGATTGACCGCGTACCCATACAGGTCGCCCGACCGTGGGATGGCCAGTCCCCAGGCGATGCCCGCCCGGACTGTGGGCAGGTCTGCCTCCTCCACTTCGTCCAGGAGCGTGAGCGCGGCCGCCACGAGCGCTCCGGGTTCCCGGCTGCCCAGTAGCGCGGCATCGCCGATCGTTTTGACCAGCCGGACGGGTGGCTCGGCGGCCGAGGAAGCGATCGCACCAAACCGTCTGATCACGTCACCCAGCTCGCGCGTCTCCACTTCGCTGCCCAGATGCGTGAACCCGACGAGGTCAGCGAAGCAAACCGCCAGCTCCTGCTCATCCGCCAGCTGACCGCTGGCCAGTTCGGTGCGGCTGATCATGGCGCGGCGCACGTTGTCCAGCACGTGCGCCCGGAACGCGGCGGCGAGCACCGGCTCGAACGCCTCGGTCAGGTTCTCGGCCATGCCGGCAAAGCGCCAGGCGGCCTCGTCCTCGCTGTCGCCCACCCTCAGGAATGTCTGTCCGAACGCCGCCCCGACTGTGGCGCTCAGCCGGGCCATGCCCTCCCCGAGGACTCGGCTGATTTCGGCAATAGCCTCCTCGTCGAAGCCCGCGTCGATGAAAGTGCGAATCGACCGGGCCGCTTCGACATCGGCCGGGTAGAAAACCCGTTCGCCCGGACGGCCCTCCGGCAGCCCGAGGGACCGCCTCATCGTGAGCAGGGTGGCGGCTGGAAGGCCGGTCATCTCCTCCACTTCCTCCGCTGTGTAACGGCCGGCCAGGACCCGTTCCACGGGGAGCAGCACAAGCCGGTCCTCCGCCACCGCCGCCTTCAGCTCCTCGAGGCTGACGCCCTCATCCATCAGGCGCTGGAGGAGCCGCTCACGGGCGGCGCGCTGGCTCGGGTCAAGGCCGTCCAACAATCCCTCGGCTGCGAAGTCCATCCCCGGATGATCCTCCAAGGGAGGGGCCTTCGCCAGCGCCGAAGTTCGCCCTGACAGTGGTCGACCGAGTCCTGACCAGCCACGCGTGTCGGTTTTGAGCCACACTCCTCGCCCGATGCTCTCCATCCTGATGCCCGTCTACAACGAGCGCGAGAGGGTCCACGCCGCCATCACCGAGGTGCTCCAGACCGAGCTGCCAGCCGAGTTCGAGTTGATCGTTGTCGAGGACGGCGCGACGGACGGGACCCGCGAGAGCCTCCAGAACGGCGACTGGGAGCCCCGAGTCCGGCTGCTCGAGCATCCGGTGAACCTCGGAAAGGGCGCGGCGGTGCGCACCGGTTTGGAGCAGGCCCGAGGGGACCTCGCGGCCATCTTCGACGCTGACCTGGAATACGACCCTCGGGACTTGGCCGTCCTTATGCCGCCACTGCTCGACGGCCGAACCAACGCGTGCTTCGGGGTACGCGCATTCGACGGATACACGAGCCACTCATTCCTCTACGTGATGGGGAACAAGTCGGTCACGCTGGTGTGCAACCTGTTGTTCAACGTCTACCTGCACGACATCATGACCTGCCAGAAGATGCTCCGGACCGAACTGTTCCGCAGCCTGCTCCTGCGGGAGCCAGGCTTCGGCATCGAGCCGGAGATAACCGCTCGCCTGGTGCAGCGGGGCGAGCGAATCTTCGAGGTGCCCATCCACTATCGCGCCCGGGCTACCGCGGAGGGCAAGAAGCTGACCGCCGTTGATGGCTTTAGGGTGCTGGCCACCCTGCTGCGCTGCCGGTTCTCGTCGGCGGAGCGCTGATGGCTCCGCGTACGTCCGGGCGGCCGCGGGCGGGCGCGGTGCGGTGCGCGGTGGGGGCTGGCACGGTGTAGCGTCACATAGCGCCCCGGAGCGCTGGCGCCGTGTGACGTTACTACCGGCATAGCGGTCTGGCGTCACTCGGCGCCACGGGCCGCGCGGGCTTTGTTACGCCACACCCCGGCGGCGGGCCTCCGCGACTGCCAATTCCGCCTCCGGGCCTGCGCCTGCCCCCCTCACCCGGCCTCCGCGACGACCACCGTCGCCCATGAAGGCGTCCGCTCCCCGACGGAGAATGCTCACCTGTGATCGTCTTGGGCATCGATCCCGGCACCGCGGATACCGGCTATGGCGTTGTCCAGAGCGCCGGATCGCGGCTGCTCACACTGTCTCAAGGAGTGATCCAGACCCGACCGGGCATGCCGTTGGAGCGCCGGCTGGCCGATATCCACGCCCGCGTGCTCGAACTGCTGGACGGCCACTCGCCGGACGTACTGGCCATCGAGGAGCTGTATTTCGGGGCCAACGCCCGGACTGCGTTCGCCGTCGGGCAGGCACGGGGTGTGGTTTTGCTGGCCGCCGGGCAGCGGGGAGTCCCCTCGTGCTCGTACACCCCACAGCAGGTCAAGGGAGCGGTGTGCGGGCACGGACGTGCGGGCAAGGAACAGGTGGGGCGGATGGTGGCCCGCATGCTCAGCCTCCCGGCTCCGCCCACGGCCGACCACGCCGCCGACGCGCTGGCCGTGGCCATCTGCCATCTCAATCGGGCCCCGCTGACCCAGGCCTTGGCGCAGGCATGATCGCGCTCGTCTCGGGAACCGTGGCGGTGCGGCGAACCGACCACGTCATCGTGGATTGCGGTGGCGTGGGGTACCGCCTGGCCGTCTCAGCCGAGACGCTCCGCCACGTACCCGCAGTGGGCAACCAGGTCACACTGCACGCCCACCTGGTGGTCCGGGACGACGCGCTGGCGCTGTACGGGTTTGCCACCGAGGAGGAACGCGAGCTCTTCCTGATGCTGCTGGGCGTGCAGTCGGTGGGTCCGAAGGTGGCCCTGGCCGTCCTGTCCGGCGGGCCGCCGCGAGAGCTGCTGGCCGCGCTGGCGGCCGAGGACACGGCCCGGCTCCAAGCCGTGCCCGGAATAGGCAAGCGCACGGCTGAGCGAATCGTGGTCGAGCTACGCGAGAAGGTGGGAGCGGCGGAGGTGGCGCCGCCGATAAGGATCAGCCCCGGAGATGATCCCCGCGTCCTGGCCCGGGCCGGGCTGCTCGAGCTCGGCTACAGCGCTCAGGAAGCGGACGGGCTCTTGGATGGGGCGGAGGGGGAGCGGGCTGAGGATCTGATCGCCGCAGCGCTCAGGACAGCCCGCCGATGAGTACAGGCGCCGCCGCGCTCAGGACGGCCCGCCGATGAGTCCGGCGGACGCTCGCCTTCACGCGCCCCACGAGCTGCCTGACGACGAGCTCGATCGCTCCCTGCGCCCCAGACGCCTTCAGGACTTCATCGGCCAGGAGGCCGTCAAGGACCAGCTCACAGTTTCCATCCAGGCGGCCGCCAGCCGGGGAGAGGCGCTGGATCACGTGCTCCTGGCCGGCCCACCCGGGCTGGGTAAGACCTCCCTGGCCCAGATCGTGGCCGCCGAGCTGGGGGTGGGGTTCGTGGCCACCGCCGGGCCCGCGCTGGAGCGCAAGGGTGACGTGGCGGCGTTCCTCACCGCTCTGGAGCCTCGGGCGGTGTTCTTCGTGGATGAGATCCATCGCCTGCCCAGGGCGCTCGAGGAGACCTTCTATCCCGCCATGGAGGACCGCTGCCTGCCCATCACGGTCGGCCAGGGCGCGGGCGCCCGGGTGGTCACGATCGAGTTACCCCCGTTCACGCTGATCGGGGCCACCACCCGATCCGGACTCCTGACCACCCCCCTGCGGGATCGTTTTGGAATCCAGCATCGCCTCGACCACTATGACGCCGAGGACTTGGCCACGATCGTCAGACGCTCCGCTCGGCTGCTCGAGGTGCAGATCGACCGCGATGGCGCTCGGGCCATCGCCGCCCGGAGTCGGGGAACGCCGCGGGTGGCCAATCGGCTGCTCAAGCGGGTCCGCGATTACGTCGAGGTGCGCGGTGACGGCGTCATCAGCGCCGCCGCTGCCTTGAGGGCTCTGGAGCAGTTGGAGGTCGACCACGAGGGACTCGACCGGCTGGATCGGGAGATCTTGCGCATCATCTGCGAACGCTTCGACGGTGGGCCGGTGGGACTGTCGACGCTCTCGGTGGCCGTGTCGGAGGAGGCTGGCACGATCGAGGACGTGTACGAGCCCTACCTGCTCCAGCAGGGACTGATCGAGCGCACCCCTCGGGGGCGCGCTGCCACCCGCCGCGCCTTCGAGCACCTCGGACTCGAGCCACCGGGACCGCTGCGGTTGATGTAAACCGAAGAGCATTCGAAGAGGCCCCAGAGCCGAGAATTCCCGGAGCTATGCTGAGGGCCGTCCGTGTCTAAGGAGCATTACTTCATCTGCCCGCACTGCGGTCAGCGGTCGATGGCCACTGAGCGCAACATCGCCTTCCGGCGGGGCGAGGCTCGGGGATGCGAGAAGTGCGGGTTCGCCTACCTGTTCGAGCTTCTCGACGACTACTACCCAGCGCCCACCGCAGCGTTCTTCGCCTGCGACGCGGACGGGCGGGTGGTGGACTGCGGGAAGGGGTCATTCGAGCTCACCGGATTGACCACCGAGAAAGCGATCGGCCAGCCTCTGGCCGACGTGCTCGGGCTGAGCTTCGAAGACGGCAGCGACCACGTCCAGACGGCGCTGGAGTGGGAGGTCAGGGTGAAGGGCAAGGCGGCCGCGCTGCGAACCAACGGAGGCGTTCCGGCTCGAGCGATCGCCGACATCTTCCCGGCCTACGACGACGATGAGGGCGGGGTCCTCGTGGTGCTGACCCCCGCCAACGGCCACTGAGTAAAGAGCCCGTGGCCGTCGCCGGAGCGTCCCAGGCAGACCACCACTAGCATCTGGAGCCGATGAGCGACCGCCAGCGCAACGGATTTATCCTGGTCCTGGTCATTGGGCTGATCGCTGCTTCGGCCATCGTGATCGGTGGCTTCCCGGGGGTGGCAAACCCCAAGAAGACCGAACTCGGGCTGGACCTGAAGGGGGGCGTGCAGCTCGTCTATCAGGGACAGCCCACGCCCCAGACACCTCACGTGACGCCTGCGGCTCTTGCCCGGGCGGTGGACGTCATGCGGCAACGGACCAACCAGCTGGGTGTATCGGAGACCGAGATCCAGACCTCAGGCGGCAACCAGATCACCGTGGGGCTCCCGGACGTCTCGAACACCGCCCGGGCCGAGCAGCTCGTCGGGGCCACGGCCCAGCTGCTGTTCTATGACTGGGAGGCGAACGCCTTGACGCCTAACGGCAAGCCGGTGGCCGGCCAGCTCCAGACCCAGGACCAGAACGCGCTGCTGATCAGCCAGGGCACGGGCTCGGAGCAGCCGGGATCCTCCACCGCGGGGGCGATGCCGCTCTACCAGGCCGTCAGCCTGGCCTCAAAGCAGCCCCAGGAGATCTCGAAGGACAACTCGCGCAAAGGCTCCGAAGCGTTCCTGTTTGGCAAGTCGGGCAGCACCGCCTGCACGATCGCTGCCCGCTACTACCACGTCACTCCGGTGGTCGGACAGCCCTGCTATCTGGCGGGGCCGGCGAACCCAGCGTCGGAGCTCGGCGCGAGCCTTCCCCCGGGCATCTCCCTCTCTCAGGGGCAGGTGCTGACCGTCCCGCAGGGCTGGGTGGTGCTTCAGGCCGTGCCGACCAGCTACAACCACGAGCCTGGCTGGAGCGAGACCGGCCCTGACTTCTTCGTCCTGCGTGACCACGTCGCGCTGCGGGGCACGGACATCACCAACCCGCAACAGAGCACGGACCAGACGGGCTCGCCCGACGTGTCCTTCGGCTTCACCTCCAAGGGCGGAAACGAGTTCCAGAACGTCACCCAGCAGATCGCCCACCGCGGCCAGCTGGTCAGCGGCCTGGGACAGCACCTCAACCAGCACTTCGCGGTGGCGCTGGGCACTCAGCTGATCACGGTTCCCTACATCGACTACAGGGTCAACCCGTACGGGATTCCCGGCAACAACGGCGCGATCATCCAGGGTGGGTTCACGATCACCAGCGCGCAGAACCTGGCCCAGCAGCTCCGCCTGGGGGCGCTGCCGATCGGCCTGAAGCTGATCTCGACGTCCACGGTGTCGGCCACGCTGGGCAAGCAGGCGCTCCACGAGGGCCTGCTGGCCGGGCTGATCGGACTGATCGCAGTGGTCATCTTCCTGGTCAGCTACTACCGCGTCCTGGGCCTGATCGCCACGGCCGGGCTGTTCGTATACGGCCTGTACTTCTTTGCGCTGATCAAGCTGATCCCGATCGTGCTCACGCTGCCGGGGATCGCCGGTCTGATCTTGACGATCGGCGTGGCCGCCGACGCCAACGTCGTGATCTTCGAGCGCGTCAAGGAGGAGATCCGGGCCGGGCGGTCGATCCGCTCGGGTATCGCGACCGGCTACAAGAAGGGCCTGACGGCGATCATCGACGCCAACGTGGTCACGATCATGACTGCGTTCATTCTGTTCGTGCTCGCGACCGCACAGGTGCAGGGATTCGCGTTCACGCTGGGGATCGGGACGATCGTGTCGCTGTTCACGGCGGTGCTCGCGACCCAGGCGATCCTGATGACGATGGGCGACTCGCGGACGATCGCTCGCCCGTCGGCGCTCGGCGTCAGCGCCAAGAAGCATGTCTGGAAGTTCGACTTCATGGGCGCCTCGCGCTACTTCTTCTCGATGTCGGGCGTGATCCTGCTGATCGGCGCACTGGCGATCGGCGGCCGTGGGCTGAATCTCGGGATCGACTTCACGTCGGGAACCCGGATTACCGCCC
>JBPYDM010000158.1:0-9387 GCA_051986255.1 Solirubrobacteraceae bacterium | reverse complement strand
CACCCCGGAGTTGCCCTTGCCGCCGAGCCCGACGGGGAAGTGAACCTGGGTTGACTTCCCAACCTGTGAGCTCCAGGTCGGACTGATCTTGGACAGGTAGTCGGTGAACGCGTACGTGTCACCACTGGCGTCGGTCCGGTACACCGGCTGGATCTTGAGCGCCGGCAGGTTGACGCCGGGGTTCAGCGACTTGATCTTCGGGTCGTTCCAGCTGGTGATCTTGCCCAGCCAGATGTCAGCCAGGATCGGGCCCGTGAGCTTCAGGTGGTTGGGCACGCCTTGGACGTGGTAGGCGATCGTGGTGGCGGCCAGCGCCCAAGGAATCTGGACACAGCCATTGCACGCCGATGCCTCGCTGGGGGTCATCGGAGCATCGCTGGCTCCGAAGTCAACCGTCCGGGCGGTGATCTGGGCGATGCCGCCGCCCGAGCCGATCGCTCCGTAGGTCACGGCCACCCCCTTGGCCTTGTTATACGGGGCCTGCCACTGCGAAACGAGTGGGGCCACGAGCGTGCTGCCGGCGCCCACGAGCGTCGAACTCCCGCCCGTGGACGGCGCTGAGGACCCGCCCGACCCGGTCTTCGTGACGGTGGTCGACGAGCCACAGGCGGCGACGCCGATTGCCGCGGCGATCACCGCGGCACTTGCACCTATGCGACGTATGGTCAATGTCATCTCCTTTTACTGTTGATGTCAGGGTTGGTGACTCTGGGAAACGGTCAACCACCCCTGAGCGGATCTTTGACCTCAATCCGCTCTGGGGCCAGCCGGTAGCCGAAGCCGACGTGCGTGTGGATGAAGCGCCACCCGGGCGCGGCCTGTTCCAGCTTGACCCGCAGCTTGCGGACATAGACGTCGACGGAGCGGTCGCCAGGCCGCAATCGCCTCCCCCAGGCTAGGCGCGAGAGCTGGTCGCGCTCCACGATCCGGCCGGCGTTACGAGCCAGCTCGATCAGGAGGTGCATCTCGCGCCGTGAAAGCATCAGGGTCTGGCCGCCGGCATAAGCCATCCGGTCGGCCGGCACGATCTTGAGCGGCCCGAGCGTAATCACGGCGGACCTTTGCGAAGCAGCGGCAACCACTGCCGATGATGCTGCTCAGGACCGGCTGGGCAGCTGTTACCGAGCTGTAATTCGAATGTGAAAATTATGTGATCACCGCGTGAGCGCGCCTATGCTGCGCGGCGACGCGTCCGGCGCGGCTCGGTGGCGCCGGCGCGGTGGCGCGGCAGTACCGGAGAACCCGGCTTTACGGCGCCAGGGCGATCAGGGGCGCGACCGCGCTCTCCTGCGTCCCCACCGTAATCACGCGCTCGGGCCCGGGAGTGTGGTTGAACGGGAGCGTCCAGGAGAAGCCAAACCGGCAGCTGTGAGGGCTGGTGCACAGGCCGTCGGGCCGTCCGCTCGCCAAGGCGCGGTGGATGACAGCCTCGCCCTGAGCGCGCAGGAAGGGCAGGAACCGGCGCCTGCCCGTGGCGGCGGTCCAATCGGCCACGGCCTGGACGAAGATGCCCTTGAAGGCCGTGATGTCGTAGCGGTTTGGGGTGCCGTTGCACTCGTGCACGGCTTCGCAGTGCTCCAGCAGCACCCCATGGGAGAGGAAGCCGTGGCCCGGGTACAGCACGTAGCGCAGGAAGCGCGCGGCTACTCGGTAGTAGGAGGGGTTATTGAGGGCGTTGCCCATCTGAACCAGGGCGTCGGCCACCTCACCTTCGCTGTAGGCGAGCGACCCCCCGATCACCGTATGGCACCCGCCCGCGGCCAGGCGGTCCTTGACCGTGCCGGTAGCGAGGTTCACCAGTCCCACGTGCTGGAGCCAACCGAGCGTGCCCCGGGCGTCCGCCAGCCATCTGAGAGCCAGTCCCGGATCGTGGAACGTGCTCGACGTACGCCGGTATTGGGCCAGCTCCGCCGTCAGGGCCACGTACTCGGCGTTGGTGATCGTGCCAGCGGGGCTCCCCAGCTCCCAGATGATCCCGCCGCATCGGCGTTTGCCGGCCACGTAGGTAGCGTCCTTTTCGGCCACCTTGAGGAACTCGGCGGCCAGCCGTGCGTCCTGGCGGTAATACAGCTCGTACTCGGAAGCGTTGAGCCAGGCCAGGCCCCACCAGACCGTATCGTCCATGTACTGGTTGGTGAAGTAGAACTTCTTCTGCGACCCCGGCTGGTATTGGGAAACGAACCCACCGGGCACGTGGATGTTGCGCCCGTAGGTGCGGAGCAGGACACGCTGGATTGCCGGACTATGGCTATCGGTCTTCTCCATGTATTCGACCAAGGCGAGCACGGCCAGCGCGGACTGCCACCAGTGCGGTCCCACGGTTCCCCCCCACTCGGCGACTCCGTCGCTGAAGCCGACACGGCTGCCATCGCCTCCGAGAAGCTCTTGCACTCCGTAGCGCGCGTCCACCGCCCACACGTTCCGGGGAGAAGAAAGGCGGTGCGGCGTCGTGTGCGACGGGCGCTCCGGGCTCTGGCGCCGCCCAGCCGAATGGCGGGTGGCCGAACTGTGGGCCGCGGCCAAGCCGCTTTGGGAAAGGGCATAGCCGCCCCAGGACAGGAGCGCCGCAGCACAGAGCAACCAAAAAGGCAGCCAACGTCGGGAAAACGAGGACACTGGGTGCCCAGAATAGCCAGCCGACCTTGGGGCTTCGCCGCCTTCTAGGCGGCCAGGCTGCGGTTGGCCAGGTGCTGTCCCACCTTGCGTTTGACCCGCTGGAGCGCGTTGTCCACCGTCTTGCAGTCACAGCCGATCCGCCGGCCCACCTCCTCGTAGGAATGACCGTCCAGATACAGAGCCAGGACCCTTGACTCGAGCTCCGAAAGGGCGGTGGACAGGCAGGCCACCAGCGCCCGCAGCTCCTCGGAGCTGATCACCTGGTTGACCGGATCGTGAACCGGGGAGCCGGCCAGCATCTCGTCCAGGGTGGAGTCGTTCTCTCCCCAGTCCGACGCCGGCGTGCTCGAGAACGACACGTACTGGTTCAGCGGCGCGTGCTTGTTGCGGGTGGCCGTCTTCACGGCCGTGATGATCTGGCGGGTGATGCACAGCTCGGCGAAGTTGCGGAAGCTGGACTCGCGATCGGTGCGGTAGTCGCGGATGGCCTTGTACAAGCCAACCAGGCCCTCCTGAATCAGATCCTCGCTGTCACCGCCAGCCAGGAAATACGAAGAGGCCTTGAGGCGTACGAAGCCGTAATACCGCCGCACCAACCGGTGACAGGCATCCGTGTTGCCCTGCTTGGCGAGGGCGATCAGGAACGTGTCTTCAACCTGAAGTTGAGACTGAGGATTGGCAAATAATCTGGCCACGGGATTCCCTTCATCCCCGGGCTTTGCGCCGACGGGGTTTTGCGGATTCGTGGCGCATCACCTCCCCTGGCGCCGCACCAATCGCGCAGGGACTAAGCCCAACGCGTCTTTTCCAATCCGAAGGCTTAACCTCCAGTTGATCGTTATCTCCCGCGCGGGAGCGTGACAGACGACCTTCTCTCTGTCAAGCGGGCTGCAAAGCGGGGCTCGGCCTAGCCCGTGGCCGCGTACAGCAGGATGGCCGCGGCAGCGCTCACGCTCAGACTCTCGATGCGGCCACGAAGAGGAATACAGATAAGCTCATCGCACGAGGCGGCCACCCGGGGACGGAGCCCCCGTCCCTCAGAGCCCAGCACGAGCACCACCGATCCGGTGTAGTCGAGGGTGTCAAATCTTCTCCCAGCGCCGGCCTGGGCCCCGTAGCACCAGCGGCCAGCGCGTTTGGCCTGCATCAGAAAATCGGCCAGGTTGCGCACCCGGGCCACGGGGAGATGCTCCACCGCGCCGGCAGACGCCTTGCAAACGGCTGGGCTGACCTCCGCGGCGCGGCGCTCGGGCAGGACGATCCCTGCGGCACCAGCACATTCAGCCGAACGGCAGATGGCGCCAAGGTTCTGCGGATCCTGGATCTGATCGAGCGCCACCAAGGGGCCCGTGGCCTGGAGCAATGCTTCAGCGTCCGCATAGCGAAAGCCGGAAACCTCGGCGCAGATCCCTTGGTGATCTGCCGAGCCGCAGAGCTGCTTGATCTCCTCGGCGCTCGCCGGCTCTTGGGTCGGCGACTCGGGCCCTGTCCCCTGGCCTCGGCGGAGAAGCCACGGCTCGCGAAGGGCATTCTTGGTGGCCCAGATCCGACTGACGGTCCTCGGGCCACGCAGCGCCTCGCGCACCGGGTTGCGGCCGTAGATGATCACCGGAGTGGCAGCAGCTCGGGACCCTCGGGGCCGTCTCGCACCTCCCACCCCAGGATCCGCAATTCCTCTCGGATCGTGTCGGCCTCGGCCCAGTCGCCCGCCGCCCGGGCGCGCGCCCTCCGCTCGGCCAGTGCACGCACCTCGGCCGGCGCCTCAACCTGCTCGGGCTCGAGCAGATTCTCCAACGCCAGCACCCCCAGCATCTCCGTCAGGTCCGCGCCGCCCACGCGCTCGGGACTGCGGTTGGCCTGTCCCACCCACTCGAAGACGGTGGCCAGAGCGCGCGGGGTGTTGAAGTCATTGGCCAGCGCGTCAAAGAACGCCTCGCGCAATGGGGCCGACCACGGAGGCGATGGATCCGGCGTCAGCCTGCGGGAGGCCTCTCTGATCCGCCGGACGCTGGCCACGGCCTGCTCCATCCGCTCCTCATCGAACTCCACCGGCTGGCGGTAATGGCCCGAGATGAAGTACATGATCAGCGCGTCGCGGCCCCAACGGTCAAGCGCCGTATGCAAAAGAAAGATGTTCCCCTCCGACTTGGCCATCTTGGCCTCCCGGAGCCGGATCATCCCGTTGTGGACCCAGAGGCGAGCTAGGGGGCGCCCCCGAGCGGCGAACGTCTGAGCGGCCTCGTTCTCGTGATGGGGGAACACCAGATCACTGCCGCCGGCGTGCACATCGAACTCCAAGCCCAGCAGCGCCTCGCCCATGGCGGAGCACTCGATGTGCCAGCCCGGCCGGCCTTGGCCCCAGGGCGAATCCCACGAGGTGTCCTCGCCTGGCTTGTGGGCCTTCCAGAGGGCGAAGTCGAGCGGGTCGCGCTTCAGCTCCGCGCCCTCGACGCCCTCGCCCTGATCCATCTGGTCCACATTCCTGTGCGAAATCTCCCCGTATTGCGGGTAATCCCTGACCTGGAAGTACACGTCCCCAGATACTGGATAGGCATACCCGGCTTCGATCAGCCGCTGGATCAGGTCGATGATTGCATCGATGTACCCACTGGCCCGTGGCTCGTCATCCGGACGGCCCAAGCCCAACCGATCGGTATCCGCCATGTAGGCGGCGGTCATCTCCTCCGCTAGTCGGTGACTACCCCCCGGCTGATCGCGGGCCGCCGCGTAGATCTTGTCATTGACGTCCGTAATGTTTGTTACGAACCTGGTCCGGTAGCCTTCATGGACCAGAAAACGGTTCAGCAGCGAAAAGACAACGAACGGGCGAGCGTTGCCGACATGAATGCGGCCATAGACGGTGGGCCCGCACACGTACAGTCCGATCCGCCCCGGCTCATGCGGCTCGAGCGGACGGACCTGGCCGGTACGCGTGTCGTGCAGAGTGATTGTGCGCAAAGTGGGCCAACCCTAGCGTCCGTCACTTCCGCCAAAACCGAGGGGCGTTTTTAGACTGCCCGGCGTGGCCCCCCCACTCCCCACGGAAGACCGGCTCGGGAGGGTCGAGCAGGCTTTCCGTTCGTTGCCCGAGCGCTACCTGGGGGCGGAGCCCGGCTTTGACGCCACATACCACATCAAGCTGTGCGACATCGGGCGGACGTGGGAGGTGCGCTGCACTCCACACGCCGCTCGAGTGCTCAAGGGAGCGTCGAGGGCAGCGGCCGATGTGACCATCACCACTGACGCTGAGACCTGGATGGCCCTGCGCGAGGGGCAGTTTTCGGGAATCGAAGCGTTCCAGCGCCGCCGACTCGGAGTCCGAGGCAATCTCGATAACGCAGTGGCCTTCGAGGGGATGTTCCGTCTCCCGGGAGGGCGGCCCCCGCTGCTCCGCATCCGAGACATCCCCGTGGGGCGCACGCGGATCTCCACGCTGACCATGGGCGCGGGACCCGACGTCCTGCTCCTCCACGGACTGGGAGGAACGCGAGCCTCTTTCTTCGAGACCGCCGCGGCGCTCAGCTCGCGCTACCGGGTGCATGCCCCCGACCTCCCCGGATTCGGCTCCTCGAGCAAACCACCGCTAGGCGCCTACAACGCCGAGTGGTTCGCCCAGAGCATGCTCGGCCTGATGGACGAGCTGGGAATCGAGCGGGCTCACATCGTGGGAAACTCGATGGGCGGCCGCGCGGCCATAGAGATCGGCCTGCTGGCCCCCCACCGGGTGGGCGCGCTGGGTCTGCTGTGCCCGGCGGTGGCCTGGATCCGGCGGGGTCTCCATCCCATCGTCCGGCTGTTGCGCCCGGAATTCGCTCTCCTGCCCCACGGCTTCAGCCGCTCCATTGTGGCCTCCCAGTTCTGGAGCATCTTCTACGACCGCGACGTGCTCGACCCGGCCGTGGGCGAACTCATGGTCGATGAATTCCGCCGCATCTACCACAGCGCGGGTGCCCGCTACGCCTTCTTGGCCAGCGCGCGGAGCATCTACCTGGAGGCCCCCTTCGGGGCCCAAGGGTTCTATCCCCGCCTGGCCGGCCTCGCGGCGCCGGCGGTGTTCGTCTGGGGCGGCCATGACAGCCTGGTTCCCTCCGCCTTCGGGGGCCATGTCCGCAAGTGGCTGCCCGGAGCCGAGCAGACGGTCTTCCAGAACTGCGGCCACGTGCCCCAGGTGGAGTGCGCCGAGCAGACCAATCAGCTGCTCATGGACTTCTTTGCTCGGGCCGAGCGCAACGGCGAGGCAGGTCTGAGATCCACGGAAGCTGCCCAGTCATCGCCCGCTCGCGCTCACCTGAGCGAGCTGGATCCCGGCACCGAGGCCGCATAGCTCCCGATGCCACACCGACTGGGCCTCCGTCGCCGGCTGATCGCTGTCGCGCTGCTGGCGGCGCTGCTGGCCGGCTGCGGTGGCGGCAGCAAGCACGCCGCCACCACGGCCGCCACGAGCAGCACTCGGACCGCCACCGGGCCCGCAAGCAAGTCCATCTACCAGACCAGGGCGGTGCTCGTGTTGAGGCCGATGCTCGACGCCATCGACGCCGCGATCAAGATGCCGCAGCAGGCAGCGGCCTGGCAGGAGCTTCACCACCGAGCCGTTCAGGCGTATGTGACTATCAAGAGCCTCTCGCCGCCTGCCGACATCTCTGATCTGCATGATGAACTCGTCGCCCCACTGGGCGATGTGGCTTCCACTGCCGAAGATCTGTTCCACGCCCTGCGCGCCAACGACCTGGCCCGGGCCCGCCCGCTGAGCGAGCGCCTGGTGCACGAGGGCCAGCAGATCACCAACGTGGGCAACCAGCTGAAGGCTCGGGGCTATACGCAGATAGGGGCGATCCTGGCCGGCCCGTGAGGGCGACGCCGGGGTGTGTGGCCGCAGCCCGTCGCGGATAGCATCATCCTATGGCGGAGATGGGAGTGACTTCGGCCCCCAGTCGCAACGGCCGCCTCGATTCCGAGGGGGAGGATCTCCGCCGCGGGGACGCGGGCACGCTTCTAGGCCGTCTGGCTCGCGGGATGACCTCCCAGGTTCAGCAGCGCATTCCGCGAGCCGACCTGGACGAGCGCGACCCCGACTACATCCGCGAGAACCTGCCGCTGATGTGGCTTGCCGCCAGCATCTACTTCCGGGGCGAGGTGCGGGGCCTGGGCAATATCCCCGACTCAGGGCCGGTGCTGCTGGTGGGCAACCACTCAGGAGGCAACCTGACGCCAGACACGATCCTCTTCACGCTGGCCTTCAGCACGTTCTTCGGGGTCGAGCGGCCCTTCTATCAGCTGGCTCACAATCTGGTTCTGGCCATGCCCACGCTGGGCTCGCTGCGCAAGTTCGGGACGGTGGCAGCCTCGCGCTCCAACGCGCGCAAGGCGCTGGAGTCCGGAGCGGCGCTCCTCGTGTATCCCGGAGGCGATTACGAGGTCCACCGGCCCAGCTGGCAGCGCAACCGGGTTGACTTCGACGGGCGCGAGGGCTTCATCCGCCTGGCGCTCGAGCAGGATGTCCCGATCGTGCCTGTGGTGTCGATTGGCGGTCAGGAGACCGCGCTCTTTCTGACCAGGGGCGGCGGCCTGGCGCGCCTGCTTCGCGTCGATCGCCTGTTCCGACTGAAGGTGCTGCCCATCTCAATCGCGTTGCCGTGGGGTCTGAACGTCGGCGACATGTTCGGGCACATCCCCCTGCCGGCCAAGATCACGATCGAGACCCTGCCAGCGATCAATCTCCGCCAGGAGTTCGGCCCGAACCCCGATACCCAGGAGATCTACGACCACATCATCCGTCTTATGCAGGACACGTTGGACGCCCTGGCCGCCGAGCGCCGCCTCCCCATCCTGGGATGAGAGTCGCGCGGGTCCGATAGGGAGCAGCCGCTGGGATGAGAGTCGCCGCCAGCGTCGAGATTGCCGCCCCACCCGACCGAATATGGGAGGTCGTGTCAGATCCGGCGCGGGTTCTCACCTTCATGTCCGGGGTGACCCGCTGGGAGGGAGAGGGCGAGCCCAGGACGGGGCTGGGCGCCCGCTACCGAGTGCTCTTCCGCGTTGGCGCCGCCGAGGTAGGCGGGCTGATCGAGGTAGTGGAGTGGGATGAGGGACGGGAGCTGGCCTGGACATCAGTGCTCGGGGTGGATCAGCGAGGCCGCTGGCGGTTGCGGCCCATCCGCGACGGGCGCACACGAGTCGAACTGCGGATGGCCTATGGGGTGGCCGGCTCGGGCCTGGCGGGCTGGGTGGCCGAGCGGGTCGCCGCCCCCACGATTTCCGGGCACCTGCGCCGGAGCCTCCGGGCGCTGAAGCGCCTGATCGAATACGAGCAGCTGCGCGAGCGCGCGGCAGCCCGGCGGACCGCCCGCGCGGCATAGCCACTTCCAGCCTGCCTCGAGTCGGTCCTTGGAGCCACTTCTGAGCGGGCCTGACCGCCGCCAAAGCAGGCCCAGGCGCGCGGGCCGCGCGCGTGAGTGGCCGCGGGCGCGGTGAGGCCGCGCCGGCGGCGGGCGAGCGTGCCGGTGCGAGCGGGCGTGCCGGTGCGGCCGGGCGTGCCGGTGCGGCCGGGCGTGCCGGTGCGGGCGGGAGGTAAGCCCGCGCCTGTGGTGCAGCGTCACAAAACGCCCAACACGTTCGGCGCCGAGTGACGCTACACCTCTATAGGCCCACCAACGTCACCAAGCGCCGGCGGCAGTGCCCGCTTTGTTACGTGAGTCGGGCATTCTCGACCTCCCCGCCGACCTCCCCCCAGCGGACCCCCTAGCGCCAATACCCCAGCCGGGGCGAACCGGG
>JBPYDM010000157.1:0-12755 GCA_051986255.1 Solirubrobacteraceae bacterium | reverse complement strand
CGGCTCTCCAGCGCGGCCGTGGCCGTGATGCCCTTGAACGTCGAGCCGGTGGGACCCGCGCTCTGAATCGCCCGGTTGAGCAGGGGGTAGTTGGACGACGGACTGTTCAGCTGCTGGTAGACCGAAGTGGGGACGGGCTTGGTGAAGATGTTGGGGTCAAACGAGGGGTTCGACCCCATCGCGTACACCTGGCCGTTGACCGGGTTCATGGCCACGAACGCACCACCGTCAGGGTCGGGAATCGAGTTCACCTCTGCCGCGAGCGCCCGCTCACCCGTCCTCTGAAGAGGGATATCGAGCGAGAGCCTGAGCGTGTCGCCGGGAACTGGTGGAATCGGCGACCCCACGGTTCCGGCCGCTTGACCCAGCGCATTGACCTGGACCTGCTCTGCTCCGTCGTGGCCCTGGAGGTAGCGGTTGTAGTACCACTCCAGCCCCGACTGGCCCACGATCGAGCTCGGCGGCAATCCCTTGAACCGCGAGTCGGAGAGCTCGCTGGGGCTCAGAGGCCCGATGGTGCCGAACAGCTGTGCGGCCAGCGTACGCAGCGGGTAGGTGCGCAGCCACACGGTCTGGATGCTCACGCCGGGGAAGTGGGTCTGCCGCTCCTCCAGGTAGAACAAAACGTCGTTGGGGACATCGGTAGCGACGGTAACGCTGGCGTAGGACAGCTGGACAAAGCTCCTGGCGACGAGGCAGGCGATCGGGGACAGGCGCTGGCTTCCGAAGCCAGGAACCAGGCATTTGCGCGGCCGGTCGGTCATCCGCAGCACCCGGGCCAAGCGGCGGTAGAGAGCCCAATCCGGATAAGGAGGATGGGCCACCAGGTGGGCCTCCTCGGAGGTGCTGCTGTACTGAAGCGGGACCGGGAGCTGAGCCGGGTTTATCTGGACGGCGATGGCCCGCTTGGAGTTGACCAAGAGGTTGCCGTTGCGGTCGACGATCTCCCCGCGCGGGGCGGGAATGGCGATGTCTCTGACCCGGTTGACTTTGGCCTGAGCCAGGTACTTCTGGCCGGTCAGGACCTGGAGGAACCAGAGCCGGAAGAAGATGACGGCAAACATGGCCAGGGCGAAGGTGCCCAGAAGCGCGACCCGCCGGGCGAGCTGCGGCGTGAACGGGGCACGGCGATCCTCGGGCGGCTCGATCATCGCGACAGGGCCCGAGTGCTGCGGGCGCGCCGCCCGCCGGTCAGACGCTCAGAAGCCGAGGGACGGCGCGCCGACTCCTGAAGCGGGCTGAGGCCGCCGGTGGTGTAGGCGCGATGGCGGCGGGGCCGGCGGCGCGGGTCTTCGGGAATGGCCGACCGGAGCACCCAGCGCACGACCGCGTACACCGGAAGCGAGATGAGAGTGTTGACCAGCACGGTGATCAGAATCTGCTGGAGGAGCAGCAGGCTCACGGGGGCGTCCACTCCGAGCAGGAACTGGATCACAGCCATGCCAAGTCCGGCAAAAGCTGTGGCCGCGGCTCCCATGCCCATGGGGACGAGGCCATGGGCCGGATCTCGCAGCTCGCGCAGCCGGCCCGACCAGTAGCCGACGGTTATGTAGAGCAGGGACGTGACGCCCAGCGTCTGGAAGAGCACGATGTCGACCAGCAGGCCGGTCCCGAATCCCATGATCGCTCCCGGGATCGAACCCGCCAGCAGCCCTACCGACATGACGACGAGCACCGTGATTTCGGCACTGGTCCCGAAGATGGTGATTTGTGACACCGCCGCCTCCTGGACGATCACCGCCAACAGAGCGAGCGGGAGCAGGCGGACCCACAGGCGCAGAGGTTGGCTGACGGAGATGCTCACGGCAGCTGCGCCCGAGCGTCGCTGGCGTGCGGCGTGGTCAGGATCTGGGCCGCCTCCAGGCGGCGCAGGTCGGCCACGGGAGTCACCGAGATCTCCCCGTTGTTGGCCAGCGTGTCCGGGTTGAGGTTGGACACGGTGCCGATCGGGATGCCCGGCGGATACAGGTCCTGAAGGGGACCCGACTTGAAGCCAACCGTCACCACCAGCTCGCCCTCCCTGATTCCGTGCGCGTCGTTGGGCAGGTCCTGGAGCACGAGCTGGTTGGGATCTCCCACGGCCGGCACGAGGACCCCCGTGTCGCCTCCTCGGTCGGTCACCTGGGCGGCCACGGCCATCGTGTGGTCCGTGATCAGGGTCACAACCGAGTAGGTCGGTCCCACCACGGTCACATCCCCGACCAAGGCGCCGTCTCCGATCACCGGATCACCCACGTGGACGCCGTCGTCGGAGCCCTTGTCGAGCTCGATCGTCTGATACCAGAGGACCGCGTCGGCACTGATCACCTGGGCCCCCACCGGGCGGTAGGCATTGATGTTGTCGGTCGTGTCCAGGCCGACCTCCCGGCTCAGCTGGGCGTTCTGGTTCTGGGCGTATTGGGCCCGGGCCAGCTGCGCTTGGAGGCGGTGCACCTCGGCGCGCAGCTGTGTCACCTGCGAGCGGGCCTTGAATGTGTCCGAGAACCAGCCGGCGATGTCCCGCACAGGAGACAGGACGGTGCTGGCGCCCTTCTGAATGGGCGAGAACACCTCGACGATCCCGCGCTGCATGGTGTGCAGCGGGCTGGTCGGGGACTCGCCGAAGTAATCGGTGAGCAGGACCAGCGAGACAACGACGAGAACCAGGAGGACTACGCGCCGTCGCCGAACTTGCTTTGAGTGCACGAGATCCCGATCTCCAAATTTTTTTTCCAGCGACCTCCCGGCACCGGAGGATCAACAACCTAATACCGGTGACGCCGATTACGTGAATTCTTGCTTGAACGGTGGATAGCCTCGAACTCCTCCAACGACCTTCCCGACCCCACCGCCACGCACGTGAGCGGCGATTCGGCCAGGTGCGCCGGCATCTGCGTCTCGTTACGCAGGCGCTCTTCGAGCCCCTGTAGCAGCGAACCGCCTCCAGCCAGCATGATGCCACGATCCATAATGTCGGAGGCCAGCTCGGGCGGGGTGCGGTCGAGCGTCTCCTTGACGGCATCGATGATCTGGCTCACCGGCTCCTCCAGCGCACCTCTGATCTCCTCGCTGCTCAGGACCACGGTCTTGGGCAGGCCCGAGACCATGTCCCGACCCCGAATCTCCGCCTGAACCTCCTCGCCGGCGGGAAAGGCGGAGCCGATCTCGAGCTTGACCTCCTCGGCCGTCTGCTGCCCGATGAGCAGCTTGTACTCCCGCTTGACGTAGTTCATGATCGCCTCGTCAAGCTCGTCGCCGCCCACCCGGATCGACTGCGAGACCACGATCCCGCCCAGGGAGATGACGGCCACTTCGCTGGTTCCGCCGCCGACGTCCACCACCATCGAGCCGGTGGGCTCGCCCACGGGAAGGCCCGCTCCGATTGCTGCGGCCATCGGCTCCTCGATCAGGTAAGCCTGGCGAGCGCCCGCGGATAGGCAGGCTTCCTCGACGGCCCGCTTCTCCACGCCGGTCACTCCGCTGGGCACGCAGACCACCACTCGGGGATGAGCCCAGCGGCTCTGATGGACCTTCTGGATGAAGTGGCGGAGCATCTCCTCGGTCACCTCGAAGTCGGCGATTACGCCGTCCTTGAGGGGACGGATGGCCTGGATCGTCCCGGGCGTGCGCCCGAGCATCCGCTTGGCCTCGATTCCCACCGCGTGGACCTCTCCGGTGCGAGAGTCCACCGCCACGACGCTGGGCTCGGACAGGACTATGCCCCGGCCTCGGACGTACACCAGCGTGTTGGCCGTCCCCAGGTCCACGGCCATGTCGCGGCCGCCGAAGCCGGTCATGTAGCTGAAAAAGCCCATATGCGGAAGGGAAACAGGATTGACAGGAGCAGGCTCGGACGGAACGGCAGGTCCTTGAGGACCACCCCAACCGCTGCCTCACCGTCCGGCTTTCGAGTGTACCGACCGGTCCGGGAGGGCGCCTGAAGGTCCCCGCGTAGTTTTCTTCTTAATGAGTGACTTTCCTCGCTCAGGGATGAGGCCGCGGCCTACACCCCCTCCCGGGCGAGCCCGCACCTACCCCAGGAGCCCAGGCGCGAGGTCCAGCAGCGCCGGCACCGGCAGCCCGACGACGTTCAGGTAGTCGCCCTCGATTCCGGCCACCAGGGCGGCGCCCGCGCCCTGTATGGCATAGCCGCCCGCCCGCTCGCGCCACTCGCCGGTGCTCAGGTACCAGTCGATCAGCCGGCTGCCCAGGACACGGAAGTCAACCCCAGTGGTGGAGGAGCCAGTGCGGGCCTGCCCGTCCTCGATCAGACAGATGCCCCCGATCACCTCGTGGCGCCGTCCGGACAGAGCCGACAGGGTCCGCGCAGCCTCAGCCTCCGAAGTCGGCTTGCCGTACATACGCTGACCCAGGCAGACGACGGTGTCGGCCCCCAGGACCAGGACATCCGGGTGCTCTCGGGCGACGGCCCCGGCCTTGCGCCGGGCGTTCTCCACGGCCACGTCTCGGGGCGAGCCCTCCTCGAGCTCATCGACGTTGGGCACGACAACCGAGAACGCCACTCTGAGCTGCTCGAGAATGCTCCGTCGCTGGGGCGACCGGGAGGCCAGGATGAGCTCAGTCAAGCTCGGGGAAGAACATGCCCACCTCTCGCGCGGCGGACTCCGGTGAGTCGGAGCCGTGGACGAGGTTCTGGCCCACCTCCACAGCGAAATCGCCCCGGATGGATCCGGGAGAGGCCTGAAGCGGATCGGTCGCGCCGATGACCTGGCGAGCCGCCTCCACGGCGCGGGCGCCTTCTAGCACCATGGCCACCAGGGGACCGGAGGTGACGAACTCCAAGAGCTCTCCGTAGAACGGCTTTCCCTCGTGTTCGGCGTAGTGGCGCTCGGCCAGCGAGCGTGAGATCGTCATGAGCTGAAGCGTCACCAGCCGGAGTCCTTTGCGCTCGAATCGGGCCACGATCTCCCCCGTGAGTCCGCGGCTGAAGGCGTCCGGCTTGATGAGGATGAGCGTGCGCTCGTCAGCCACGCGGCTCTGATGCGCTCGGCGGCGCGTCGGTCACGGGGAGACGGTGCACTGACGTCCCAGCGGGTTAGGGCCTAAGTCGTCGGCGGGCCGGAGGCCCCAGGGTCGACGAATCCGGCGGCACCAGCCACCGGCAGGTCAGATGATGTCTCCCGACGGCGACGCGAGCGCCGGGGCGGCGGCGGAGCCCCAACATCGGCCTCGCAAAACGGGCATATCTTCCACATTGGGTCAAGGGGCTTACCGCACACTGGGCAGGGATCCTTGAGCTTGCGCATGCAGTGGGGACAGCGCAGGAACTCCTTCTCCACCTCGTGGTCGCAGTGGGGGCAGACGCGGTAGCCCACCTCGGCGAGCCGCGCCTCGGCGGCCTGGATCTCGAGCTCGCGCTCGCGCACGTCCTCGAGGTACTCGGGAGGGCGAACGATCATGTAGACGAGCGTCCCCACGAACGGGAAGATCGACGCCGCGGTGGCACAACCGACCAGGAGCGGATCGGCGATCCGGCGCCGGGCATCGGCGAACGTCCAGTAGACGAGAGCCAACCAGACGACGACCAGGAACAGGATGACCAGGTCAATGGCCAGGTTGACCCCGCTGTTACTAATTCCAAAGATGGCTGGCGCGAACATGAGCGGTCAGTGTAATAGGGGCCGGTGCGGGACGACATCGACCATGGCCCGCACCCGGGCCAGAGACAAATACCCGATCACATCCAAAAGTACCCACGACCCGATGGCGGGTTGCTCACGAGAGCTTGCTTCGCGGTGGCCGCGACCCTCACAGGTAGAACGGCCGAACACGCAACCGATGGCAAAGAAGACCGGCTCACAAAATAGAGGCTCGCCGCTGATCGGACGGGCGTAGCAGCTCCCCCACCAGATAGAGCGAACCCGTGACCAGGACAGCGCCCTTCGGGCCGACCAGCGTCCGAGCCCGGGCCAGAGCAGCCCGAGCATCGGGCACGATCTCCGTGGGAGGACCACCGAGCTGTCGAGTCAGGGACTGCAGGGTGGCGGGGGGCAGCGCCCGCGGGTTCCAGGACGCGGTGAGCACGAGACTGCTGCAGACCGGCGCGAGCGCGGAGAGCATGCCTGCCGCGTCCTTGTCGGACAGGATCGAGACGACCGCCACCACGTCTGGCGGCCGGCTATCCACCAGCTCAGGGAGTGACTCCACCAGCGCGGCCATTCCTTCGGCGTTGTGCGCGCCATCGAGCAGCGTCAGCGGGGACCGGTCGATCACCTCTAGCCGTCCGGGCACGCGCACCCCCGTCGCCGCGGCCGCCACCGCCCTGCTGTCCAGCTGACCCAGGTAGGCGTCCGCCGCCGCCTCGGCCAGGGCGAAGTTGCGCCGCTGGAACAGTCCCAGAGCTCCCACCGTCACGCCCGGGTCGGCGGGTGCTCGGACGATTCTGGCGCCGCGCTCAGCCGCCACCCGCTCGGCCACCGCCTCGGCCTCCTGGGCCAGGTCGTAGCCGAGCACCAGAGTTCCACCCGGCTGGACGACTTCCAACTTCTCGCCGGCGATGTCGGCAATCGTCGGACCTAGCCAGCGCGTGTGCTCAAGCCCCACGCTGGTCAGGACCTGCACGGTGGACGGGATCACGTTGGTGGCGTCGTACCTGCCTCCCAGCCCAGCCTCGATCACCCCCACGTCCACCTCCTGTACGGCCAGCTCAGCGTAGGCGGCCGCTGTCAGCAGCTCGAACTGGGTGACCCGCTCACCCTCGGGCAGCGACCGGTCGACAAGCTCCACCGCGCGAGCCGCCCGCTGGACGGCCGCGGCGAACTGGAACGGATCCAAAGGAACCTCGTCGATCATGATCCGCTCGCCGAACGAGGTCAGATGGGGAGATAGGTACGCGCCGGCGCGGAGTCCGTGCCGGCGCAGAATGGCAGCGATCATCCGGGTGGTGGACGACTTGCCGTTGCTTCCCACAACGTGGATCGAGCCGAAGCGCAGCTGGGGATTGCCCAGGGCGGTCATCATTCGGCGCATGCGGTCAAGCCCGAACCGCATCCCGAAGAGCTCCCGGTCCAGGACGTACCTCTCGGCCTCCGCGGGGGCCATCGGCCTGCTCGTCACGTGGCCTCCCGCTCGAGCCGGAGCCGCTCGAGCTCGGTCCGCGTCTTCTCAACTATCTCCGCAGGCGCCTTCTCCAAGAAGGACCGGTTGGACAGCTTGGTTCGGAGGACCTCGATCTCGCGTTCGAGCTTTGCCCGCCGGGCCGCCCGCTTGCGCTCGGCCGCTTCCAGGTCGACGTCAGAGGTGGGCAGCAGCTCGACGGTGCCGCCCGGGACGGGCACCGCAGCCACCGGGACTCCTCCATCGGGCTCGAAGGTCAGCCGGGCCAGTCGGGCCAGATGCTCCTGGGTGTCCTGGTAGCCGTCAGCCGTCAGCCGTGCGGGCAGCATCGCGCCGGCTCTGACCTCGGCGAAGTCGCGCCAGGCGCGGAGAGCCTGCACCGCCTCGATCAGGGCTCGGAGGGAGAGCTCGGCGCCGTGGTCGAGGGGAGCCTCGGCGGGTTCGATGCCCGCCGCGAGGAGCCCGGTACACCCAGGGACGTAGGCGTAAATCTCCTCAGTGATGAACGGGATGATGGGATGGGCCAGGGCGAGGGTCTGCAGCAGGACGTGAAGCAGCGTGGACGCCACCTCTGGCTCGCCCACGCGCAGTCTGGGCTTGACCAGCTCGAGGTACCAGTCGCACAGCTCGCCGTAGACGAAGTCGTACAGAGCCAGCGCGGCGTGCGAGAAGTCGTAGGAATCCATCCGCCGGCGCCATTCCTGCTTGGCCCGCTCGAGCCGGGTCAGGATCCAGCGGTCCTCCACGGTGCGGGGCCTCACCGCCGGACGGGTGTCGGGCCCCACCCCGAGGATGATCAGGCGGGCGGCGTTCCACAGCTTGTTGGTGAGTTGAAAACCCTGGGCGATCTTGTCCTCGGAGAACCTCACGTCCTGGCTGGAGGACATGGCCAGCAGCCCCCAGCGCAGCGCATCCGCGCCGTAGGCCGGGAAGTCACCGGGTGGGCGGGAACCTGATCCAAAGACCGGCGGCCGGGGTCCGCCGTCGATGAGGTCCATCGGGTCGATGCCGGTGCCCAGGGACTTGGACATACGCCGGCCGTCAGGCGCCTGGATGATCGCGTGGATGTGGACGTCGGTGAACGGGACCTCGCCCGCGAACTCCAGTCCCATCATGATCATGCGGGCCACCCACAGGAAGATGATGTCCCGGGCGGTGACCAGCACGTCGGTGGGATAAAAGGCCCGCAGCTCGGGCGTGTCGTCCGGCCAGCCCAGGGTTGCGAAGGGCCAGAGCGCGCTTGAGAACCAGGTGTCGAGCACATCGGGGTCCCGCTCCCACCCCTCACCCTCGGGCGCGGTAACGCCCACGTACGTCTCGTGGGTGGGCGTGGAACCCTGGGTGGGCGGGGAACTCCGATACCACACGGGGATGCGGTGGCCCCACCACAGCTGGCGTGAGAGGACCCACGGCCGGATGTTCTCCATCCAGTCCATGTACACGCGAGTCCATCGCTCCGGGTGGAACTTGACCCGGCCGCTCTTGACCACCTCGATGGCCGGACGGGCCAACTCGTCCATGCGCATGAACCACTGCAGCGAGATCAGCGGCTCGATCCGCTGCCCGGAACGTTGGGAGAACGGCACGGTGTGGACGTAGGGCTCCGTGCGCGAGATCAGCCCCTGCTGGTTCAGCTCGGCCACCACCGCCTTCTGGGCCTCGGCCACCGGCAGTCCGACGAACCGCTCGGGTCCCTGGTCGGTGATCCGGCCGTCCTCGCCGATCACGCTGACCTGCTCGAGATGGTGGCGGCGGCCAATCTCGAAGTCGTTGGGGTCGTGCCCCGGGGTTATCTTGAGCGCCCCTGTGCCGAAGTCCGGCTTGACGTACTCATCGGCGATGATCGGGAGCTCGCGCCCCACCAGAGGCAGAATCGCCGCCCGTCCCACCAAATGCCGGTAGCGCTCATCATCTGGGTGCACGGCCACGGCCGTGTCGGCCAGCATCGTCTCCGGGCGGACGGTGGCCACGGTGATCGAGTCCTCTCCGTCCACGAGCGGGTAGTCGACGTAATAGAGGGTGTCGGTCACCTCGCGGTCCTCGACCTCCAGATCGGAGATGGCCGAACGCGTCCCCGGGTCCCAGTTGACCATGTAGCGGTCGCGGTAGATGTAGCCCTTCTCGTACAGGGCCACGAACACCCGGGAAACGGCGGAGGCGTAGTCCTCGTCGAGCGTGAAGCGCTCGTCCTGATAGTCGCACGAGGCCCCGAGCCGCTTGAGCTGCTCGATGATCGTGCCGCCGTACTCCTCGCGCCAGCGCCACACCCGCTCCTCGAACGCTTCCCGGCCGATCTCCTCCCGGCTCGTTCCCTCCCTGATCAGCAGTTGCTCCACCTGCGTCTGGGTGGCGATCCCGGCGTGGTCGGTGCCCAGGATCCACTTTGTCCGCTGTCCGCTCATCCGGTGCTCGCGGATCAGGGCGTCCATGATCGCGTCCTGGAAGGCGTGCCCCATGTGCAGCGAGCCGGTGACGTTGGGCGGCGGGATAGCGATCGAGTAGTTCTCCGCGGCGGTGCCCGCCGGCTCGGGATGGAACAGGCCAGATTCCAGCCAGTTGCGGGCGATCCGCGGCTCCACCTCCGCGGGGTCGTACCGGGTTCTGGTCTCTAGATCCGGCATTGGGGCCAGTGTAAGCGCGCCCCGGCCTTCGCC
The DNA here is from genome assembly GCA_051986255.1 of Solirubrobacteraceae bacterium. Lineage (GTDB taxonomy): Bacteria > Actinomycetota > Thermoleophilia > Solirubrobacterales > Solirubrobacteraceae > Palsa-465. Next base: position 3,045 of record JBPYDM010000157.1, on the reverse strand, counting down.
ATCTGAGGCCGGGGCGATATCGCCGCCGGAACTACCTGGTCCGGCCGATGATCAGGCGGCGGCCTCGTCCTCTTCAGGCGCGGCGACCGTCACCAGCGTGGGCGGGACGTCCTTTTCGATCGTCTCCTTGGTGACCACGCACTTGCGCACGTCGCGGCGCGAGGGCAGCTCGAACTGGACCTCGAGCAGCACCTCCTCGATGATCGAGCGCAGCCCGCGGGCTCCGGTTTCCCGCTCCAATGCCTTGTCGGCGATGGAAGACAGAGCGTCGTCGGCGAACACCAACTCGATCCCGTCGAACTGGAAGAACCGCTGGAACTGCTTGACCAGGGCGTTGCGGGGCTCGGTCAAAATCAGCATGAGCTCGTCCCGCGAGAGCTGATGGATGGCCGACATGACGGGCAAGCGGCCGATGAACTCAGGGATCAACCCGTACTGGATCAGGTCCTCGGGTAGGCAATGCTCGAAGATCTGGCCGGTATCGCGCTGTTCCCGGGACTGGATGGCCGCGCCAAAGCCCACGCCCTGGTGGCCGATTCGCCGCTCAATCACCTTGTCCAGGTTGGCGAAGGCACCGCCGCAGATGAACAGGACATTGGTGGTGTCGATCGACAGGAACTCCTGGTGGGGATGCTTGCGTCCGCCCTGAGGCGGCACGGAGGCGGTGGTGCCCTCGAGGATCTTCAGCAGCGCCTGCTGGACGCCCTCGCCCGACACGTCCCGTGTGATAGACGGGTTGTCGGCCTTGCGGGCGATCTTGTCCACCTCGTCGATGTAGATGATTCCCGTCTCGGCCTTCTTGACGTCGTAATCAGCGGCCTGGATCAGCTTGAGCAAGATGTTCTCCACGTCCTCGCCCACGTACCCCGCTTCGGTCAGGGCTGTGGCGTCGGCGATGGCAAACGGGACGTTGAGGATCTTGGCCAGCGTCTGGGCGAGCAGGGTCTTGCCGCAGCCCGTGGGCCCCAGGAGCAGGATGTTCGACTTCTGCAGCTCGATGTCGTTCTCGTCGGACTGCATCATCTGGACGCGCTTGTAGTGGTTGTACACGGCCACCGAGAGCATTCGTTTGGCCTGCTCCTGCCCGACGACGTACTCGTTCAGGACGTCGTAGATCTCGCGCGGCTTGGGCAGGTTCTCGATGTCGAAACTCGGCGGAGTGGTGAGCTCCTCATCGATGATCTCGTTGCAGAGATCGATGCACTCGTCGCAGATGTAGACGCCCGGACCGGCGATCAGCTTCTTGACCTGCCGCTGGGACTTCCCGCAAAAGCTACAGAGAAGCTGCTCGTTGGAATCGGTGGGACGTGCCATGATGCGTTCCCGGAGACGGACCTTCGAGACCGCTCCCGCCCCTGAGGGTAGACCCTCAGTGCTGGGAGATCACGCGGTCGATGATTCCGTAGTTCTTTGCATCCTCCGCACTCATGAAGTAGTCGCGCTCGGTGTCCTGGCGGACCTTCTCAAGATCCTGCCCCGTGTGCTTGGCGATGATCTCATCAAGTCGTCGGCGGACATCGATGATCTCCTTGGCGTGGATCTCGATGTCGGTGGCCTGGCCCTGGAACGCGGACGAGACTTGGTGGATCAGGATCTTGGCGTTGGGCAGGGCCATCCGCTTGCCATTGGCCCCCCCGGCCAGGAGCAGCGCGCCCATAGACATGGCGATGCCCACGCAGATCGTCTGCACGTCGGGCTTTATGAACTGCATCGTGTCGTAGATGGCCAGCCCCGCGTATACCGACCCGCCCGGGGAGTTGATGTACACGGAGATGTCCTTGTCGGGGTCCTCGGACTCCAGATGTAGGAGCTGGGCCACGATCAGGTTGGCGATCTGATCGTCCACCGGGGTTCCCAGGAAGATGATCCGCTCGTTGAGCAGCCGGCTGTAGATGTCAAACGCCCGCTCTCCGCGGGAGGTCTGCTCAACGACCATCGGTACGAGTGGGCTCATCGTCCTCGCTTCTTTCGCTTCCTCGGCCGGATTCCTGCCGACTGTAGCAATGGGCGGATTGCCGGTCGCCGGGGCTAGCCTGCGTCCGGCTTGTGGCCTCGCTTGCTCCGCTCCTGGCTACCGGGAGACCCTCGCGCTAGCCGGTCCTCACGTGCCCGGGGTCCAGAGCTTCCCCTCCTGGCCTCGCTCCTTGTCCGGTGTCCACAGGTCCTCGCGGGCCTTGGCCTGCTCCATGCTGATGGGCTTGGCCTCCCGGACCAGAAGCTCCACGGCCTGGCGGCTGGCCACCTCCTGGCGCAAGCGCTCGAGTCGGTCGTTTTTGCGCAGCTGCTCGAGCAGCCGATCCACGCTTTCTCCGGCTCGCTCCGCGGTCGGAGCCAGAGCCTCCCGGAGCTCCTCATCGGTCGGTTCGATGCCCTCGGCCTGCACGACCGCATCCAGCACGGCCTCTCGCTTCAGCGCACGCTCAGCGTCCGGCTCGACCTCCTGCGCCAGGGTCTCCGGATCCTTGCCCGTGATGCGGAGGTACGCCTCACGGGAGATCCCCTGCCGGGCCAGGGCGCCCAGGGTCTCCTCGACACTCTCGTGGGCCCGCGCGTGAACCAGCCGCTCGGGAACCTCGACCTTGGCCTGGTCCACGGCGGCGTCGAGTACAGCCTGCTCAAACTCTCGCTCGATCGCCCGCTCCTGGGCCTGGATGAGCCGGGAGCGGATGTCCTCCCTGAGCTCGCCCAGCGTGTCGAAGCCACCCGCCTCGGCGGCGAAATCCTCGTCGAGCTCGGGCAGCCGCTTGGCCTTGACCTCGTGCACCGTCACCTCGAAGATGGCCTTCCTGCCCGCCAGCGACTCCTGCTGATAGTCATCTGGGAACGTGACTTCAATCTCCCGGGTCTCACCCGTGGACACGCCCACGAGCTGGTCCTCGAATCCGGGAATCAGGCGGTTGGCGCCCAGCTCAAGGAGCTGGTCTCGAGCCGCTCCCCCGGGAAACGGCGTGCCGGTCTCGGCATCTCGGCCCACGTAATCGACCACCACATGGTCGCCGTTGGCGGCGGGTTGGTCCACGGTCTCCAGGCGGGCGAGCTGGTCTC
>JBPYDM010000156.1:0-14572 GCA_051986255.1 Solirubrobacteraceae bacterium | reverse complement strand
GAGGTGGAGTCGATCAAGCGCTCCGCTCAGGCGCCCGTCTCGCTCGAGAAGCCGGTGGGGGATGAGGAGGAGTCCGAGTTCGGTCAGTTCATTGCCGACGAGCGGGCCGAGTCGCCCTACGAGCGGGCGGCTGAGATCCTGACCAAGGAAGCCCTGCGCGAGGCGCTGGAGAACCTGTCCTACCGCGAGCGCCGCGTGCTCGAGCTCCGCTACGGCCTGGGCGGCGAGCACCCCCGCACGCTGGATGAGGTCGGGCGCACGTTCAACGTGACACGTGAGCGGATCCGCCAGATCGAGAACCAGTCGCTCAAGAAGCTCCAGTCCCTGGCCGAGGCCCAGAAGCTCCGCGACGTCGCCTAGCTCGCGCTCGAACGGACCGGTACTTTCCCTCGCGCAGTTGCTTTACTTGGTGAAGCATTGCGCTAGAATCGAGGTTAGATGGCTTCGTATGACCCGTGTCCGGTATGTGCAACCGCGGAGATCGTGTGCGGCAAGTGGACGCTGCTGGTGATCCGCGACCTGGCCGCGGGGCGTTCCCGGTTCTGCGAGCTCGAGCGGTCGCTACGGGGCATCAGCCCCAGGACGCTCTCGCTGCGTCTGAGGGCGCTCGAGGAGGAGGGGATCGTGGAGCGCCAGACGTTCCCCGAGGTTCCCCCGCGCGTCGAGTACGCCCTGACCGACAAGGGCCGGGCGTTAATTCCGCTGATCGAGGACATGCGTGCCTACGGCCGGCAGTGGCTCCGTTGCGATCCCGCCGAGGTGGAGCCCGAGCCCGAACCAGCGGCCGCTGTGGCGTAGCAGGCAGCGGGCGCTCACCCCGTCCGAGGGCAGCCGCGGATGCGAATTTCAGTGGCGGCAGACGAGTTGACCGGAGTGGCCGCGGCGATCCTGGAGGAGATTCGCCGGCGGGGTCATGAACCGATCCTCCACGGCGCGTATCGGCCGGAGGAGCGCCCCGACTGGGCGTGGGCCAGTGAGGGCGCGGCCCGCGACGTGGCGGAAGGCCGTGCCGAGCAGGCGATCGTGGCCTGCTGGACGGGGACCGGGGCGGCCATAGCCGCCAACAAGGTGGACGGAGTGCGAGCGGCACTGTGCGTGGACGCCGGCACGGCCGAGGGTGCCCGCCGGTGGAACGACGCCAACGTTCTGGCACTAAGCCTCCGGCTGACCTCGCAGGCCGAGCTCGAGGAGATCCTCGATGCCTGGTTTGCCGCCACCCCCAGCAGCGCCCGGTCCGATGTAGACAACGTCACCCATCTCAGGGAGATCGAGCAGCCCGGCAACTGATCCTGCAAGTTGCCCTTCGGCGGGCAGGATCACCCAGCAGACTGGCGAATTGGCCAGTCCGTGCGCGACCCCGCCCTGCACGAACTGCTCCAAGCCTTCACGGTCGACACATCCGCGGCGCTCCGGGGTGAGCGGGCGGCCGGAGCCGAGGTCCCGTTCGAGGTGGAGGAGTCAGAGACGCGTCGGGGAAGGCCGCCTCTGTACTGCTACCGGCCGCTGACGGACGAGTTCATCGAGCACCGAATGGGTCTGCTCTCGGGGCTGTCCAGCTATGCGCCCGCGGCTCGGGCGCTGGCCAGCCGTGACCAGACGCGGGCATACCTGCGGATGAGAGGGGTGGAACGGATCCCCGACCAGGAGCGCGAACACGCCGACGCCGTGCTCCTGGCCTTTCTGGCTCGCGTGTTCTCTGACCGCAACGACTTCGACCTCGACTCGTCCCGCTTCGAGGCAGCATATGCCGAGCTCGAACAGGCGCTTCTCGAAGGGTGGGCGGTGGCCACGGTCATCGCGCCGGTGCTCGGGCTGGGACTGGAGGAGCGCAGCTGGCAGGTGGAGCTCGGCGAGGGACTGTCACTGGTTCGAGGCGAGCGCCTCAAGGATGCCCCCGCGGAAGCAGTCTGGGAGGCGGTGGAGGAACCCCGCGTGCTGGCGGTCATCAGCATCACGCAGGACCGCTCGAGGCGCCTACCTCTCGCCCTGGCCCAGGAGCGCTTCCGCCGGCTCCTGACCGCGCTCCGGTTGTTCGAACGTGGGCGCTACGGCCTGGGAGCGCTCGGCTGGGCCCGGCTTGAGTTCGGCAGCTGGCGTCCGGTAGCGGTGGGGACAGGGGCGGTTGACCGGCGGCGACCTGCCCCGGGCTCTCCCGGTCCGCCACCCAGAACGGTGGTCCCCGCCCTTCAGGAGGACGAACTGCGCGGGTTCTGCAACCTCATGGCCCGCCGGCTGCCCGCGGTTGAGGCTGGCGCCTTTGGTTCACCTGAGGTGGCCTGGGCACTGGCTAGATTCGACACGGGGTGCGACCGCTCTAACCCTCTTGAGGCCCTGACCGACCACCTCTTGGCGCTCCGCGCCCTGTTCGAGCCGGAAGGACCCAGCAGCGGGCAGCTGCCAGGCCGCCTGGCCCTGATCTGCGCCCCACCCGAGGGTCGCGCGGCCCTGGCCCAGCGGGTGGCCGCGGCCATCGCCCTGGAACGGGCGGTGCTCACCGGCACGGCGGAGGGGGAAGCCGATGCCGAGGAGCTGGCGAGCGACGTGGCCGAGCATCTGAGAGCTGTGCTACGGGATGTGCTGTGCGGTCACCTCGCCTCGGACCTGGTGGGCGTGGCCGACAGCCTCCTGGCAGAGGACCTGGCCGTCGCCCCCGCGTAGCCAGGCTTCGGTACACGGTCTCTAGCCCCATTTGAATCCGCTTGGACCGGGACATATGCTGCTGGCGATGAGCAGCGCCGCGGCTCCGGTCAAGACACCCAACGTCCATCCAGCCTGCCGCGACGTTCCCGCCCGCAACGAGGCCGGGTTCGAGGAGCTTTGCCATCTGGTGGGCGAGCAGGATCCCGACACCGCGCTGTGCGGCCGCGACGTGACCGGGTACCCGTGGAACCCACCGTGGCCTCTGTGCGAGGCCTGTCTGGCGGTGGTCCGCAACCTGATGAACTAGAGCCCCTTTCGTTGGGCGTGGAGCGGGTCGGCCGTCGACGAGGTCGTATGACGTAACAAAGCACGCGCGGCCTGCGGAGCCTAGTGACGCCAGATTGCCATAGGCCTACCAATGGCACCAAGCGCCGGCGCTCCGGGGCGCTTCGTGACGCTACACCGCAGCGCGCGCCGCGCAATCGGCACAAGCGCCGCGCCAGCACCCCCCGACAACGGGTCGTGGACCGACCGCACCTGGCGCCCGAGCCCGCGTCGTGTCATGGTTGACCCACGCACCCAAGTGAGGAAAGGACCGAGCGTGGCCGAGATCGAGCTGACCTGTGTCGTGGAGATTCCCAAGGGCAGCCGCAACAAGTACGAGTACGACCCGGGGCTGGGCGGGGTCAAGCTGGACCGATTCCTGTCGGCTTCGGTCGTGTACCCGACCGACTATGGGTTCGTCCCGGACACGCTCGCCCCCGATGGCGATCCTCTGGACGCACTGGTGTGCGTCTCCGAGCCCACCTTTCCCGGGTGCATGGTTCCGTCGAAGGTGATTGGGCTGTTCAAGATGGCCGACGAGAAAGGCGAGGATCCACACGTTGTTTGCGTCCCCTGTAGCGACCCCGGCTGGAATCACCTGGACGAGGTGACGGACATGCCGGCCCAGCTTCGGGCCGAGATCACTCACTTCTTCACCGTATACAAGGACCTGGACCCCGATCGGCATTCGGAGGTGAAGGGGTGGGGCGACCGGGCGGCCGGTCTGGCCACCGTCGAGGAGGCCAGGCAGCGGCACCTGGACCAGGCCGACGTCGGCCAGCGCCGAGCGTGATGCGGCCGCTTAAAGAGCCTAGGCCACTAGCTCGGCGATCAGGCGCTCGCGCTCGTCGCCGGTGCTGAACAGGTACCGGCGCACGGCCAGGAGCCCATCCAGGTCGTGAACGTCGTCGTCCAGCTGAGGGACGAGCACGAGAGGTTGGCCATCGAGCGCCTCCACCAGCCGGGAGATGTTGCTGTCGTCGCGCTCGGCCAGGAGGTGGTAGTCGACGAAGTTGGCCGCCACCTTGGCCGCCAGGTCGGGTGAGAGGATCCGGGCCAGACCGCGTCCGACGTGCTCGGGCTGTCGATCGCCTCCGTTGGGACCTCCGGATAGGAGGTCGTGGTGGACCCGATTGACGACTACTCCCTCCAGCCGAAAGCCCTCGCGCTGGATCGTGCGGTGAAACCAGATCGCCTCGTCGATGGGCTCGCGCTCGGGCGAGGTGACCAGGAGGAACGCCGTGGTGGGTGCGCCCAGCAGCTCCTGGACACCGGCGGCCCGCTGCGAGAACCCCTGGGTCATGCCGCCCAGAAGCTGGAAGAATCGGCCCAGGTCAGCCACCAGGTCGACTCCGGTCACCCGGCGCAGCGCCCCGAGCAGCGGCGTCGTTCCCGCGCCGAGGACGCGCATGCCCAGGCCGGTGGGCCGGACGAGCGCCTGCATCATCCGACCCTCCAGGAACGAGCTGAGGCGCCGGGGAGCCTCGAGGAAGTCCAGGGCGTTGCGCGAGGGCGGCGTGTCCAGGACGAGGAGATCGAAGAAGCCCGACTGATCGAGTTCGTACAGCTTGGCCACTGCGGTGAACTCCTGTGAACCGGACACCGCGCTCGACAGCTCGCGGTAGACCCGGTTGGCCTTGATCTCCTCGGCCCGGGCAGGATCGGGAGCCAGGCGCTCGATCAACTCGTCAAACGTCCGCTTCGGATCGAGCATCATCGCCCAGAGCTCGCCTGGCACGTCCGCCCCGGCGCCGTCCCAACCGGGCGCGGCAGCCGGATCCGCGGGTGGCACCACTCGGTGGAGCTCGTTGTCGAGCTGATCGATCCCCAGGGCATCTGCCAGCCGGTTAGCAGGGTCGATGGTCACCACCGCCACCCGCGCGCCCCGGGCTGCCATCCCTAACGCGACGGCCGCGGACACAGTGGTCTTGCCCACGCCGCCCGAGCCCGCGCAGATACAGACCCGCTTGCCGTCGAGCAACTGGGCGATCACGTGCTCACCGCTCCGTCGAGTTGCTGAGCCAGCACGGTGGCCAGCCCGTCCAGCTGGTCTGGCCCCAGCCGCTCGGCGAACACATAGGGGAGGTCGAGCAGGCGACCGTTTACCTCCGCCTTCAGGCGCTGGCGTTGCTCGCGCTGATGGCGCGCGCGGGCGTGCTCGGACAGAGCGGCGCGCAGCGCCGAGCGCGAACGGGCAGAGCGCGTGCGCTGCAGGGCGGACGTGAGCTCATCCAGCTCGTCATCGGCGAAGCGCAGCGGGTAGAGCGCGTTGACAATCACCGCGTCGAGGTCGAATCCGTCCTCCAGAAGGGTCCGCTGGAGCATGATCGTCTCGTTGACCGGCATCTCCTCGGGCGTGGCCACAGCCACTACGCCGGTGACCCGGCGGTCGGCGATCGTCTCGGCGATCGTCTCGGCCTGGTGCGCGACCGGGCCGACCCGGGCGATGCTGGCGAACGTCCGTGGCGTGCGGAGCAGCGCCAGGCCGTGGCCGGTGGCGGGCGCGTCCACGATCACCAGGTCATACGGCCGGGCCGCCCGGGTGCGCCGATCGAGCTGGGCCAGCTCCCACACCTTGCCGATGCTGAGCAGCTCGCGCATCCCCGGGGTGGCCATGGCGAAAGCGGCGAACATTCGGCTGGAGGACAGCGCGTGCCCCAGGGTGCCCACCTTGACGCGCAGGTACTCCTCCATGGCGTCCTGCGGGTCGATCGAGATCGTGTACAGGTTCTTGGCCAGCTGCTCCTCGTGGAAGTGTCCAGCTTCGTGATCGAACAGCCGCTGCACCCGCTCCTGGCTGGAGAGCTCGGCCACGATGGTGCGCATGCCACGGCGAGCGGCCAGCAGCCCCAGCGCGACCGCGGCCGTGGATTTACCCACGCCACCCTTGCCGGTGACAAACAGGAGGTGCTTGTCGAACACCTTCGGGTTTCCGGATCGGCTATCAGGCACGACGGCCAGCGTAGCTACCGGATGATGCCGGTGACGGCGGCGGTGCGGCAGCGGCGGCGGTGGTGGCGCGCCGAGCGCGCTGAGTCGCGCCGGCGGCGCGTGGCCGGCCATCGGAGGTGAATTGCCAAACAGAGCGGAGGATTCCGAGTGCGTCGTGCGAATAGGACGCTCGTATGAGCCCTCCCACGTATCCGGAGCCACCCGCGACGGGCGGCCTCAAGGTGATCGCGTTCGCCAACCAGAAGGGCGGCGTCGCCAAGACGACAACCACGCTGAATCTGGCCGTGGCCTTCACTGAGGAGGGCCACCGAGTTCTGTGCTGCGACATGGATCCCCAGGGCAACCTGACGATGTCCCAGGGGATCGATCCCGACTCCCTCCAGAAGTCGATGTACGACGTGCTGGTGCACCGCGTGTCGATTCGCGAGGTGATCCGCAAGCGCGAGGTGGACATCGCCTGCGCGTCCATCGACCTGGCCGGCGCCGAAATCGCCATGTCGACGATGATCGGCCGTGAGCGCTCGCTCCAGAAGGCCCTTCAGGAGGTGGACGAGGACTATGACTTCGTGTTCATCGACACGCCGCCGAGCCTGGGGCTGCTGACCATCAATGCGCTCACGGCGGCCAGTAAGGTGATCGTCCCCGTCCAGTGCGAATATCTGTCGATGCGCGGTCTTGTCCAGCTTCAGAACACGCTCGCCATGATCCGGGAGAACCTCAACCCTGATGTCGACATCGAGGGGATTCTGCCCACGCTCGTGGACACCCGGACCCTGCACGCCAAGGAGGCGATCGAGCTGCTCGAGGAGAACTTCGGGGACCGCGTGTTCGCCTCCCGCATCCGTAAGACCATCCGCTTCGCCGAGGCGCCGGTCAAAGGGATGTCGGTGCTGAAATACGACCCGGACGGCGTCGCCGCCCACAGCTACAGGCAGCTCGCGAAGGAGGTCCTCTCAAATGCCAACCGGTAAGCGCGCGAGCATGCGCGACGGCCCCCTGGCCGCGCTGTTCCGCAAGACAGTGGAGGACCAGGGCGAGGCCGGGCAGCCGCCTGCTAACCCGCCGCACGGACGGCAGAGCGCTCCCGCCGAGGAACCGCCACGCCGCCAGCCCAGTCGGGCCACTCCCGCCGCGCGGGCCTGGGCGGTCTCCGAACCCCCCGAGCACGAGCCGGAGATTCCCTCTCCCCGCGAGCGCCTGCGTCAGGCCTTCGTGGCCGACATCCCAGACAACCTGCTCGACCCGCCCGTCACCCAGTCGGAGGCTGACGACCCGTTCGCCCGTCCAGACCGAGTGTCAGAGGCGTTCGGCGCTTCGGTGCCCACCGGCGGGCCCGTGATTCGAGTGGTCGGCGTGGGAGGCGCGGGCGTCAACGCGGTCAATCGCATGGTCGAGGCCGAGATCGAGGGAGTGGAGTTCGTGGCCATCAACACGGACCTCCAGTCGCTTCAGCTCTCGGCCGCCCACGAGACACTCCACATCGGCGAGTCCGTGACCAGGGGATTGGGGTCCGGCTCAGACCCCGACCTGGGGCGCCGCGCCGCCCAGGACGGGTACGACCGAATCAAGGCCATGCTGCGCGGGTCGGACATGGTGTTCATCGCCGCCGGTGCCGGCGGCGGAACGGGAACCGGCGCCACGCCGGTCGTGGCCCATATCGCCCGCGAGCTCGGGGCCCTCACCGTGGGCATTGTCACGCGGCCATTCCAGTTCGAAGGCAGCCGCAGACGCGCTCAGGCCGAGGAGGGAATCGCCCAGCTCAACGAGGAGGTGGACACACTGATCGTGGTCCCCAACAACCGGCTGCTGTCGGTGCTCGAACGGGGAACCTCGATGATGGAGGCGTTCCGGGTGGCGGACGACGTCCTACGCCAGGGCGTGCAGGGCATATCCGACCTGGTCACGCTGCCCGGGCTGATCAACCTGGACTTCGCCGACGTGCGGGCGATCATGTCCGGCGCCGGCAAGGCGCTGCTGGGCATCGGGATGGGCACCGGCGAGCGGCGGGCGATCGACGCCTCGGAGCGCGCCGTGGCCTCGCCGCTGCTCGACACCAGCATGGAAGGAGCCCGGTCGATCCTGCTGTCGATCACCGGCGGCCGGGACCTCACGCTCTGGGAGGTCAATGAGGCCGCCAGGGCCGTGGGCGAAGCTGCCCACCCTGACGCAAACATCATCTTCGGAGCCATGCTCGACGACCGTCTCGAGGATCAGGTCTGGGTGACCGTGGTGGCCACCGGCTACAGCGATGACCGCCGGCAGCGGGCCGGGATCGAAAGGGCCGACAGCGACTGGCGCCAGACGCGGCGGCAAATGCTGGACGAGCCCGGAGGCGAGCCCAGGATCAGCCGCGTCCGCGAGCGGGTCCGCGTGGCCGGGGAGTTAGACGTACCTGAGTTCATCCCCCCCCGCTGACGGGCGGATAGCTGCGCCTGGCGGCGTCGTCGGTCGCTCGTGTGCAGGAGCACACGTCGCTCCCTGCCTCCTTGCCATGCTTGCTCTCCGCCCGTCAGTAGGCGTCGTGTGCAGAGCACCCGTCGCTCCCTGCCTCATTGCCATGCTTGCTCTCCGCCCGTCAGTAAGGCTCGTGTGCAGAGCACACGTCGCTCGCTGCCTGCCTGCCATGCTTGCGCTGCGACCGTCAGTGATGCTGTTGGCATGATTCGCTCCGCTCAGCTCGGCGTCATCGCCGCCGGCCATCCTCTGACCGCCCAGGCCGGCGCCGGAGTGCTGCGGGAGGGGGGCAACGCCGTCGACGCGGCGGTGGCAGCCGTCGCCGCATCGACCGCTTGCGAGCCACTCCTCACCGGGCTGGGGGCTGGTGGCTACATGCTGGTGGTGGTGCCGGGGCGTGACCCGGTGCTGCTCGACTTCTTCGTCGAGGCGTCGGGGCGCGGGTTCGATCCGGCCTCCCGTGAGGAGTTGATCCCCATCACCGTGTCGTTCGGGGACGCCATCCAGGTGTTCAACATCGGCGCCGCATCGGTGGGGACCTACGGAATGCCGGCTGGGCTGCACGCCGCCGCTGCCCGTTTTGGCCGCATCCCGCTGTCGGAGTTGGTGGGCCAGGCCGTGCGACTGGCCCGGGAGGGCGTCGCGATCAACGCCCAGCAGGGTTACGTGGTGGAGATCCTCGCGGACATCGTCACCTCCACGCCCGAGTGCGCGGCAATGTTTGCCCCCGAGGGCCGTTTATTGGGCATCGGCGAAACGATCTACCAACCGGAGCTGGCCGACGCCCTGGAACGTCTGGGTGCCGAGGGACCGGCGCCCTTCTATACCGGGGACATCGCCGCGGCCACGGTCGAGTGGGTGGCGGCCCGCGGCGGGATGCTCACCTCCGAGGACCTGAAGGCGTACGCAGTGATCGATCGTGAGCCCATCGGCGTGCGCTACCGGGGCCGGGAGGTCCTGACCAACCCGCCGCCGTCGGCCGGAGGCATCCTGATCGCCCGGGCGCTGTCGTGGCTGGACGCCGATCGAGCGCCGCCGAGCGTGGTTCGGGTCGTCGAGGTCATGGAGCGCATACAGGCCGAGCGCACCCCCGAATTCCTGGCCAGCCTCGATGAGGAGGGTTTCGGCCAGCGATTCCTGGGCACCGGGCCCACGGCCCAGAACACCGGTTCCACCACCCACATCGCGGTGACCGATAAGGAAGGCTGGGCCTGCTCGGTCACCTGCTCGAATGGCTCGTGCTCGGGCGTGGTGGTGCCGGGAACGGGTCTGCACCTGAACAACATGTTGGGCGAGCAGGACCTCAACCCCCTGGGCTTTCACCAGCACCCACCTGGGCGTCGGTTGCCCAGCATGATGGCTCCCACCGCGGTGGTGCGCGAGGGTGTGGCCGAACTGGTGCTGGGGAGCGCGGGGTCGAACCGGATCCGCTCCGCGATCCTTCAGACGATCGTACGGGTCATCGATGAGGGGATCCGGGCAGGAGAGGCCGTGGAGGCGCCCCGGATCCACTTCGAGGACGGGGTCGTGTACGCCGAGCCGGGGGTGGATATGGCGGCGCTGGAGGCCCTCGGCCACCCCGTGGCCCGATTCCGGGAGCGCAACCTGTTCTTTGGCGGTGTGCAGGCCGTTGAACGCGACCGCGAGGGCGCACTGTGGGGTGGGGGCGACCCCCGGCGCGGCGGTGCGACCATTACCGTGGAGGGATGAGATGGGCAGCCCTGCCGGCACTCATCCTGGCTCTGACCGGCTGCGGCCTGCAGATCCAGTCCGCCGACCTGTTCCTGCTCACCCGGACGGGCCAGGGTCACAAGCTGACCCTGCTGGTCAACGACGGCGGCACGGTCACCTGCAACCGCAACTCGAGCAGGAACCTTCCCGGCCCGCTGCTGCTCCAGGCCCGGGATCTGACCAACTCGCTCAACTCGGACGCCAAGGCCCATCTGGACATCGCCTCCCGCCCGGACAGCGTCTTCCGGTACACGATCAGGCTCCAGGACGGGACGATCTCTTTCCCAGACACGGCCGGCGCCCGTCACCCCACGCTGGGCCAGGTCCAGCTGTTCGCGCTCCAGACCGCCCAGCAGGCCTGCGGGCTCAAGGGCTAGGGTCGCCCTTAGCTGCAGCTTACCTGCGAGTCGCTACCTTTCTCGCCGGTGCTAGTCCTGGCTGACAACCACGGCTTCACCGCCATCCGAGCGGTGATCCTGGGCGTTCTCCAGGGGATCTCGGAGCTCTTCCCGGTGTCGAGCCTCGGCCACACGGTGTTGTGGCCGAAGCTGTTCGGCTGGAACCAGATAGTGGCCTTCCAGTCGCGGCCTGAATCGCCCTGGTTGGCCTTCATCGTGATGCTGCACGTGGGCAGCGCCATCGGGCTGCTGATCTATTTCTGGCGCGATTGGGTCGCGATCGTCAAAGCGTTTTTTGCCACGCTGCGCAAGCGAAGGGTCGACACGCCCACGGAGCGCCTGGCCTGGCTGATCATCGTGGCCAGCATCCCCACCGGCATCCTGGGACTCGCGCTGGAGCACGCCGCTCGCGTGGCCACGTCCAAGCCCGAGGTCGCCGCGATCTTCCTGGTCATCAACGGATTGATCTTGTTCACCGCCCAGCGGTTCACGCAACGCGCCGAGGTGCGGCGCCTGGCGATGCGCGAGGGCGCTAAACGCGACGGTGGGCGGCGGCTGGATACGCTGGAGTACCGAGAGGCTGCGTTTCTGGGGATCGCCCAGTCCGGGGGCCTTATCGCAGGCATCAGCCGCGACGGGATGGTGATGTCCGCCGGCCTGGTGCGCGGCCTGGACAACGTCGACGCGGCCCGGATCAGCTTCCTGATGGCCACGCCGATCATCCTGGCTGCTGGGGTGTACAAGATCCCCGACCTCACCGGGCATCTGGGCAGCGGCATTCGAGGGGCCGCGGTGATCGCGGCCGCGTCCGCCGCGGTCACCGCCGTGTTCGCGGTGCACTTCCTGATGCGTTACTTCAAGACCCGCACGCTGTACCCGTTCGCCGCCTACTCCGTCCTGTTCGGCATTGCCATGGTGATCTACACGGCCTGAACCTGGCGTGGCCCTCGGCCGGGGACCGCCGACGAGGCCGGGCGCGGGCTAGCCGAACCTGATCTTGCCGTTTGAGCGAGCTCGCTCCTGCGCCCGCTCGACCAGGTCCAGGCGCTTGGCGGCGGCCTGGAACAGCCGGGTCAGGAGGCGCAGGCGGGCGTTCTCCGATCGCAGGTCGAGCAGGCCCTGTTTGGCATCGAGCCCGAACTCGACGGTGGCCGCCATCGCGTAGGCGTCCATGTCGAGCAGCTGGTCGGCATCGGGCTCGTTTTCGGTGATCCGCTCGACCAGCTGCGCGTAGGCGTCGTGTGCGTCGGTGACCAGGCTCTCGTCCACCAGTTCCGGCCGGTCCTCCAGGAACTCGATCACGCCCGCTGGGTAGGCCAGGTGTGCCTGGCGTTCGACCACCCGGAAGGGCCGGGTCCCCCGGGCCAGCAGGTTCATCCGGCCGTCCTCCGTGCGCTCGAGCACCCGCTCGATGGCGCAGGCGCACCCCACCTCGCGGAGTCCATCGTCCGAGAGCCAGACGATTCCGAACTCCCTCTCATCCTGCAAGCACTCGTTCATCATCGTCTTGTAGCGCTCCTCGAAGATATGGAGCGGGATGGCCTCCCCGGGGAGCGCGACCAGCGTCAGCGGAAACAGGGGGAACTCGCGCGACAGGTGATCAGGCACGAATCCGAGTCTACGGCGGCGTCGCCGTCGTCCATTGGGCTGCCACCCGCCTACTCCCGGCGCGCGGCCAGCAGCAGGTTGTAGAAGATGGCCGGAGGGAGCCGCGGTTCCAGCACGCTTTCGTCGAGTCGTTGCAGCAGGAGGTAGCCGTGAAAGGCATAGCGACGCCACAGCATGGGCACCTGAGCGGAGTTTGCGCTGGCCTCCAGGGCTCGGTTGAACCAGCCAAACCAGTTCGCTACGAGTTCCTCTCCTCGGATCCGGACCGTCTCAAAGCCCGCCCGCCGGGCCAGCGTGACCAGTTCCGCCGGAGCGAAGGCGTGGATGTCCACCAGACGCTCGAGGGCGTGATCCTCGATGGGCTCGTGCTCCGCGCTCTCGCTGCCGTGGGAGGCGGTCCCGGCGCCGATCAGGGCGCGCCACAGCGGCGCCACCGCGTTCGCGCCGCGTTTGGGCACAGCGGCGAGCCGATCCCCCAGTCGCGAGGGCTCGCCGGCAAACACAATCCATCCCCCCGGCCGGAGCACTCGATGGAACTCGGAGAACGCCCGGTCCAGGTCGGGCAGGTGGTGCAGGACGGCGTGCCCGAGCAGGAGGTCAAAGCCGGAGTCCGGGAAAGGCAGCGACTCGGCGTCGGCCCGGGCGGTCCTCACCTGCAGGTTCAGGCGGGCCGCGTTGATGGCCAGTTTCCTCACCATCCCCGGCGAGATGTCGGTGCAGGTGGCCTCTCGGACCACCCCCGCCTGGAGCAGGTTCAGCGTGAAGTAGCCCGTGCCGGCGCCGATCTCCAGCGACCGCGTGAAGCCCCGATCTAGCGCCGGCCCCAACACCTTCCGGAGCTTGCCCATGACCTGCCTCTGGCCGACCTCGCCGAAGTCGATGCCCCACTTCGAGTCGTAGCCCGCAGCGGCGACATCGTGGTAGCGGGTGTTGACGTCCCGGATCTCGTCCGCAGTCCTGGCTGCCGCCATCGCGCGTGCACATTACCCTCTTCGCCTGTCTGTCAAGACCGGGAGTCCCCTCCGAAAACCCTGCACCCACGTCTGGATGAACTCCTACGTTCAGCAGAATCAGCCCCCAGGCGTGCCGCCGCTAAAGCTGACGGGTGAGCGCACGCTGCCGGACGTCCCGGCGGAGAACTACTGGTTTCAGCGCCACCTAGCCGTATACGAATGGATCGCCAAGCGGGTGGGCGGGATGAGGGTGCTCGACATGGCCTGCGGCGAGGGCTATGGCTCGAACGTCCTGGCTCAGACGGGTCGCAGCGTGATCGGAGTCGATGCCAATCCGGAGGCGCACGAACATGCCCGCCTGCGCTACCGCCGCCCCGGTCTGCAGTTCGAACGCGGAATGGTGGAGATCTTCGGCGAGCCTGGCCAGCATGACGCGGTGGTCTTCCTCCAGACGATCGAGCACGTCGAGGATCCGCAGGCCGTCCTGCGCCACTTTCGGTCGCTGCTGGCCCCCGGGGGCGTGGCCTATGTGTCCACCCCCAACGTCCTCACGCTGGCGCCGCCCGGAGAAACCAAATCCGGCAACCCATGGCACATCCGCGAGTACCGGGCGGAGGAGTTCGAGCAGCTATGCCGCTCGGTGTTCGGACGGGTGGAGGTGCTCGGGGTATTTCACGCCCGCAAACTGAGGGCGCATGCCCTGGCCCTGTCCCTGGGCTGGGACACCGTGCACCGGACCCTCCGGATCACCAGGACGTTCTATGACCGCTTCACGCCGGCCATCGGTGTGGGAGACTTCGTCCTGCGACAGGGCCGGCTGCCCGCAGCGCTGGACTTTCTGGCCGTCTGCCGGGTGTGAGGGCGCGGGCGTCAAGCGATGCCACGCCCGTCCCCGCCCAACGGTGAGCTGGCCCTCGTTCTGCACACCCACATGCCCTACGTGGAGGGCGGTGCAGAGTGGCCGCCGCGCGACCCCCGATCATTCCTGCGGCGTCCCGACGGCTATGGCGTCTGGCCCTTCGGCGAGGAATGGCTGTGGGAGGCCGTCGCCAGCTCGTACCTGCCGCTCCTGCCCCTGCTCGGCCGGGCCCCGGTCACGCTGTCGCTCACGCCCGTGCTGTGCGACCAGCTGGAGGATCCCGGCGCGATGGCGCGCTGCCGGCGATTCCTCCAGGAGGTGAGGCCCGAGTCGCACCGGCTGGACATGGAGCACTACCGCCGGACGGGCGAGATCGCGTTGGCGGAAGCGCTCGAGGCCTCATCCGCCCAGTACGCCGCGGCGGCCAAGGAGCTTGATGCACTGAGCCCCCAGGGCGGACTGCTGCACGCACTGGGGCGATTCGCGCCCTGGACCTCCGCAGCCACTCACGCCGTGCTGCCGCTGCTGGTCAGTGACACCGCGATCTCTCTTCAGGTCCAGACGGGCACCACCGCCCACCGGCGGAGGTTCGGTGAGTGGCAGGGCGGGTTCTGGCTGCCCGAGTGCGCGTACGGCCCCTGGCTCGACGAGTC
>JBPYDM010000155.1:0-3846 GCA_051986255.1 Solirubrobacteraceae bacterium | reverse complement strand
GACGTGGTGTAACCGTCGAAGCGGATGACCTCCATCCGGTCCAGCAGCGGCCCGGGGATCGTGTCGGCCATGTTGGCCGTGGCGATGAACAGCACTCCGCTCAGGTCGAGCTCGACATCCAGGTAGTGATCCCGGAAGCTGTGGTTCTGCGCTGGGTCCAGGACCTCGAGCAGAGCCGCGCTGGGATCCCCGCGCCAGTCGGCGCCGACCTTGTCGACCTCGTCGAGCATGATCACCGGGTTCATCGTGCCGGCATCCCGGAGAGCGCGCACCAGACGCCCCGGAAGGGCGCCGATGTAGGTGCGGCGGTGTCCGCGGATCTCGGCCTCGTCACGCACGCCGCCCAGCGACATGCGCACGAACTTTCGGCCGGTGGCCCGGGCGATCGACTCGCCGATCGACGTCTTACCCGTCCCGGGCGGTCCGATCAGGGTCAGGATCGCGCCCTCGCCGCGGCGCCGAGGAGCTGCCTCGGCCACCACGTCCTCCAGCCCGCGCTCCTGGCGCAGCTTCTTGATCGCGATGTACTCGACGATCCGCTCCTTGACGTCCTCCAGCCCGGCGTGATCGGCATCGAGGACCCCGCGGGCGTGCTCCGGATCCAGCCGCTCCTCCGAGCGCTTGCTCCACGGAACGGCGATCAGCCAGTCCAGGTAGGTACGGATCACGCTTGACTCGGCGCTCTGCTCGCCCAGCCGCTCGAGCCGCCCGAGTTCCTTATCGGCCTGCTCCCGAACCTCCTCGGGCATCCCGGCCTCCTCGATCTTGGTCCGGTACTCCTCGACCACGGAGGCGTCGTCCTCGCCCAGCTCCTTGCGGATGGACTCCATCTGCTTGCGCAGGAAATACTCGCGCTGCTGCTTTTCCGCGCCCGACTCAACGTCCTCGCGGATCCGCTTGCGGACCTGAAGCTCGGCCAGCCGCTCGCGCTGGAAGGTCAGCGCCAGCTCGAGGCGCTCGGTGACATTCAGGGTCTGAAGCAGCCGGACCTTCTGCTCGAAGGTGAGGTCGGGGCTGTAGCCGCCGGTGTCGGCCAGCGCGCCCGGCTCGGTGATGCTGCGGACGAACGCGGCCACTCGGCCGTCGTCGCCGCGCAGCTCGAGGATCTCCTCAACCACGGCCCGGTACTCCCTTTCCAGGTTCCGGGTGCGGCCATCCACGGGCGACTCATCGGGGTGCTCCTCGACCTCGACGAACAGCCTTCCGTCAGGAAGCGTGGAAGCGGCTCCGGCGACGCCCCGGTGCAGGCCCTGGAGAGCGATCGCCCTCGCGCCTCCGGGGAGGCGGACGCGGTCACTGATCTCGGCCACGGTCCCGACAGAGGCGAATTCCTGCTCGTGCCGGGGGACGAGCAGCACCCGCTCCTCCTCGCCGGCGTCCACCGCGAGGGTGAGCGACATGCCCGGGAAGACGACTGCGTCGTCCAGCGGGACCAGTTGAAGACGAATGGGCACCTCAATCCTTCACTTTCAGTAGTTGCTTATTGACAATAAGGAAGGATACCACCGTTCCTAGAAGATCTAAGTCGATATGGCTGAGATTATGACGGATCACCGAATCTTTTCGTAAGACTGGGCGCGACCCGGCTGTTTTCGTTGCTAGGGCCTGAAATCTGCCCCGTTATTCCGCTGGTTCACGTCGGTTGTTCGGGCGGGAGCCGGCTCGGCTGTGTGGCAGGTCGAGCGCGCCGTGTGGCGTAAGAAAGCCCCCACGACCGTCGGCGCTCGGTGACGTTGCTGGCTCTATAACGGTGTGGCGTCACTAGGCGCCGGCCGCGCCGCGGGCTTTGTGACGCTGCACCCCGCCGCCCGCGCCCCGCTGCACCAGCGGCCCCGCGCCCCGCGCCCCGCTGCACCGCGCCCGCACCGAGTGCCCCGAAATCTGCCCGTTCGCTGTGTGCAGGCGAACCATCTGGAATCATCCCGGGCATGAGAGATGCCCCGAGGAACCGGGCGGCCGAGGAGCCAGCGCACGACATTCTGGCCGCGGAGGCATTCGCCATGCCCGCACCCGATCCGACCTTCCGGCACGGCCTCGTCATCCCAGACGATCCGGCGGGCATCGCCGAGCCGCACGACATCCTGGCGGCCGAGGAGTTTGCCATGCCGGCGCCCGGACGCCGGCTTGGAGGGATCGCCCCGGCATCCGCCGGCGCCCGCAGGCTTCCGCGCTGGGCCTGGATTCCGGGAGTCTGCGTGGTGGCGGTGTGGGTCCGGCGCCGCCGCCGGTAGGGGGATCCGCCGGAACGCAGCGCTCGGGGCGGCTCAGCCCGAACGCGCACCGCTAGGGGGATCAGCCCGAACGCACCCGCCGCGGCGGCATCAGGTCCGTGATCGTCCCTTCGGCCACCTCGCCGGCGAACATCACCGTTTCGCTCAGCGTGGGATGCGGATGAATGGTGAGCCCGATGTCCTGTGCATTCGCGCCCATCTCCAGACCGTGCACGGTCTCGGCGATGAGCTCTCCCGCGCCCACCCCGGTGATGCCGGCCCCCAGCAGCCGCTGCGAGCCCGGCTCGAACAGCAGCTTGGTCAGCCCCTCGGCCCGGGCCAGCGTCAGCGCCCGCCCCGATGCTGCCCAGGGGAAGATCGCTTTCTCGTACTCGATCCCCTGCTCCCGGGCCTGGCTTTCGGTGAGCCCCATCCACGCGATCTCGGGATCGGTATAGGCCACGCTGGGGATGGCTCGGGCGTCGAACACGACGTCCTGCCCGGCGATGACCTCCGCCGCCACCTTGCCCTGGTGCGAGGCCTTGTGGGCCAGTAGCGGCGCGTTCGCAGCGTCGCCAATGGCGTAGATGTGGGGGACGTTGGTGCGCATCTGCTGGTCGGTGGGGACGAAGCCGCGCTCGTCCACGTCGACCCCGGCCCTCTCGACATCGAGCGTTCGCCCGAGCGGGATCCTCCCTACGGCGACCAGGACGCGGTCAAACGTGCCGGCCTCGCCATTTGACAGCGTGACCCGGAGCCCGTCCTTGCGGACCGCGACCTCCTCGATCTTGGTGGCCAACTGGATGGCCTCATAGCGTTCGGCGATCCGCCGGTGCAGTGGCCTGATCAGATCGGGGTCGCAACCGGGTATGAGCTGATCGAGCAGCTCCACGACCGTCACGGCCGATCCCAGCGCGTCGTACACGGTGGCCATCTCCAGTCCGATGATTCCGCAGCCGATGACCAGCAGCCGCTTGGGGATGTCTTCAATCTCCAGGGCGCCGGTCGAATCGATGATCCGCTCATCCTCGGGCAGTCCGGGCAGAGATGCCGCCGCCGATCCGGCGGCGATGATGCAGCTGTCGAAGGAGACCGCCCGGTCGCCCACCACCAGCGTGTTGGGCCCGGTCAGCCGGGCCGATCCCTGGATCACCTCGACGTTCCGCTCCTGGGCTAAATTGCCCAGGCCGCCGGTCAGCCTGCTCACCACCGACTCCTTCCAGGAGCGCAGGGCGTCGAGATCGAGCTGCGGCTGCCCGAACTGGAGCCCATGCTCGGCCATCTCCTCGACCTCGGCCACCACCCGGGCGGCGTGGAGCAGCGCCTTGGAGGGAATGCAGCCCACGTTCAGGCACACCCCACCGAGGCGCTGGTAACGCTCGATCAGGATCGTGTTCAGCCCCAGATCGGCGGCTCGGAAGGCCGCCGTGTAGCCGCCGGGGCCCGAGCCGATGACCACCACCTGGGCGTCGTGCCGGCCGGAATCGGCGGGGGGCGGGGGCGGCTCGCGGGTGACGGCGGCCTCGCCGGGCGCCGGCTGCTCCGTCTCCTGGGTCTGGCTCGAAGGCTGAGTCCCGTCGGATTGCAGGGTCAGGAGCACGCTGCCCTCGGACACGCGGTCGCCGATCTTGACCCG
>JBPYDM010000154.1:0-4182 GCA_051986255.1 Solirubrobacteraceae bacterium | reverse complement strand
TCGTGGTTCTCCGTGCTCGAGCCGGGACGGATCCGAGCCCGGATCTTCGAGCGAGGGGCGGGGGAGACCTCGGCCAGCGGTACCGGAGCAACCGGGGCGGCAGTGGCCTACGTGGTGGGGCTGAGGGCGAGCGCCCGGGAAGGGGACGACAGCTCGCCGGCGCAGGACGACCCCGACCGTGTCACCGTCCGGCTGGACGGGGGAGAGCTCGAGGTCGAGGTGGGGGAGAATCTGACGATCGCGCTGACCGGCTGGGCGCGCCCGGTGTTCAGCGGAAAACTGTCGGGAGAGTTCGTGGAGGCCCTTAATGCGATCCAGTAAAAGACTGGAGCGGACTGCGCCTTATCTGTTCGCGGAGCTCGAGCGCAAGGTGAGAGTGAAGCGTGAGGCCGGCGTGGACGTGATCAGCCTGGGCATCGGTGACCCGGACACGCCCACGTTTCCGGAGATCGTCGCTGCTGCCCAGCGGGCCGTGGCCGATCCCTCCACCCACACCTACCCGACCAACCGGGGCCTGGCGGTTTTCCGGCGGGCCGTGGCCGACTTCTACGCCCGCCGGTTCGGCGTCGAGCTTGACCCCGAGACCGAGGTCATTCCCGCTATCGGCGCCAAGGAATGCATCTTCAACCTCAACCTGGCGTTCCTCGATCCGGGCGATGTCTCGCTGGTATCCGACCCTGGCTACCCGGTGTACACGGGGGGGCCGCTGCTCGTGGGGGGCGAGCCCGTGCTTTTGCCGCTCCGGCCCGAACTGGGCTTTGCCCCCGACCTGGACGGCGTGGCCGGGGAAGCGCTCGATCGCGCCCGGCTGATGTTCCTCAACTACCCCAACAATCCCACGGGGGCGATCGTCCCGCCCGGGCTGTTCGATCGCGCGGTGAGGCTCGCTTCCGAGCACGACTTCCTGCTGGTGCACGACAACGCCTACAGCGAGATCACCTACGAGGGCTACCGCGCCCCCTCGCTGCTCGAGGCCCCCGGGGCCCGGGAGGTGGGGGTGGAGGTGTTCTCGCTGTCCAAGGGCTACAACATGACCGGCTGGCGGTGTGCCGCGATCGTTGGCCACCCGGAGGCGATCGAGCACTACTGGCGGCTCAAGTCCAACATCGACTCCGGACTGTTCGAAGCGGTCCAGCTGGCCGGAGTGGCCGCCCTGGCCCCCGAGCGCGACGCCGAGGTACAGGCCATGTGCGCGCTCTACCAGCGTCGTCGTGACCTGGTATGCGACGCGCTGGCCCAGGCCGGGGTGCAGGTCGAGCGTCCCCGGGGGACGATCTACATCTGGGCCCCCATCCCGGCCGGGTTCGACTCCTCGGCGGCCTACTGCGAGCATGTGCTCGAGGAGACAGGGGTGGTCATCTCGCCCGGAGACGCCTACGGCCCCAGCGGCGCTGGCTTTTTCCGGATCTCCCTGACAACGCCCGATGACCGACTGCTCGAGGCGGTGGAGCGGCTGCGCCGGCTGTAGCCCGCCTCCACGGGTACCATCAAGGGCGTGCAGAGAAGCCGCCACGGGCGCGTCAGGCCGTCTTCTCGGGCGGCCAACGGCGGCCGGCCCCGGGCTCGGCAACGCGCCTTCCTGATCGCCTCAACCCCCCCGTACCCCGGGCGCGATGACGGAACTGGGGAGCTGATGGAGCTGCGCGACTTGCTCCGGACGGCCGGAGTGGCAACGGTGGGGGAACTGGTCCAGCACCGCCCCCATCCGCACCCCAACAGCTACCTGGGGTCGGGCAAGCTCAAGGAGCTGAGGCATGAACTCCTCCACGCTGACGCCAACCTGGTGGCCTGCGATGACGAGCTGAGTCCGCGCCAGGAGCGGACGCTCGAGGCGGCGCTGGGTATGCCGGTCATCGACCGCACGGCGATCATCCTGGACATCTTCGCCGCCCACGCCCACACGGCCGAGGGAAAGCTCCAGGTCGAGCTGGCCCAGCTGGAGTACAACCTGGCCCGGATGCGCGGGCTGTGGTCTCACCTGGAGCGCCTGGGCGCCGGTCGAATCGACGGCGGAATCGGCACCCGGGGACCGGGCGAGAGCCAGATCGAGACCGACCGCCGGCTGGCCCGCGACAGGATCGCCGCACTCAAGCGCAAGCTGGCCGGGGTGCGGGGCAATCGGTCGCTGATGCGGGCCGAGCGGGATCGAGCCCGGCTGCCTCAGATTGCGCTGGCCGGATACACCAACGCCGGCAAGTCGAGTCTGCTGAACGCGCTCACCGGCTCCACGGTGGGCGTGGGCGAGCGCCTGTTTCACACCCTGGATCCCACGACCCGGGTGCTGCGCATCTCCGGCCGCAGCTACCTGCTCACCGACACCGTCGGCTTCATCCGCAAGCTCCCCCACCAGCTGGTGAATGCCTTCGGGGCCACGCTCGAGGAGACCCGGCAGGCCGATCTCATCCTCCACGTGGCCGACGCCTCCGCGCCCGAGGAAGAGCTGGCTGCGATGATCGACGCCGTTCAAGTGGTCCTGCACGAGATAGGGGCCGAGGCCACCCAGGTGTTGGTGCTCTCCAAGTGCGACCAGGTGTCGCCTGAGCGGCAGACCGAGCTCGAGCATCGCCATCCTGGCGCCGTCCTGGTCTCGGCCCATACCGGCGCTGGGCTGAACGGGCTGTGCGAGAGGGTTGAGCAGGAGTTCGCCCGGGCCTTCCAGGAAGTCGAGCTGTTGATCCCCTATGACCAGGGGGCTCAGCTGGCCGGGCTGCACGAGCTCGACGGCGACCTCGAGCGCGAGGACACCGAGGCGGGTATCCGAGTGCGAGCCCGGTTGTCGGCGGCGGCCGCGGCGCGGTATGGGCGCTTCGCCCACTCCGGGCACCTCGCGCAGCGGTGACACGGCTGTCCGCCACCCGCGCATGACGGCACCGCTGCGGGTGCGGCGGCTGGATCCCCGAGCCGTCCTGCCCACCAGGGCCTACGCGGACGACGCGGGGCTGGACCTGCGCTCGGTGGAGGAGCGGGTCATCGAGCCCGGAAGCCGGGCCTCGGTGCGCACCGGGATCTCGGTCGAGATTCCCGCCGGACGCGCCGGGCTCGTACTCCCGCGCTCTGGGCTGGCGGCGCGGCACGGGATAGCGCTGGTGAACGCACCCGGCCTGATCGACGCCGGCTACCGCGGGGAGATCAGGGTGTTGCTCCTCAACACCGATCCCCAGGAGCCGTTCGCCGTGTCGGTGGGCGACCGAATCGCCCAGCTGCTTCTCCTGTCCCCGGACTGCCCCCCGGTGCTCGAGGTGGACGAGCTCTCGTCTTCTGAACGGGGTGCCGGAGGCTTCGGCTCGAGTGGAGCCTGAGCGGCCGCGGGGCAGCCCCCACCCCGCTCAGGTCACGCCGTTCTCGGCCAAGAACTGCGTGGCCACGGTGGCCGGGTCCTGACCCGAGAGATCCACCTCGGCATTGAGCTCACGGATCACGGGGGTGGTGAGCAGGGCGCTGACCTCGTTGACCGTGGTGACGAACGCGGGTCCCTCAGCCGACAGCGCCTTGGCCGAGGCCACCGGGACCACGTTCCCCCACGGGAATACCCCCTGGGGATCGGCCAGCAGCGTGTAGTTGCCCGTGCTGAGCTGTGCGTCGGTGGTGCTCACGTCGGCGGCCTGCACCTGGCCGCTGTCCAGGGCCTGGTACTGGGCCCCGATCTCCAGGGACTTGTAGGTGTGCGGGGTGAGGCCGTAGGCCGACTCGAGCGCCGGCAGCCCGTGGGATTCCTGCTGGAACTCCGGTGGGCCGCCCAGCGTCAGCTGGTGTTCCACCCGACGCAGATCCCAGATGGAGTTCAGGCCGTGCTGGACGGCGTAGTCGAACGTCACGCCGATCGCGCCCGTATCGCTGAACGGGGTGCTCTGAAGAAGCTTCAGGCCGCGGGCGGCGGCATACTGCTGCCCGGCCTGATAGGCGGCCTGGCGGCTGGGGAAGGGCCCGCTGTCATGGGCCACCTGCCCGTCCCACGTGTCGAGGTACTCCGGGTACATGGCCAGCTGGCCCGTGCGCAGCTCCTGCATGGTCACTGTCAGCGGGCCGATGTTCTGGTTGAGCTGCACGGGGAATCCCTGGTTCTTCAGGGCCTGGTAGTAGAGCTCCCCCAGGATGAACTGCTCGGTGAAGTTCTTATCGCCGATCGTCACCACGGGCTTTCCCGTCCCGGGGAGGTCGTTTGGGTTGGTGGTCGTCGTCGGG
>JBPYDM010000153.1:0-4465 GCA_051986255.1 Solirubrobacteraceae bacterium | reverse complement strand
GGGTCTACAAGGTCAAGCACCCGGCCCTGAAGCCGCTTCACCAACAGGCCATAGGGCTGCTCGGGGCGTTCGAGAAGTGGAGCGTGAGGACCGTACCGCGGACTGAAAACGCCCGGGCCGACGCCCTGGTCAACCAGGCGCTGGACGACGCCTAGGCGCTGGCCGGGAACGCTCGACGACGCTTGAGCCGGCCGCCCGGATTTGGCGCCCCCCGCCGGGTATGCGAAGTCCGTGCGGCCGCCCGCGCCTCGCAGATCCGCTCCGCCTGCTGCGGTTCTGAGCCCTTCCTGGCCACTTCGCGGCCGTTGCGGGCGTAACCAGGTTCAAACACACGCCGAGGGAAAGGGCGACCCCCCCGCTGTACTCTCTTAGAGTCTTGACGCCCAGCGACGCGCTGATCGAACTCAGGCTGCGCTTGGAGGAGGCCAGTGCGCGGCTTCGTTCCGGTGAACCCGAGCCCGAGGCGGCACTAGCCTTGATCGAGGAGTGTGCGCGCCTGGCCACGGAGGCCAGCGCACAGGTGGAGGAGCGCTCCCGCGCGGCGCTCGAGCCATTGCCCGATCTTCCTGGACAGCTGCCGCTTCCTGCGGCCTAGTGACCTCCGCGGCTACCCCGCGGGTACCGCCCGACGTCCCGTCGTACCCCGACCACCTGCGGCGGGAGGTCGACCGCTACCTGGAGGGGCTCCGTTTCACCACCGACCCAGCGGTGGCCGGGCTCGAGGAGGCGATGCGCTATTCGCTGCTGGCCGGAGGGAAGCGGATCCGTCCGGTGCTGACGCTGGCCACCGCCATCGCCATCGGGCGCGATCCCGCTCAAGTGCTGCCGCTGGCCAGTGCCATCGAGCTAATCCACACCTATTCGCTCATCCACGACGACCTGCCGGCCATGGACGATGACGATCTCCGCCGCGGCCAGCCCTCGTGTCACAAGGTGTTTGGCGAGGACGTGGCCATCCTGGCCGGCGACGCGCTTTACGCCGAGGCAATCCGGCTGCTGCTCTCCGAACAGCGAGGCGATCCCGAAAACCTCCTGGCCGTGGCCCGCCGACTGACCAGCGCGACCGGCGTGGGCGGAATGGTCGGGGGGCAATACATAGACGTCGCCGAGACCGCGCCGCCGGGACCCAACGGGCTCCGCCGCCTGCATGAGCTCAAGACGGGGCGGCTGATCGCGGCCAGCATCGAATGCGTGCTCAGCCTGGACGGGCGCCGCGAACCTGCGACAATCGCCGCATTCAGCGCCTTTGCCACCGAGCTCGGCCTGCTATTCCAGATTGTGGACGATATTCTCGACGTGACTGGATCGCAGGATGCGCTTGGGAAGCGGCAGGGAAGCGACGAGCGACTCGGAAAAAGGACCTATGTGACCGAGTTTGGCTTGGACGGAGCCCGGGAGCTGGCCGCTGATTCCACGGACCGAG
Source organism: Solirubrobacteraceae bacterium (assembly GCA_051986255.1). GTDB lineage: Bacteria > Actinomycetota > Thermoleophilia > Solirubrobacterales > Solirubrobacteraceae > Palsa-465. Next base: position 3,042 of record JBPYDM010000153.1, on the reverse strand, counting down.
CCCTGGCAGCGCTCCGTTTGGCGGCACCGGTAACGGGCAGTGAGCTTGAGCAGATAACCAACTTCATCGCCACTAGGACCCACTAATGCCAGCCTTATTGAAGACGATCGATAAGCCCCAGGATCTCCACGGGCTGACTGACGAGCAGCTTCAGGACCTGGCCCAGGAGCTGCGGGAGCACATCATCGACACGGTCGGGGAGATTGGGGGTCATTTCGGGGCGAATCTGGGCACGTGCGAGATTGCCGTGGCGCTGCATTCGCTGCTTGATTCCCCTCGGGACAAGATCCTGTGGGACGTGGGCCATCAGGCCTATCCGCACAAGGTCCTGACCGGCCGGCGCGACCGGCTGGACACGATCCGCCAGTACGGCGGGCTGGCTCCATTCTGCGCCATCCAGGAGTCCGAGCACGACATCATGGGCGCCGGCCACGCCTCGACGGCCATCGGCTACGCGGTGGGCATCAAGGAGGCCATGCGCCACGGCCAGGGGACCGATGCGCATGTGGTTGCCGTGGTGGGCGACGGAGCCATGACCGGGGGGGTGGCCTTTGAGGCGGTTCACGAGGCAGGAGGCCTGGGCACCCCCATCGTCGTTCTGCTGAACGACAACGGCATGTCGATCGCCCCCAACGTGGGGGCGCTCTCGCGCTACTTCAACCGCATCCGGCTGAATCCCAAGCTGTGGCATGCACGCGAGGACTTCGAGGGCGGTCTGGCCAAGCTCCCCGTCGGCATCGGGGCCGCGTTTGAACGCTTAGGGCCCCACGTCAAGGAGTCGATCAAGGCTTTCTGGGCTCCCGGATTGTGGTGGGAGGAGCTGGACTTCGCCTACATCGGTGTGATCGATGGCCATGACATGCGGGCGGTTCGGCGGGCTCTGCGCCATGCCCTGACGGCGGAGAGGCCGGTGGTCGTGCATTGCGCAACGGTTAAGGGCAAGGGCTTCGCCGCCGCCGAAGAGGGCGGGCTGGAGGGGATGGAGAAGTGGCACGCAGCCAAGCCCAAGTCGATCTCCAACGGCGCCCCGGCCAAGCGCTCCAACGGCAGGTCGGTGTCGAAGCCCGCGCCTCCGGCGTATACGGAGGTATTCGGGCGGTCGCTGGTCTGGGAGTGCCAGCGAGACGACCGCATCCTGGGCATTACGGCCGCCATGAACTCGGGGACTGGACTGAACATCCTTCAGCGCGAGCTGCCGGACCGGTATTTCGACGTGGGGATCGCCGAGCAGCAGGCCGTCCTGTTCTCGGCCGGGCTGGCGCTCCAGGGGGCAAAGCCCGTGGCGGCGATCTACTCCACCTTCCTCCAGCGGGCGTATGACCAGATCGTGCACGACGTGTGCCTCCAGCGGCTGAACGTGGTATTCGCGATGGATCGTGCCGGGCTGGTGGGCGACGATGGGCCCACCCACCACGGGGCGTTCGACATCGCCTACCTGCGCTGCCTGCCCAACATGGTGCTCATGGCCCCCCGCGACGAGGCGATGCTTGTGCACATGCTCCACACGGCCGTCTGCTATGACGAGGGCCCGATCGCCCTGCGCTATCCGCGCGGAGCGGGGCTTGGTGTGCCTCTCCCCGAGGAGCCGGAGGTGATCCAGATCGGCACGGGCGAGATTCTGCGCGAGGGCGGCACCGACGGCGGCGGCGTGGCCCTGCTGGGCTACGGCACCGGCGTGGACAAGGCGCTCCAGTCGGCGGACATCCTGGCCTCCCAGGGCGTGTCGGTGACCGTGGCGGACGCCCGGTTTGCCAAGCCGCTGGATGCCGGCCTGGCCGCTCAGCTGGCCGCCGAGCACGACCTCCTGGTCACGGTGGAGGAGGGTGCGCTGGCCGGCGGCTTTGGCTCGGCCGTCTGGGAGACGCTGTCCGACGCCGGCCCGGGGGTGGCGGGGATCCGGATCTTGCGCGTGGGTCTGCCCGACCGATACGTGACGCACGGCGCCCCCAAGCTCCTGCACGAGGAGGTCGGGTTCACCGGCCAGCGAATCGCCGAACGGGTGCTAGCCGCGGTCAAAGGGGAGCGGGCCGAGGCCTCGGTGACCGAGGCCGAGGGCGCGCCTTGGAGCGGCCGGATCACCGGCGCCCGGCCCTAAAGGTGGAGGGGCTGGCCGGGGGCCGGACGCCTACCGCGCGGGCGTGGGGACCTCTACGCGCGTCATCGGCAGCCTGGTGAATTTGTCTCGCTATAGCGAGACTTTTCTCCGGGACGCTACTTAAGCGAAACGACCCGCCAGCGGCGGGCCGTCTCGGGGAGGGAGGAGAGATCTGCGTCTCTTTGCTGAGCCCGTCCTAGGCTCCAAGATCATCATTGCCGCGAGAGGCGCGGTTGAATGTGAGGTAGCTCACGGAAGGGGGCGGCCGCTCGCCGGGCCTACGCCCGGCCGCTCAGGGGGTCCGCGCCCTCAGAACCCGGGACTCCCCCTTCGAACCCGGGTCTGCGCCCTTATCACGTACCGTTGCACGGCGTGAAGCGCGTGCGGATCGACTCCCTGCTTTCTGACCGCGGGATCTTCACCTCCCGCGCCCGAGCGGCTGCGTCCGTTCTGGCTGGAGACGTGCTTTTGGGCCGGGAGCGGGAGCCGGCCCGTAAGCCGGGCCAGCTCGTCCCCGAGGACATCCAGCTGGAGGTGGCCCCGGCGCCCGAGTTCGTCTCCCGGGGAGGAATAAAGCTGGCAAACGCGCTAGCCGCGCTGGGCCTCCCGGTACAGGACCGTCTGGCGCTTGACGTCGGCGCTTCAACCGGGGGCTTCACCGACTGTCTGCTCCAGCGCGGGGCGCGCCACGTGGTGGCCGTGGACGTGGCCTATGGAGAGCTGAACTGGCGGCTTCGCACAGACGAGCGAGTGACCGTCATCGAACGCAAGAACGCCCGCGGCCTGACGTCCGTGGACCTGCCCTACCCACCGGACCTGATCGTCATCGACGTCTCCTTCATCTCACTGGGCAAGGTTCTTGAGCCTGTGTTGGGCTGCGCCGCTCAGCGCTTCGACTGTCTGGCCCTGGTCAAGCCACAGTTCGAGGTGGGCAGGGAAGAGGTGGG
>JBPYDM010000152.1:0-16560 GCA_051986255.1 Solirubrobacteraceae bacterium | reverse complement strand
TGGGGGCGCTGACGGTGCCGGGCGTGCTGATCGTCTGGCCGCAGGTGACCGTCGTCGCGGCGCTCGCGGCCGGCGCCAGGCCAGCCAGCGCGCCCAGCGCGCCCGCGAGCACCAACCCCAATCCCAGACGTCTAACTCCTCGACGGCCCCCTCGCGGCGTCGAGCCGCCTTCACACCCCAAACCAAACCCACGCGCTCCACCGAACATCATCTCGATCACCTCAATCACTCTCATCTCGATCACCTCAATCACTCTCATCTCGATCACCTCAATCGTTCTCATCTCGATCACCTCAGTCGTCCGGTCCGCCACCCCCGACACGGTGCGGGTGAGCAAAGCCCACCCGCACCGTGCCTGACACCCGCGTTACGGCAGTCTCAGCCCGCGCTTTCGGTGCGCGCGAGGTGAACCGTGTCCGGGCTGGATTTCATTTTCGGAATCCGCTTGTTCAGTGGATCTTGTTCAACGTGCTCTCAGAGGCCTTCAGCACGACGGTTGGTATGCGTGCGAAGTCCAGGGACGGGCCAAACGCCTGTCCCCCGGTGAGCGCGTAGAAGATGAACTGCTTGAGCGCAGTTCCCTTGGAAGCTGTGGTCGGGACGATTACGTACGTAAACGTCGAGATCACATATGCGTTTGGCGAGGTTTTAGGCGGATCGACGATCGTGACCTGGTTGTTGGAGGGAACGCTGTGGACTGCCTGGGCCGCGGACTCGATGTTGCTCAGGTTCGGCAGTATGAAGTTGCCGGCGTTGTTCCTGATGCTCATCGCAGGCAGGCCGGCGTTGATCAGGTATGACACCGCGACGTAGCCGATGCCGCCGTTCGTCGCCTGAATTGCGGAGGCCATGCCCGAGTTGTGCAACTCACCGGTTCCTACCGGGAAGGACGGCAGCACCGTGCTGCCCACCTTGTTGTTGAACGTCGGCGAGACGTCCGACTCATACCTGGTGAAGGCGTACGAGTCACCGGAAGCGTCTGACCGCCAGAAGACCGCGATCTTCAGGTCCGGAAGGTTCTTTCCAGGGTTCAGCGCCTTGATCTGGGCGTTATTCCAGTGCGTGATATTCCCGAGGTAGATCTGGGCCAGCACGCTCCCGGTCATCTTCAGACTGGAGATGTTATTGACGTGGAAGCTGACACCAGTGGCGGTCAGCGCCCACGGCATCTGCACGCAGTTGTGGCAGGGCGGCGAGGAGTAGACCGACAGAGGCGCGTCCGACGCGCCGAAGTCCACCAGTCCATCGGCGATGTCCTGGTATCCCTGTCCCGACCCAACGGCGTTGTAGTTGACCGTATTGCCGGTGGAGCTGTCCCAGGCGCTCGCCCATTCGGCTTCGAGCGGAGCCACGAGTGTCGACCCTGCCCCGTTGAGTGTGACGCCTGCAGTGCTGGCGAGCGTGCGCGCAGATGCTCCCGCGGTCGTACCGAACATGCACGCTCCGAACGAGAGCGCGCACGCTAGGCCCACGAATCTCTTCGTCGAAAACAAAGCAACCTTCCTTTCGCTTATAGGTGTGGACAAGCCCGTGGGTGAATGCGGAAAAGCACGTCAACGACCCTCCGCTTCGGCGGCCACCCTGCGAACCGGCGCGAACAATGCCGACGGCTAGCCAGGCTCCTGTGCCGAAGTTGTGACTAACTTGTAACCATCTTGTAACGCCACTGGGACTTTTGAATTTCTGAACGGCTTGGGCGGCAAGTTTCATTAGCCTTGCCCGCCAGTGTCCTCGAGGGCAAGGTTCATCCCTGGGCTGCCGGCGTTCCGGACCGGGCCCGCACGGCCAAGCCGCGTCAGCAGCATTGGCGACCGCGTGCTGCACGCCGTGTGCGCTCTGGCTGCCCTGCTGGTGGTGGTGATCCTGGCCGATGTGGCCTACCAGCTGATCCACAACGCCAACCCGGCCATCTCTCGCTTCGGCCTGGGTTTCCTGGCCCACCAGCGGTGGGCGGTGAATTTCAACGTGGAAGGGGCGGCAGCCCTCCTGTACGGGACTGCCTTCACGTCGGCGCTCGCGCTCGCGCTAGCCGCGCCGCTCGGGATCGCCATTGCCATCTATCTGGCCCTGATCGCCCCTCCGCGTCTCCGAGCCACGGTGGGTCCGGTGATCGAGATGCTGGCAGCGGTGCCCAGCATCATCTTCGGGTTCTGGGGCTTCTTCATCCTGGTGCCGCTGATTCAGCACTTGGAGCCGGGGCTCCACAGCGCGTTGGGATTCATCCCGCTATTCGGCTCCCCGCAGCCGGTGGGGATCAGCATCTTTGCCGCGGTGATCGTGCTTTCGCTGATGATCCTGCCCATCATCTCCTCTCTCAGCCGCGACCTGTTTCTAACGGTGCCCCGCGAGCTGAGGGAGGGCGCGGAAGCGCTTGGTGCTACGCGCTGGGAGGTGACTCGGGGCATCTTTATCCCCAGCACGTTCTCCGGGATCATCGCTGCGTGCATGTTGGCCCTGGGACGGGCGCTGGGTGAGGCGATCGCGGTTTCGCTGGTCATTGGCGACGTCTCTCAGATTCACGCCTCGCTGTTCGCGCCGGGCTCGACCCTGGCTGAGCGGATCGCAATTCAGTTCCCGGGGCGGGTGAATAACCTCCAGACCGGAGCGCTGTTCTACGCGGGGACGCTGCTGCTCCTGATCACGCTCCTGACCAGCCTGGCCGCTCGCGCCATCACGGTCCGCTTCGGCGCTCAGCGAGCCCTGGTCCAATGAGTACGGTCACCGCCGATCGTCCGCCAGGCGAGCGACCGCTCTTCGATCCCACCGCTCCCCTCACGGCTTCGGGCAACCTGCGCCGTAGGGGGGTGGTCAGTCGCTTGGTCGACTTCACGACCACCGGTGCTGCCGCGTTGGCGGTGACCGTCATGGGGATCGTTGTCTACACGGTGATCAAGCGCGGAGCGCCAGTGCTCAGCTTCGCGTTCATCACCCAAAATCAAGTTGGGCTGGGTGGGGGCGGAATCGCCAACTACCTTCTCGGGAGCGTGGTCGTGGTCGCCCTCGGAGCCGTGATCGCTTTTCCCATCGGGCTGCTGACCGCGCTCTATCTGACCGAGTTTGCCGGCCCGCGGTCTCGCTTGGGGGGCATCCTCAAGGTGGCCCTGGAGATGATGCAGGGGATTCCGACGATCGTGATCGGCCTGTTCGTGTTTGGGTTGATCGTCATACCCGAGCATCTCGAGTCGGGCTTCGCCGGGGCTGTGGCCCTAGCTATCGTCATGCTGCCTCTGATGGCCCGGGCCAGTCAGGAGGTCCTCGCGCTGGTTCCAGGCAGTCTCCGCGAGGCGGCCGACGCCCTCGGTGTGAGCCGGTGGCGCAGCGTGCGGGGAGTGATCCTGCCGGCGGCCATGGGCGGGATCGTCACCGGGGCGATTCTGGCCGTTGCCCGCGCGGCGGGGGAGACAGCACCTCTGCTCATCTGCGACTCGATCTTCAGCACCTCAGGCACCCAGCTCAACCCGTTCGGACACGGGGTCCCGAGCATCCCGATGTACATTCTGACGGTGAGCGATCTCGCTTCACCGGAGGCCTACCCACTAGCCTGGGGGGCGGCGTTTGTGCTGATGATGTTCATCCTGCTGGCCAACATCGGGGCCAGAGTGCTGTTGGCCCGGAGCCGAGCCAGGATGCGCGCATGAACGCCGAAGATCAGGCTGGTCGTCCCGTGCGAGGGGATGATGGCGCTCCGGCTCGGGTCCGGATCAGGACCGAGCCCCAGGCGGTCACGCTGGGCCAGCCGGTGGTCAACGGCAGGCCGTCTGAGCCCCTGCGGCCCGTGGTCTTCGACATACGCGACATGAATGTTCACTACGGCGATAACAATGCCCTCACCGGGACCACGCTGAAGATCTACCGCCACCTGGTCACGGCGGTGATCGGGCCATCGGGTTGCGGGAAGTCAACTTTCATCCGCAGCCTGAACCGGATGAACGACTCCATCCCGGGCTTTCGGTTGTCTGGCCGGCTGCTCTACCACGGCCATGACCTGTACGGGACGGGCGTGAACCGCGTCGAGGTGCGGCGTCGTATTGGCATGGTGTTCCAGAAGCCCAACCCGTTTCCCAAGTCGATCTACGACAACGTGGCCTGGGCGCCTCGCAATCTTGGCCTGCGCTCCGACCTCGACGCCCGGGTGGAACGTGCACTCAGGCAGGCAGCGCTCTGGGACGAGGTCAAGGATCGGCTTCGCCATAGCGCGCTCAGCCTATCCGGCGGTCAGCAGCAGCGGCTGTGCATTGCCCGAGCCATCGCTGTCGAGCCGGACGTGCTGCTCCTGGACGAGCCGGCCTCCGCGCTTGACCCCGTGGCTACGTCGGCTATTGAGGACCTGATGCACACGCTCAAGAATCGCTTCACGATCGTGATCGTCACCCACAACATGCAGCAGGCCGCACGGGTGGCCGACCGGACCGCCTTCTTCAGCCTAGATCGCGCCGCGCTGGTGGGGACGCTGATTGAGTATGCCGACACCGAGACGATCTTCCGTAGCCCGACTGACAGCCGCACCCGCGAGTACGTGACCGGGCAGTTCGGCTGAGTACCCGCAGGGGGTTGACGTCCTCGCGCGCTACGGAAGCCCGTGCATCCTAGGAAACACGGAAGGCGCCGGCCGATCGCCCGCATCCGGTGAGGTGGCACCGAGTTGGTCGCTTGGCCCGCCGCCCGCCTTGCTGTCGGCCGCAGCAGCGCCGCCCGCCTTGCCGTCGGCCGCAGCCGCAATCTGGTCGCTGGCCAGCTCCTGTAGCAAGGGCTGGCCGCACTGCCAGCAGTAGGCGGCTCCCGTCGAGTGTGGCGCCCCGCAGGAGCTGCATTCGCCGGCCGTGGCGGTTTGATCGAGTCGCAGGATCCTCTCCACCTCGGCCAGCTCGGCATCCGCGTTCTGAAGCACCGCCGCCCGCCGCACCAGCAGATCGACCTGGATGCGATCACGGGTGGCCATCTCGTAGGCCAGACCACCCAGATCCCATTGGAGCTCGGCCACGCGGGCGTAGAGCTGATCCCGGCGCCGCTGCAAATCAGTGATGGCCGCATCGGGCGGGCCCAGGGCTCCTCGAGCTCCCGGCTCCGCCGCCCCTCGGCGCCTGATGCGCCTCAACGGCCACCCCGCCCCGTGACCGATCGAGCGACCAGCCCGTTTCAAAGCGGACGCCGCCACGTCAATTGCCAGAGCCAGCCAGCGGAGTATGGAAGAAGTTGCCGGTGAACTTACCGTTCTGGCAGCCCGCTCCGTGTGAGCAAGCCTGACCGGGCTGAATCGTCGGCGGGGCCAGATTGCCCTTGTGACCGAACACCTTCGTCGCGGCGGCGGCCGCCGCGGCAATCTTCTTCGGCGTCAGATGCACGACGGTCGGCTTGAAGTTGAGGTGGACAAGCGGTGTCGTGGGCGTAGCGCCCGCGTTGTACTTGGCGGCGGCGGCAACGGCGTGCTTGGCCTTGCCCTTGCTGTGCGCGACTGTGGTTGCGGTGCCGCCGGTTCCACCACCGCCGCCTACGGTCACGACCGAGACCGGTGCGCTGGCCCGGGTGGCGGTGGGTGTGTTGCTGTTGTCGTGTCCAATCAGCACCCCGACCCCCAGGGCCAGGAGCAGCGTTGCCACGCCGGTGACGAGCGTCACACCCGAAGCGAGCCGGGGGCGCCGGCGCTGCTTAGGCGCTTGGGGCGGAGGGGGAGGCGCGAGTTCGGCCGCGACGTTGGCCAGGGAGAAGCGAGACTTTCCACGTCGCTCCCCACAGGCCACGCAATAGCGCTGGTCGCTGGCCAAGGGAGTGTTGCAGTTGTGGCAGCGATCCTCGGACGGATTGGCAGTAGGCGGCGTCTCCATCGTGCTCGCCATGGTACTGTCAGCCAGCCGTCCACGCGTCCTGGATCACGGCTGGCGAGTATGGCCATCAAGGGTTGGCCGTCTGTGATGAAATTGTAACCTTGACGGTCGTCCCGGTCACAACTGCTTCACAACCTGCCACTCGAGCCCAGCGACACTGACCTACCGTGGCGACCGACACGCGTTCGGGCGAGGAGCAAGCACCCCTGCAGTGCTCTGAGTGCGGGGCGGCTGTAGAACCCGGCCAGCGATACTGCATCAGCTGCGGCGCCCGCCGGGGGCCTCGGGCGCCTCACTTCGCTCGATTCACCGCGTCCGACTTCGAGGAGCACGACGGTGCGAGTCCGTCTCCGGCAGAGTCAGCGACCGAAGCCGCGTCCCCCAGCGGGTCAGCGCCGCACGATCACGACGCTCCCGCGGGCCAGTCTGACGCCGATTGGGAGAGCGACGATCTCGGGTCGACCGATCCCTGGTCGGTCACTCCGCGGGCAGCGGCCGCAGCCGTGCTGGGGATGCTCGGATTCGGTGTGCTCGTCGGCGCGCTGGTGGGCGGCAGTGCCGCTGCGCTTCTTCGCCCGATCCTGCTGGCCGTCGAGCACCACAAGGCCCAGCCGTTGAACGTGACCACGGTTGTTCAAGCTGCCTCAGGCGGGCCCGGCGGACCCGCCGGTTCGCCCGCGGCCTCTCGGCCGGCATCGGCCGCTCCCGTTCCGGCCGCGCGCACGATCACGGTCACCACTCCGGGATCCTCCCAGACCGCGGCCGGGCCGGGCGGCGGAGGAGGCGAAGGCGGCGGAGGAGGTGGTGGCGGGGGGACCACCACCGGGGGGGGCGGCGGCGGAACCGCGCACCTCGCACCCACGGGCACTTTCCCCCCGGTCCAGCACGCCTTTTTGATCGTGCTTTCTGACGAGGGGTACCAGGAGACCTTCGGCCATACCAACCTCGACTCCTACCTGGCCGTGACCCTGGCCAAGCAGGGACTTGTGATCCCCTTTTACTACGGCGTAGCCGGAAGCCCGCTGGCCAACGAGATCGCCCTCGTCAGCGGCCAGGGCCCGACCCCCCAGACGATCGGGGACTGCAGCGTCTTTCAGAACATCACTCCCGGCAAGCAGGGCGCAAACGGCCAGATCCTGGGCAACGGGTGCGTGTATCCCAAGACGGCCAAGACGTTGACCGACCAGCTCACCGCCGCAAACGCCACCTGGAAGGATTACGCCCAGGTCTCCTCCTCGGACAAGCATTTCCAGGCCGAGACCTGCCAGCCGAAGCTCGGCAGCAAGCTGTCCGTCCACCCGAGCGGTCCGTACGCCGCCTGGCTCAACCCGTTCCTGTTCTTCCAGGCCAAGACCAACGCCAAGCGCTGCCCCAGCAATTACGTTTCGCTCACGCAGCTCAAAAAGGACTTGGGGAAGGTGAGCACGACGCCCAACCTCGCCTACATCACCCCCGACCTCTGCGACGACGGCAGCCCCACCCCCTGCGCGGCCCACGCCAAGGCGGGGATGGGGCCAGCTGATTCCTTCCTGCAGTCGGTCGTGCCGGAGATCGAAAGCTCGGCCGCCTACAAGGCCAACGGGCTGATCGCCATCACGTTCGACAACGCTCCGCAGACCGGCACCGGCAAGGACTCCAGCAGCTGCTGCAACAACCCCCTATACCCCAACCTCGGAAACTCCGGCACCTCGACGACGGGTACCACCGGCACCCCACCGGGCGGCGGCCAGGTGGGCATGCTGCTCCTGTCGCCGTACGTCTTGCCTGGCCAGGACCCGATCGATGACTTCAACCACTTCTCGCTGCTGGCCAGCCTGGAGGGCATGTTCGGGTTCTCTTCGCTCGGCTACGCGGGCGAGCTCGGGCTGCCCACATTCCTCCCCGGGGACTTCCGAAACTACTTTGGCTGCGCGCAGGCTGGAAAAGCGCCGCCGTGCTGAAGCGCAACGCCATTTGGCATCCTCAGACATCCAGTGGCGAGCGCAGATCACGACTACCTGGGGCTGCTCGTGGACTGGGGCGGGGTCCTGACCAGCAACCTCTTCGCCTCATTCAGTGCGTTCTGCGAGACCGAGGGCCTCGAGCCCGACACCATCGGCCGCCGGTTCCGAGAGGACCGGGAATGCCGTCAGCTCCTGATCGACCTCGAGACTGGGCGGCTATCCGAGGAGGACTTTGAGCCGCAGTTCGCCCAGCTTCTGGGAGTGGACGAGCTGGCCCTGATCGACCGGATGTTCGCCGGCTCTGAGCCGGATGAGGAGATGCTCGGGGCGGTGGCTCGGGTCCGGGGCGCCGGCATCCGCACCGGGCTGATCTCGAACTCGTGGGGCACCCGCCGGTATGACCGGCAGCTGCTCGGCAAGCTATTCGATGGCGTGGTCATCTCCGGCGAGGTGGGGATCCGCAAGCCGGCCCCGGAGATCTACTCCATGGGGGCGGAGCGAATCGGACTCTCTCCCGCGGCATGTGTGTTCGTGGATGACCTCCCGTTCAATCTCGACCCCGCCCGAGAGCTCGGCATGGCCACTATTCATCACACCGACACTGCCGACACCATCGCCGAGCTCGAGGCGCTGCTCGGACTCGATCTGAGCTCGCCGTGATTCAGCCCTGCTGAGCCAGCCGGGCGGCTGGCCGGGCTACTCTCCGCGGCCGCGCCCGTAGAGCAGCTTGAGCAGCCAGTGGAGCATCCGGGTGCGCGACCGGCTGTAGGGGAACATATGCAGGTCGCGCTTGGGCGCCAGCCGGGTCACCAGCAGCGACTGGGTCTTCGTGTACTTGCGGATCCCGCCCGCCCCGTGGCGGGTTCCCAGACCCGAGCTCTTCCAGCCGCCCATGGGCAGGTTGAGCGCCGAGTAGTTGATCTGGGCGTCGTTGACGCACACCACCCCGGCCTCGACCCGCCGGGCCAGGGACTCACCCCGCTCCACGTCCTTCGTCCACACGCTGGCCTGAAGGCCGTAGGCGGTGTCGTTGGCCAAGCGCAGCGCCTCCTCGGCATCGCTCACCTTCATGATAGGCAGCGTGGGGCCGAACGTCTCCTCGGTCATGATCTTCATCGAGTGGTCCACGTCCACCAGCACCGTGGGCTCATAGAAGCGACCCTCGCCTGGACGGCGATGACCTCCCACCAGCACCCTGGCCCCCTTCTGAACGGCATCCTGGACGTGACCATCGACGAGCTCGATCTGGGGCGGAAAGGTCACGGCGCCGACGTCGACTGAGGCGAGCCCGGCGGGCGGACCCTGGCGCAACCGGCGCACGTTCTCGGTCACCTTGTCCACGAAGCGGTCGTACACCAACTCCTCGACGTACACGCGCTCCACCGAGATGCACACCTGCCCGCCGTTGTTCATCGAGTAGAACGCCGCCGCGTTGGCCGCGCGGTCCAGATCGGCGTCCGCGCACACGATCATCGGGTCCTTGCCCCCGAGTTCCAGGTAACAGGGGATCAATTGCTCCGCTGCCGCCTTCATCACCGCCTTGCCGGTCCGGGTCGAGCCGGTGAACATCACGCAGTCCACCTGCTCGATCAGGGCAGCGCCGGTGGAGCCATCGCCCGTGGCCACCTGGAAGACACCCTCGGGCAGGCCGCACTCGAGCATCATCTCGGCCATCAGCAGCGAGCCCAGCGGCGTCACCTCGCTGGGTTTGAGGACCACGCTGTTGCCCGCGGCCAGCGCGGGGATGCAGTCGCCAAACGAGTTGGCGATGGGGTAGTTCCATGGACCGATCACGCCCACCACGCCCACCGGCGCATACCTGAGGATCAGCCGCTTGCCGGCCACGATCGGGTTGTTCCAGGAGGGGACGCGCTCGTCGGCCAGATAGGCCGGCGCGTGCTTGGCCCAGAACCCCAGCGCGGCCACCGTGTATCCGTAGTCGGCGGCTTGAGCGTCCTCGTAGGTCTTGCCCGCCTCGGTGACAACCACGTCGATGACGCGCTCGGCGTTGGCCACCATCCACTTCTGGGCCCGGCGCAGAACTCGCCCACGCCCCTGAAAGCCCAGCGCCTCCCATCCCGGCTGGGCCCGGCGCCCCCGCTCTACCTGCTCGCTGACGTCCCCGTGGCCCATCAGCGGGACGGTGGTGATCACCTCCCCTGTGGCCGGGTTCTCGACGGCTATCGTGCCGTCAGTTGCTCCGCCGTCGCTGGCGGATGAGGCTTCCTGGGTGACGCTGGCCATGGGCTCTCCTCGGGCGCGGTGGTGGGAGGAAGCTAGCCTAACCGAGCGCCAGGATCAGCTTCCCGGTGACCTTTCGTTCTACCAGCCGCCGGAAGGCCTGGTTGACCTCCTCGAGCGGAAGCACGTCCCCGATCAATGCCCGCAGCTCACCCGCCTTGAGCGCGTCGAGCGCCGCCCGTAGGCCGCGTCTGCGCTCCTCGGGCCCGACCAGCATCCCGGCGTACCCGAGAAGCGAGATCCCCTTTCGGTACAAGGTCTGGAGGTTGAACTGAACCTCGGCTCCGGCCGAGGTGCCGAAGGAGACGAGCCGGGCGGCCGGCGCGGCTGCGTCCAGCACCGGACCGACGAAGCCGTCGCCCAGCGGGTCGAACACCGTCGTGGGCTCAAACTCGGCCAGCGCATCCGACAGCTGGTCGGGACCCGCCACGATCGCCCGATCGGCGCCCTGGCCCTCGATCGCGGCCACCTTGTCCTTCGAGCCCGTCTGGCCCCACACGGTGGCCCCGCTGGCCTTGGCCAGGGGGATGATCATCGACCCAACGCCTCCCGAGCCGCCCAGCACGAGCACCCGGTCATCGGGCCCCACCCGGGCCAGGTCGCGGACCACGTTATAGGCGGTAAGCCCGGCCACGCCCATGGCCGCGGCCGCGCGGAGGTCTACGCCCTGAGGAATTTCGATCGTCAGCTCAGCGGGTACCACGGCGGCCTGAGCCCACACGCCGTCACGCCCGGCTCCCAGACCGCCCCCGGCCACGACCACCGAACGGCCGTCCGCGACTCCCGAGGCCTCGCCTCCGAGGGTGCGGGGCAGCCTGCCATCCGGGGCCACCGTGCCCTCGGCCACGTAGCGGTCCACCGGGTTGACTCCGCCGAAGCGGAGCTCCACCAGGACGTCGCCAGGGCCAGGCTCGGGAAGATCGACCTCGTCTATCTGAATCGGCTGGCCGTGCTCGTGGAGGCGGGCTGCGCGTATGGATGGGGTCATGCTTCAAGGCACCGTAGCGCCGTCACAGGGGCAATAAGGAGGTGTTGTTCGGGGCGGCACATGTGCCGCCCCGCGGAGCGGTGCATGCACCGCTCCGGGCCGGCGCGCATGCGCGCCGGCCATACCCATATCTACACCCGCTGGATCAGCGTCCCGGTGCCCAGCCCGCCGCCGCAGCACATGGTCACGAACCCGACCTCCTGGTCGGAGCGCTCGAGCTCGTGCAGCAGCGTGGTGATGAGCCGGGCTCCGGTGGAGCCGAGCGGATGGCCCAGGGCCATGGCCCCGCCGTTGACGTTGACCCGGTCCATGTCGGGCTTGTGGACCCGCCGCCAGGCCGCCACGACGGGCGCGAAGGCCTCGTTGATCTCGATCAGGTCGATGTCGTCGATCTTTATCGAGTTACGGTCGAGGATCTTCCGCGTCGCCGGGATTGGCCCCTCGAGCATCTTGACCGGGTCGCACCCCACAGTCGTCTGATCGACGATCCTGGCTCGGGGGGTCAGGCCCAGCTCGCGCGCCTTATCCGCGCTCATGAGCAGGACCGCCGCCGCGCCGTCGGAGATCTGCGAGCTGTTGCCGGCGGTGATCACGCCGTCGGGCTTGAAGACCGTCTTAAGCTGGCTCAGCGCCTCGAGGCTCGTGTCCGGACGGATCCCCTGGTCGGTCACGTACGTGTCGCCGTTGACGGCCATGGGGATCACCTCGCGCTCAAAGCGCCCCTCCTCAGTGGCCCGGTGGGCCAGCTGATGGGAGCGCAGCGCCAGCTCGTCCAGCTCGGGGCGGGGAATCTCGTACTCCTCAGCGATCATCTCGGCGCCGAGGCCCTGGCCCACGATGTTGTACTGGGCCAGCAGCTCGGGGGTGAAGGCAAAGCCGAAGTCCTGCTGGGTCTTCATCGTGGCCGCAAACGGGAGCTTGCCCATGTGCTCAACGCCGGCGCCGATGACCACGTCGTGGATCCCGGCGGCGATCTGGCTGGCGGCCAGGTTCACCGCCTGCTGGGCCGAGCCGCACTGCAGGTCGATGGTCGTGGCCGAGGTCTCGATCGGGAACCCGGCCTGGAGCCACGCGTTGCGGCCCACGTGCAGACCCTGGGGACCGAACTGGGCCACGCAGCCGGAGATCACGTTCTCCACCTGCCCGGGCTCGATCCCGGCCCGCTCGATCACCGCGCGATAGGCGGCGCCCAGCAACTCGTTGGGATGAGTGTCCTTGTAGTAGCCCTTCTCCAGGTGCCCACGCCCGATCGGCGTGCGGGCTGCCTCAATGATCACAACCTCACGGCCAGTTGCCGGCATCAGCTCTCCTTGTGTCCGACCCGCCGGCCCCGGGCCGGCGAATCGCATCTATAAAAATCGGCTAACCGTTACTGTACCCCGGCGCGTAGGAACGGCCGGTCCCCCGAGCCACCCGGTCCCAACCCCGACATAGGAGCTGACGTGGAGGAACGACTCGGAATTGCAGGCTCAGGCACCATCGGCTGCGGGCTGGCCGCGTCCGCGGCCCGCCACGGCGAGGTTCTGCTCTGGGCGCGCTCGGATGACTCGGCCAAGCGGGCGCACGCCTCGATCTCCCGCAACTGCGCCAAGCTCCTGAACGGGGAGGCTGACCCCGACCGGGTCCGAATCGTGACGGATTTGGACCAGCTCGCCGGGGCCACGTTCCTCGTCGAGGCCGTGGTCGAGCATCACGGGTTGAAGGCAGACGTCCTGGCAGAGCTGGGTGAGCTGTCGCGCCACGCGGGCGCGAACGCGGTTCTGGCCACGACCACCTCGTCACTGTCGGTGGCGGAGCTGGCCCAGGCCAGCGGCCACCCGGAAAGGTTCGTGGGCTTTCACCCCTTCAACCCCGTCCCCCGGATGAAGCTCGTGGAGCTGGCCTTCCCGCCCGAGGCCTCAGCGCAGACACGCCAGCGGGCTCGGGACCTGGCCACGGCGATGGACAAGACGCCGGTGGAGGTGCCGGACAGCCCGGGCTTTGTGGTCAACAAGCTGCTCTTCCCCTACCTGTTCGAAGCTGTCGAGCTGATGACCCGGTCCGGCATCCCGGCCGAGGACGTCGATCGCTGCATGACGCTGGGGGCGGGCATGCCGATGGGTCCGCTGGCTCTGCTCGACTACGTGGGTCTGGACGTCGCCCAGGCCATCGGCGAGTCGATCGGGGCGCCCGTTCCCGCGCCCTTGCTGCAACTGGTCGAGGAGGGGGCGCTGGGGCGCAAGTCGGGTCGCGGCTTCTACACGTACGACTGAGGGACGCGGGGCAGACACCCCCAGCCACCCTGACGAAGATCGAAGGAACTTTTTAAGACCCGTTCATGTGCTGGCCGCAGACTCATTATCGCGACGTACCTCATAGCAGCACCTCCTCCCCAGAAGCAAGGAGCCGGCCCAAATTGGGCCGGCTCTTTTGTTTTGGGGGGTAGTAGCGGCCCGGACAATCCGACGCCTACCCGCCGACCAGGCCGCGGCGTCCCGGTCGTAGGCGAATCAGCGTCGTTACGGCCGCCGCCCCGGGCGGCGAAGCCGGCCCCGGGCGGGGCCGGCTTCATCTCTCCTCTCAACCACCGGGGAGCATCTGGTGGACTGCCGCTCCGTCCGCCTGGACGACTGGCAGCGCTCCGCCGGCGTCGCGATGAAAAAGGAATGTACTACTGGCGCGAGGAGCGAGCGTAGCGAGCGATCAGCCCGTCTCGTCCGAGCGACGTGATGGGCTCGGGCCGCCCCAGGCTCTGGCGCCCCGGCGCCGGCGGATGCGGACCGCCTCGACCCGGTTCTGGCGTACCGACTCCACCCGGATGGAGTAGCCGTTGGCGGAGATCGTGTCCCCGCGTTTGGGGAGCCGGCCCAGCTGGTCGAACACGAACCCGCCCACCGAGTTGTAGGCGTCTGTATCCACGGGCAGGTCGAGCCCGTAGTCCTCGAGATCGGACACGGCGACGTGGCCGCGCACGAACCAATCGCCGTTGGCCAGGCGGCGAATGGCCCCTCCGGCGGGATCGGTCTCGTCGGAGATTTCTCCCACCACCTCCTCAATGATGTCCTCGGTGGTCACGATCCCTGCCGTGCGCCCATATTCGTCGATCACGATGGCCAGCTCCGTGCGCTGGCGCTGAAGATCGGCCAGGAGGTCATCCAGCGGTTTGGTCTCCGGGACCAGGGGGGCCGGGCGGACCAGGTCATCGAAGTGAGCGTCGGCACCCGCGGACATCAGCTTCTTGACCAGCTGGTTGACGTGGACGATGCCCTTCACCCGGTCCTGGTTCTCATCCTCAGTCACCACGAGCCGGGAGTGGCCCGTGGATACGCAGCGGCGCAGGGCGGCTTCGACGGTCTCGGCCAGGTCCACGGTGACCACGGCCGGGATCGGAGTCATGACGTTGCGCGCCTCCTGCTCGTGCAGGTGGAAGACCCCGCTGAGCATGCTCGCCTCGCCCACGTCGAGCTGCTCCCCCGAGGACTGGGCGATGAGGCGCTTTATCTCCTCGGGCGTGCTGCCTTCGGTGTCGGCATTCGGGTCCGTGCCCAGCATGCGCAGCAGCGAGTTAGAGGACGAGTTGAGCAGGAAGATGAACGGGGTGAACAGCCGGCGGAAGAACTCGAGCGGACCGCCAATCCGCCGGGCCAGCCCCTCGGCGTGCTGGATCGTGTAGAGCTTGGGCACGATCTCGCCCACCACGCTCTGGGCGGTGATGATGAGGACGTAGGCGATCACCACGGACACGGCCACGGCCAGGCCATGTCCCACGGTCGTGCCGAACGCGTCCTCGAGCAAATGGGCGATCCCCGGCTCGCCCAACGCACCGATCGCGATCGAGGCCATGGTGATCCCGACCTGGCAGGTCGAGAGGTAGTCGCCGATATGGTCGATCTGCCTGAGCGCCCGCCGCGCCCCCCTGGCCCCCTCCTCGGCCAGGGCTTCCAACCGGGCCCGGCGCGAGCGCACGAGCGCGTACTCGGCCACCACGAAGAACGAGTTGACCAGGACGAGCAGCAGCGTCAGGACAGCGAATGCGACGTTCATCGCTCAGCGGCGCGCCGACACCCGGGCGAGGGCCCGGACTCCGTCTGCAGATCCTGGCTTATCGTCGGCGCCAGACCCTCTCTGGACGCCGCTGCTACTTCGAGATGGGTCGTCGTCGTTCATTCAGCGACGGGCGGAACGGTAGCAGTCAGACCAGCGCTCTCAGCCGAGGTCGTCGATCCTGGCCGCCATCGTGAAGTCGGCCTCGGTGAGTCCTCCGGCGGAGTGGTTGGTAAGGCTGAGCTTCACCTTGTTCCAGCCGTAGATGAGGATGTCCGGGTGGTGATTGGCCTCCTCGGCGGCGTCGGCCACTCGGTTGACGAACTCCATCGCCTGGGCGAAGTTCTCAAGCCGCCATTCGCGAACGATCTCGTCGCCCTCCCGGTGCCACTCACTCTCCTCTAGCCTCGAAGCTATGTTGTCTTCCCCGAGAAGCTCTGCCATGCGCTCTCCTTGTGGACGGTGCCTGGTGGATAAGAGCAGCTTTGCACACCGCTGCGCGACGGAAATCCCGAGCTCGGTCATCATGCCTGTCCGATGAGGATCGTCAGCCTGGTTCCGTCCGCCACCGAGATGCTGTTCGCGCTCGGGCTGGGCGGGGACATCGTCGCGGTCACCCACGAGTGCGACTACCCGCCGGCCGCACTCGAGCTGCCTCGGATCACACGCAACGCGCTCCCCCAGGGCCTGAGCTCACGGGAGATCGATGCCGCGGTGAAGGAGCGCTCGCTCCAGGGTCAGTCGATCTACGAGCTCGACACCGAGCTGCTCAGATCATTGCGCCCCGACCTGATCGTCACCCAAGCCCTGTGCGCCGTGTGCGCGGTCTCATACGAGGACGTTCGCACTGTGGCTCAGGAGCTGGAGACCCGCCCCCGGGTCATCTCGCTGGACCCAAGCACGGTCGGCGAGGTGCTGGGGGACGCGGGCCGGCTGGCCACGGTCACCGGAAGCCAGGAGGCGGCGGCCCAGCTGGTGCGGGACGCCGCGGCCCGCATCGACCGGGTCAGGGTGCAGACGCGGCGCGTCCGGCGTCCGCGCGTGGTGGCGCTGGAATGGCTTGACCCGCCGTTTGCCGCCGGGCACTGGACCCCACAGCTGATCGAGTATGCCGGCGGCGAGGACGTGCTGGGGGGCCCGGGCGAGCACTCGGAGGAGCGCACGTGGGAGGAGGTCCAGGCGGCCCAGCCGGATGTGGTGATCGTGATGCCCTGCGGCTACGACGCCGCCCTGGCCTACCGCGAGGCCGAGATGCACGCGGGGGAGCTCCGAAGCGTGGGCGCCGGCGAGGTGGTGGCCGTTGATGCGGCCGCCTACTTCTCCCGGCCCGGGCCGCGCATCGTGGATGGACTGGAGCTGCTGGCCCATATCCTGCACCCGGAGTTGTTTGGCGAAGCGCCCGGGGAAGCGCTGACGGTCGAGCCGTAAGAGTTGTCGGCTCCGGCGGGTGTCCTGTCAGCGGCGATCGGGCGTTAGATCGTGAGGCCACCCGGGGCCAGCCCGCGTGACCCGGCCACGGCGATTGCCCCGACCACGCTCAGTA
>JBPYDM010000151.1:0-2231 GCA_051986255.1 Solirubrobacteraceae bacterium | reverse complement strand
TTGCCTTTCTTCCCCCAGATGACCGACGGCCAGGTGGAGCGGGTCGCGGAGGCGCTGCGGGAGACCCTGGGACGCTAACCGAGCGGGCCGGTCACGCGGCAACCAGCTCATGCTCGAGGGCGTAGCGCACCGCCCCGGCCCGGTTGGCGACGCCGAGCTTCCGGTAGATGTTCTTCAGGTGGAACTTCGTCGTGTTCTCGCTTATCCACAGGCTCCGGCTGATCGCCGCCGTGCTGAGCCCGTTGGCCACCGCCTCGAGAATTGCCCGCTCGCGCGCCGTCAGCAACGGAGACTGGTGCGCTGTGCCCGATGAGGCCAATCCCGCGGCGCGCGAGGGCGCGTGGAACACGCATCCGCTGTCCGCCTGCCTCAGGATCGCGACGATATCGGTCAGGCCCAGAGACTTGAGCACGTACGCGCACGCTCCCGCGCTTAGCGCGGCGTCGATCGACGCTCGGTCCTCGACGGCCGATAACACCACGATCTTGATCTCGGGCCACGTGTAGCTGATCTCCTCGATGCATTCGGTACCCGAGACCTCCGGCATCCGCAGATCCATCAGCACCAGCGTCGGCCGTCGCCGCACGATCAGCTCGAGCAGCTGTGGCCCGGTGGCCGCTTCGCCGACGATCTCGATCCCCTCAGCGCGCTCCAGCGCCCGTCTGATGCCCGCCAAGATCAGCGGATGATCGTCCGCGATCAGCACTCTCAAAAGAGTGTCATGTCCGTGCCCCATCGTCTTCCGCTCCCCGTCTCGTCATCCCTTTCCGAGTAGCTGCGTGGGGGAGGGCAAGGCCCTCCGTTTGCCCGCGCGGCCGGCCACCGGCGTTCCTTCGCCGGCAGTCCGAGGGCATGCTCGCAGCTGTCCCACAGCCTCGCCATCCTCCAATCGGTGGATCGGGCGGATGAGGTATGGGGGCATTGTCCGGATGCGGAATCGCTTTAAGCACAGGAATTTGCCCCAAAATGGACGAATAGGCGGTAGACTCTGCCCCGCTCCCGGCCAAGGATGAGGGTCAACCGGGGGCCTCAGAGGGCAATTGAGGGCAAACGTGCAACGCATAACGGTCTATGCGGCCGATGATCATCCGGTCTTTCTGGATGCCGTGGGCCACGGGGTTGTGTCCCGACCTGAGTTCTTGCTGGCGGGCACGTCAGGGGACGGACGGCAGGCGCTGAGGGAGATCCGCGAGCTGCTCCCGGCAGTCAGCCTGCTCGACCAGCACCTCCCGTCGCTTTCCGGCACCGACATCCTGCGGGCGCTCACCCGTGACGGAGTCCCGACCCGGGTGATCTTGCTGTCGGGCAACGAGTCAGGTGGACTGGTCTACGAGGCGGTGCAGCTCGGCGCCGCCGGAATCCTGAGAAAGTCGGCCACGATCGCCGTTATCTGCGACGCGATCGCCGCGGTGGCCCGTGGGGGGACCGTGCTGGCCCCGGACGTGCAGTCAGGACTGATGAGCGAGGTGCGAATGCGCGCGGAGCCGAACCGCTCAGTGCTCAGCGAACGTGAGGCCGAAGTGCTGGCGCTGATTGCCGAGGGACGATCCGCTCCGGAGATATCGGGCCAGCTCATGATCGGCACCGCCACGGTGAAGACGCACATGAAGAACCTGTTCGAGAAGCTGGGGGTCAATGAACGCGCCGCCGCGGTGGCCGCCGCTATGAGGCGAGGCCTGGTCGAGTAGAGAGCATGGCCCCACGGAGTCTCACCAGGATGACGGTGGTCCTCTTTGCCGCAGGCGTGTTGCTGATCGCCGGCGCGTTCACCGTGCTGGTGGTGACGATCGTCAATGTTCGAGACGACTATCGCGCTGTTCGCTCGGCTTCCGAGGTGCTCAACCGCTCCTTTGCCACGGAGCATTCGATCCTCGACCTGAACACTGCCCTGCACCGGTTCCAGCGCACGGCTCGGCCGCAGTTCCGCACGACATACCTGGATGGGTCCGAGCAGCTCCCCGCCGAGCTCGTGACCCTCAGCGGGCTGGTCCAGGGGAGAGCCGCGCAGCGTCAGGTCGGCCAGATCTCCGCAACGCTCTCAACCTACCTGACGCAATTCGCGGGGCCGCTGGTGGCGGCCGTGAGGCGCGGCCAGACCAGCGCCGAACGCCATCTGGCGCCGCGGGGGAGACGCCTCCTGGGTGCGCTGCGGCTGAGGTTCAACGCTCTGAACGTCAGCCAGCTGGGAGTCCGGTGGCGCCAGCACCTGGGCGCACGAACCGGCGTGACGT
>JBPYDM010000150.1:0-4781 GCA_051986255.1 Solirubrobacteraceae bacterium | reverse complement strand
CCGGCGAATTGGAACAGCAGCATGTACCAGGACTTTTCGTATTGCTCGATCCCGCCCGCCCGACGCATGGTCGCCGGGTGCCCCACTGACATCACCACGAGGTGGTCGACCCGATCACCCACGAGCGCCCCGAGTCCCCACGCCACAGCCGCCCCCCAATCGTGCCCCACGACGTGGGCTCGCTCGACGCCCACATCGGTCATCACGGCCAGCACGTCCCCCGCCAGGGTGGGAAGTGCGTAGGCCTCAACCGCTGCGGGCTTGTCGGAGCGACCGTAGCCCCGCAGATCGGGCACGATCACTTGAAAGCCGATCTGGGCCAGCGCCGGCACCTGGTGGCGCCACAGGCGCCCAGAGTCGGGAAAGCCATGGAGCAGCACGACCGGGCGGCCATCACCCGTCACCTCGTACTCGATGCTCACGCCGCCCACGTCCACCCGCATAGCTGACCTCCTTACGACGGCCGCTCACCGGCCCGTCCGGACTCATTCGCGGGCAACATAGGCCTCCAAGCGGTTCGGCGCAAGCCGGGCAGCGCGCCGACTAGTGCATCAGCCGGGGGCGGACGGGGAAAGCTCGCCCCATGGCCAACAACCTCTCGTGCCCGGGCTGCGGCACACGCTTGCCACCCTCCTTTGCAGCGTGCCCGCGGTGCGGAACTCCGCGTGAAGGCAAATCCCCGTCCGGTGAGCGCGTTGAGTTGCGGACCGATCCGGTACGGCCAGACTCCCGCCTCAGGACCTCGCCGACCTTTCGGCCGCCCAACATTCATCTGACCCAGCGCCAACCCTTCGGCATCCATCCCGTCCCTCTGCTCACGGGGCTTGGCAGCGCCTCGCTGCTTTTCGGGATCGTGCTGCTCGGCGCAGGTGCCGTGATCCCGGGCGTGCTCATCCTCGGCCTGGCGCTGGTATTCCTAACGCTTCTTCGATTTGCCGTCCGGCGCGAGCCGGAGACGCCGGCGGCCCGCTCGATCGGCAGAGTGACAGACCGCTGCCGCTCGACACTGGAACTGGTCGTGGTGAGCCTGCGTACGGCCTGGCGGGCGGCCATGAACCTCCTGCGCATTCGTGGCCGCCAATGGCGGCTGCGCGGCCAGCTCCAGGGTCATCTGAAGCCGCTCGGGGAGGCCACATACCACGACGACCACGCCCGCGCGCAGGCCCTGAAGCAGCAGGCCCGCGAGCTCGAGCAGCAGCTGCGGGCAAGCGAACGCGAGGCATCGGCCGTAATCGGTGCCGCCCGGCAGAAGATCCGGCGGGAGCGGGCTGCCAGCCAACCCACTGAGGTCATTTCCACGCCCCCGGAGGAGTAGCCGGTGCGCGGCCGGCGCTCGGCCTGCACTGGCCCCGCGTCGATTTCGGGCCGGCTCGGGCGGCGTGTGAGGGCCGAGATGAGGGGGTAGTAAAGGGGTGTCTATGCCAGGGCCAGACTTCCGAGTCGGCGCGGATCACCTCGTGAGCGCGGAGCTGAACACCAGGGTAGAGAGCAAGTCGCGGATCACCGCGCCCAGTGCCAGCCGCGATATCGCCCTGATCGATTTGCTCGACCGGCTGCTGGCCGGCGGCGTGGTCCTGAGCGGGGACATCACTCTGGCCGTGGCTGATATCGACCTGGTTCAGGTGGCCCTGCGAGCGTTGATCCCCTCGGTCTCCACGGTTGAGAGGGAGACGTCGCCATGATCTATCTGTACGGCATTGCGCCCCGGCTGACAGAGCTTCCGTCCATCCGCGGGATCGGAGACGCCGAGCTCGAGACGGTCGATACCGGGCCGCTCAGCGCCGTCTGCTCGTCCTATGAGCAGCTCGATCTGCGGTTGGATGCGCAGTCCGCCTGGGATCACGAGCGGGTGGTTGAGGCGGTCATGGAGCTGGGACCGGTTCTGCCCGCCCGGTTCGGGACGACGTTCGAGGGCGCGAGCTCGGTCGGGCTCGCGCTGGAACGCGACGCGGACGCGCTGGAATCCGGCCTGGCGCGAGTCTGCGGGTGCGTGGAGTTGGCGGTGCGGGTCAGAACCCTCCCACCCGACCCGTCAGAGTCGGCCACCGACGGTCACACCAACATGCGGGACATGCTCGAGGTGGGCAAGCGGCGGGAGGCGATGATCACCCACACGGTGGAGCCACTCAGGGCCTTTGCCGTCAACTCCAAGGAATCGGCCACGGCCTCCCGGGACGCCGGGATCAGCGTCAGTTATCTGGTCCGGGCCCACGACGTGGAGCGCTTCTGCGCCGGGCTCAGACGGATCCAGCACGAGAACACTCAGCTGGCGCTCAGCTGCACCGGACCGTGGGCGCCATATTCCTTCACCTCGGAGGCGGGGGTACGATGACCGAAGAGAAGGTACTGCCTCGGCCAGGCGCTGATGCCCTTGGGCGAGCGGATGGACGAGCTCAAGGACCAGTTCGGTTTTCGCTGGTCGCTGAGCGGTTCGTAACGTTCAGCCGCCCTCCAGCTCCGGGCGCTGGTCCGCAGCCACGCTGGGGAACGAGGGCGAACGGCGCTCCTGGATTGAGCGGGCGCCTTCGTGGACGTCTTCTCCCAGGAAGGTCAGCATCTCATAGGCCACGCTGGCGTCAAACGCGGGGATGGCCTGGCGCAGCCAGTGATTGAGCGTCCGCTTGGTCCAGCGCGTGGCCTGCTGGGGACCGGAGGCCAGCCGGGTGGCGATCAGGAGGGCCGTTTCCAGGACCTCCCCGGCGGGCACGCTCCGGCTCACCAAGCCGATCCGCTCGGCCTCGGCGCCGTCGATGAAGTCGGCGGTCAGGAGGTAGTACTTGGCCTTGGCCATCCCGCACAGCAGCGGCCACAGGATTGCCGCGTGGTCGCCGGCCGCCACGCCGAGGCGCAGATGGCCGTCGGTCAGTCTGGCGCCCCGGGCGATCACGCTGATGTCGGCCATCAGCGCCACCGCCAGGCCTGCCCCGACCGCCGTACCGTTTATCGCCGAGACGATCGGCTTCTCGCAGTCGAGCATGTTCAGCACGAGCTGGGCAGCCTCTGTGGCCATGGCGGCCACCCGGCGGTAGTCGCCGGCCATGCGCTCGAGCATCTCGAGGTCACCACCGGCGGAGAAGGCGCGTCCCGCGCCGGTTATGAGGGCCACCCGGGTCTCTTGGTCGTCGGCCACATCTCGCCACACCGTGGTCAGCTCACGGTGCAGCCGCTCGTCGGTGGCGTTCATCCGCTCGGGGCGGTCGATGGTGATCTGAAGCACCCCGGGCTCGGGGCGCTCGAAACGCAGATGTCGATAGTCCGAATAGGTCATAGCTCCTCCCGATGGGCAGGCACAAACGGCGTATAAGCGCCTTCAAGTACGGTTTTTGCAAATATCCGGCTCGGGTACAGATACCGAATGCCCTCTATCCCAGCATCCCGAACTGGGACCGCAACGAACGAGGAGGAGATGTTTTGGGACTTGATGACGTAGTGAGCACCGAATCCGCGTTCGTGGCCGCGGCCACTGCCACGATCGTTTCTCCCCGCACGCGCCAGACGCTGCGCCGAGGTGCCGTGTACGGCGTGGCCGGAGCGCTCAAGGCGGGCGACGTCGTGGCCGGTGCCGCACGTGGCGTGGTGCGCGGCGTGCGTGGTCAGGAGAATGGCGCCTCTCCAACCCCTGGCAGCTCTGGTACCCGCGGGTCGAGCGGCTCCGGTTCACGCTCGACCGCCTCACGGTCGCGTTCACGATCGCGCAGCAGCCGATCGTCGGGCGCCTGACCGCGGCGGTCTGACGAGCATGCCCAGGGCAGGCTCATCCGGAGACCAGCGGCCGGTCGAAGAACGGGCCGAGGAGCTGATGACGCGCTGGAGCGCCGACGCCTCGAGATTCCTAAATCGCTTCATCGGTCGGGCTCGCGAGGAATTCGAGGACGTGGTGGCGGAGGCGCGCACGCTCACCGAAGAGTGGGAACGGGGCCGCCGGAAGAGCTCTCGGTCCGATAGGTAGCCCGTCGGCCCAGTAGTGAGCAATCTGGGCATCGAGCCGGCCGTCCGGGTCGTGAGAGCGATGCCGGGGCGGCTGCGCGTCCACCTCCCGCTTTGGGGTGGCGAGGATCCGGCCCGCCTGGAGGAGGCGGTGGAGGCAGTGGAGGGAGTCGTCGAGGCCAGCGCCCGGCCGGCGACGGGCAACGTGCTGATCAAATTCACCTCTCCCACGCAGGACGAGGCGCCGGTGCTGGAGACGCTGGCCCGCCTGATGGGCGGATCGGCCCCTCCGGCCGAGGGGCCGGAAGACGATGGGCCCGAGCCAGACGAGAAGTTCCCGCTCAGCCAGGCAGTCGCTCCCACGCCCGCACCGCATCTCCGCACGGCGGCCGGCCGCATTTCCGGGCTGCTGCGCGACCGGGCCGGCCGGGTAGTCCGGGCCCGGATTGCTGTGCGTGGACTCGATCGTGATCCTCGCGTGGCTCGGCGGGTGGTGGAGGCGCTCGAGCGCCGGCCCGAGGTGCGCCGGGCGGCGGCCAGCGCGGTTACGGGTCGGGTGCTGGTGGAATTCTCCGGTCGCGTCGCCTCGATGCAGGACGTGCTGGCCGAGATCTCCAAGCTGGAGCTCCCCGAGACTCCGGGGCAGGACCTCCCGGCCCATCCGCTCGATCCCGCCCCGGTCATCCAGAGCGGGGCCCGGCTGGCCGGGTCGGCCCTGGGCCTCGGGCTGCTGGCCGTTCAGCGACTGCTCGGTGCCGCCCCGTCCGGAGCCGCACTTCAGGCGCCGGCGGCGCTGGCCGGAACGCTCGGACTCATCGACGGCACGCCGCCGATCCGCGACCGCCTGCGCGAAC
>JBPYDM010000149.1:0-13269 GCA_051986255.1 Solirubrobacteraceae bacterium | reverse complement strand
CCGCACCTGAAGGTCCGACATATCGAGGCGCTGCTCGATTGCCCAACCCGAGAGGTCATGCAGCGTCTCCATCACCCGGTCGCTCTCGACCATCACTTTGCGGGTCTCGTGGTGGGCGCGCACCGAGGCAGCGGGAACGGGAAGCTGGTTGACGGTGACCCCGTCCGGGAGGCTGAACGTGATCTGATACGGCGCCCGGTCCCGCCCACCCAGGGTGGTTGGAGAGCCCTCGGCCACGATCACCCCGGCGTTGAGAACCGCGATGCGGTCGGCCAGCGCCTCCGCCTCATCCATGTAGTGGGTGGTCAAGAAGATCGTCTTCCCGAGCGCCCGCAGCCCATCGATCATCTCCCAAGCGGACCGCCGGGCGGACGGATCAAAGCCCGTGGTCGGCTCATCCAGGAACACCAGCTCGGGGTCGCCGATCAGAGCCAGAGCGACGTCCACACGACGCTGCTGGCCCCCGGAGAGCAGGCCGCAGCGGACCTCAGCCTTCTTGGCCAACCCGACGAGCTTGATGACCTCCTGCACCGACCGCGGCGCCGGGTAATAGCCGGCGTACAGCGCCAGACATTCGCGCACGGTGAGCTGGGGCTCCACGCGTGAGCTCTGCAGGACCACCCCCACCCGGGACCGCCACCAGCGATCGGCGTGCTCGGGGTCCTCGCCGAGCACCCGGACGTTCCCCGCCGTGCGCTTGCGATGACCCTCGAGGATCTCCACCGTGGTC
The DNA here is from genome assembly GCA_051986255.1 of Solirubrobacteraceae bacterium. Taxonomy (GTDB): domain Bacteria; phylum Actinomycetota; class Thermoleophilia; order Solirubrobacterales; family Solirubrobacteraceae; genus Palsa-465. The sequence goes on along the minus strand of JBPYDM010000149.1, from coordinate 12,539 downwards.
GTTTTGCCGGCGCCGTTGGGCCCCAGGAAGGTGAAGATCTCTCCTCGCAGCACCCGGAGGTCGACTCCGCGGACAGCTTCAAAGTCGTCGTAGGACATCCGCAGCCCGGATACCTCTATCACCGGCTCGGCGACGTCCTTATGTCGGTCGGCGGCGCCCGTGGTCGTGGGCGCAGACCGATCCTCGGTGCCGTCGAGGATTGACACGACTACGGGCCCACCCCGTCGCCCCAGAACATTTCGGTGGGGAGCCTACTCCTGTCAAGGGCGGATTTGGGTTGGGGAGGGGGCTCGCCCATCCGGGCGCAGTCTCCCTGACAGCCTGGCGGGCGCCACTCTGGGGGCCCGGTGGTGCACAATCCTGATCAGGATGGTTTACCACTGGACGACGCGGCTGTCGTGCCTTGAACAGGGCGACGGGGAGCCCGCGCGGGAAGGAGCTTGCCCTTGAGGATTTCGGCCAAGGTGGACTATGCGGTGCGGGCGACCATCGAGCTGGCGGCCACCGCGGACGCGGGCCCGGTGCGGGCCGAGCAGGTGGCCACCGCGCAGGGCATCCCGCTGAACTTCCTGGAGAACATCCTGGGCGAGTTGCGGCATGCCGGAATCGTGCGCAGCCAGCGCGGCCCGGAGGGCGGATTTCGGTTAGCCAAGCCGGCTGACCAGGTGACCATCGCCGACGTGATCCGGGCGGTCGAGGGACCGCTGGCCACCGTGCGCGGGGGTCCGCCCGAGGAATCGCACTACGGCGGCGCGGCCGGCGAGCTGCCGCGAGTATGGATTGCGGTTCGCAAGAGCCTGCGCGAAGTGGTGGAGAACGTCACTGTGGCCGACGTGGCCGACGGTCGCCTCCCGCGGGCAATCGCCAAGCTCAGCGAGGACCCGGAGGCATGGGTCACGCGGTGACCTTCACACCGGATGCGGTAGGGGTCTGGACGTACACAATGTCTCCGGGGACGAGTTCGAGCTCTCCGGCCTGAGACCTGGTCAGCTGGGCCCGAGCCGGGGTGCGGTCCGGGAGCTCGACCTCGATCCGCACCTCGAAGCCCAGGTGCACGACCCTGGTCACCATCGCCTCCACGGCTCCGTCCTCAGGCTCGAGCGAGATCCGCAGCTCGTGCGGACGGACGAGCTCGCCGCCGAGCCTGACCGCGGGGCCGAGGAAGCCCATGACGAAGTCGTTGGCCGGCCGGTCGTAGACCTCTCGGGGAGACCCCGTCTGCTCGATCCGGCCCTCGTGCATGACCGCGATCGTGTCGGCCACCTCCATCGCCTCCTCCTGATCGTGGGTGACCAGGACCGTTGTCACCCCCTGCTCGTCGTGCAGCCGCCGGAGCCACTGCCGCAACTCGGAGCGGACGTTGGCGTCCAGAGCGCCGAAGGGCTCGTCGAGCAGAAGCACGCGGGGCTCGACGGCCAGGGCGCGGGCCAGGGCCATGCGCTGGCGCTGCCCGCCCGAGAGCTGGGACGGACGCCGCTTGCCCCAGGCGGTGAGACCCACCAGGGCCAGCAGCTCCTCCACCCGGCTCCGCACCTGATCCTTGGGCAGCTTGCGGATACGCAGGCCAAAGGCCACGTTCTCCCATACGCTCATGTGGGCAAAGGCGGCGTAATGCTGAAACACGAAGCCGATCCCGCGTTCCTGAGGACGAATGGCGGTCACGTCACGATCGTCGATATGCACCGAGCCGCTGTCCGGCTCCTCCAGGCCAGCGATGATCCGCAGCAGGGTTGACTTCCCCGAGCCGCTGGGTCCGAGCAGGGCGGTCAGAGAACCCTCCTGGACCTCGAGGCAGACATCCTCCAGAGCCGTGAAGTCGCCGAAGCGCTTGGCGATACCGATCACGTCAATCCTCACGTCATTTCCCCTTTCGTGAGCCGAGGAGCGTCATCACCAGAAGCACAGCCAGCGATAGGACGATCAGCTCGGTGGCGGCGGCGTAGGTACCGGTCTGGGCCTGAGCGCCGAAGGACGTGCTGTCCCGCTGGTAGACCAGCAGCGGGAGCGTGAGCGTGGAGCCGGCCACGTTCGAGGACACCACCAGCACGGCCCCGATCTCACCCAGGGCACGGGCCGTGGTCAAGACCACGCCGTAGGCGACGCCCCAGCGGATCGAGGGGAGCGTGACCCGCCAGAAGGTCTGCCAGCGGCTGGCCCCCAGCGTGGCCGCGGCCTCCTCCTGCTCCTCCCCGACCTCGATCAGCAGCGGCGCCACCTCGCGTACGACGAAGGGCAGGGAGACGAAGATCGTGGCCAGCACCATCCCTGGTACGGCGTAGATGATCGGGAAGCCGTGGTTGACGAACCAGCTCCCGAACCAGCCGTCCAGGCCGTAGACCAGGATCAACGCCAGCCCCGCGATGACTGGGGAAACCACGAAGGGCAGATCGATGAGCGCATCAAGGACGGCCCGCCCTCGGGCCTTGCCGCGGACCAGGACAAGTGCGCAGCCGACGCCGAAGATCGTGTTCAGCGGAACGGCAATCAGCGCGATGAGGATGGTGAGCCAGAGCGCGCTGATGGCCGCCGGAGTGGTCATCCAGGCCCACGCCTCGCTCAACCCGTGTTCGAACGTGCGGCCCAGAACCACCCCCAGCGGCAGTAGGAGCAGCGCGCCCAGATAGAGCAACGCCACCGCCCGGGCGGACAGGATGGCCGGACGGCTAAGACGCATTTCGGGCTCCCGACCACCGGAGGAGGACCAGGACGATCAGGGATATGGCCAGCAGCACGACGGACAGAGAGGCCGCCGACTGCGTTGAGTCGTTCTCGATGTCGGCGTAGACCACGATGCTGGCGATCTGGGCCTTGCCGGCGAGCAGGACCAGCGCACCGAACTCTCCTACCCCGCGGGCGAAGGCCAGAGCCGCCCCCGAGGCGATGGCGGGCCGCAACGCGGGCAGGACGATCCGCCGGAACGTCGTCAGGTTGGAGGCTCCCAGGGACGCCGCGGCCTCCTCCACTTCCGGGTCGAGCTCGATCAGCACCGGCTGGACGGCCCTGACCACGAAGGGCAGCGTCACGAACATCAGGGCGAGCAGCACGCCGGCTCGGGCGTAGGCCAGGTGGACGCCGAACGGGCTGTCAGGGCCGTACAGCGCGATCAGCGTCAGTCCGGCCACGATCGTGGGCAGCGCGAACGGCAGGTCTATCAGGCTGTTGACCAGTCGCTGCCCCGGGAAGTGGTCACGGACGAGCACCCAGGCCACCAGCGTCCCCATCACCGCGCCGATCGCCGCCACCACTAGGGAAGCCACCAGCGTCACGCCCAGGGCCTGCAGCGACTCACTTGTGGTCACCTCGTCAAAGAAGTTCCCGATCCCTCCCGAGAACGCCTTGGCCGCGACCGCGGCCAGTGGGATCAGCACGATCACGCTCAGGTAGACCAGGCACATGCCGAAGCCCAGCGTGCCCCGGGGGGCGGCCGCGCGCGCCCGCCTGTGGGCGGGCGCGCGGGGTGCCGGATAGGAAGTGGCGACGCTCACCCGGGCCCTACTTGGAGGAGGTGGGGAACCCTGCGCTCTGTTCGATCTGGGTCACCGATCCGTTGGCTGGGTCAAACAGTGTCTTGTCCACGGTCTTCCAGCCGCCCAGCGAGTCGATCGTGAACAGCTGGGCCGGCGTCGGGTACTTGCTGGCGAACTGTGAGGCCACCGACTGGAGCACCGGGCGGTAGCCCTTCTCGGCCCAGATCGTCTGCGCGGCCGGGGACCACAGCCAGCTCAGGAAGGCCTGCGCCTGCTTGAGATGTGAGCTCTTGTTCACCACGGCGTCGGGCGTCTGGATCAGGATGGTCTGATGCGGGATGATGTACTGCACGGGCAGCCCCGCCTTCTCGGCCGAGATGGCCTCACTCTCGTAGGAGAGAAGGACGTCGCCCTTTCCGCCGGCGAACGTGTCCATGGCCGTGCTCCCGCTCGGGTCCTCCACGCTGACGTGCTTGGTGATCAGGGTCTTGACGTAGTCCAGCGCCTGCGCGGGCGTCTTGCCCATCTTGATCTGGGCGCCGTATGCGGCCAGGATGTTCCACCGCGCGCTGCCGGAGGTCGAGGGATTCGGCGTGACCACGTCGATTCCGGGCTTGGTCAGGTCATTCCAACCGGTGATGTGCTTGGGGTTGCCCTTGCGTACCACCAGCACGACCACCGAGTCAGCCACGATGCCCTTATAGGCGTTGGCGTCCCAGTCGCTGGAAACCAGCCCAGCCTTGACCAGGCGGGCCACGTCCGGCTCGGTGGAGAAGGCCACCACATCGGCGGGTTGGCCGGCGGCCACCGCCCGGCTCTGGGCCCCAGACGCACCATAGGACTCGGTGAACGTGACGTTCTTGCCCTCGGCGGTCTGTTGAAAGGCCGCGATCAGCGCGTCGTATGCCTTCTTGGGGGTGGAGTAGGCCACGAGCCCAAGCTGAGCGCCTCCCGAGCCCGAGCTCGAGCCGGCGCTGGCGTTTTTGGACGTGTTCGTGGCGTCTGAGGAACCGCCGCACGCAGCCACGCCTCCGCCGAGCATGAGAACGCCCAGAAGCGTCCCCACAATCCGTGTTCTGGCGCGTTGTTTCATCCGTCCTCCAATTCCGAGTTCACTGAATCGATTGACAAGGTTGCTGGCCCCGCGCGCAGCTTAGCACTATGTCAATAGCTTCAGTCGAAATAGTTGCCAAGCGCGGGTGCTTAACTCGGCGGCAGGCCATGGAGAGTCCACGGATAGAGACGGGTGGATCCCGCGAGGAGGACCCGCGGCACGTGGAGATTGCGGCCGATGCAGTTCTGCTGGCCGGAGACCTGGTGATCCCTGAGAACGCTCATGGGGTGGTGGCCTTCGCGCACGGAAGCGGGAGCAGCCGCCATAGCCCTCGTAACCGCGAGGTGGCGGCAAGCCTGCAGCGGGCTGGGCTGGCCACGCTTCTTCTCGATCTCCTCACCCAAGATGAGGAACGGGAGGACCGTCGCACGGGGGAACTCCGGTTCGACATCGCCCTCCTGGCCAGCCGGCTCATCGCGGCCGTCGACTGGCTGGGCGGTCAGGATCAAACACGACGGCTCCCCATCGGCTGCTTTGGCGCCAGCACGGGCGCCGCGGCGGCATTGATCGCGGCCGCGCGGCGGCCTGGCCAGGTCAAGGCCGTGGTCTCTCGAGGCGGCCGCCCCGATCTGGCCGGCCCAGACCTGTCGGAGGTCAGAGCGCCCACGCTGCTGATCGTGGGTGGTGCGGACCGGGTGGTGGCCGACCTCAACCGGCACGCCCAGCGGCAGATGCGCTGCTCGGTGCGGCTGGAGATAGTCGAAGGCGCCGGCCACCTGTTCGAGGAGCCTGGGGCTCTCGAGAGGGTGGCCGAGCTAGCGCGAGACTGGTTGGCCGCGCAGCTGGTCGAGGTCAGCGAATAACGCGTTCGGGCTGGGCGGGCTGCTCGATTGTGAGCAGCTCGCGTCCCTGGTGATCCACCTGGAGCGTGGTGTGCTCGATGTGGAAGCGCGAGGAGAGCAACTCCTCCAGCGCGCGCCTGGCCCGGTGGCAGTCATCCTCCGTCCCCACCAGCACGTGCGCAGACAGCGCGGGAAAGCCCGAGGTCACCTCCCAGACGTGCAGGTCATGCACCTCGCGGACGCCGGGAGCGGCCACCATGGCCCGGCCCACCGCCTCGACATCAACGTCCTCAGGGGCGGCCTCGAGGAACACCCGGCCTGAGGCACGGAGGAGGCCGTAGGCGGCGCGGAGCATGATCGCCGCCACGAGCAGCGAGGCGATGGCATCGGCCCGGACAAACCCAGTCAGCAGGATGATCGCGCCCGCGATCGCCGTGGCTATGAAGGCCGCCAGGTCGGTCAGGATGTGCTGGAAAGCTCCCTCCACGTTCAGCGACCCGTGGCGGGCGCCGCTCAGCGTCCGGATGACCGCCAAGTTGACGCCGATCCCGACGAGGGCCACGATCAACAGCGGTGCCCCGGGCACTCCGGGCGGGGAGATCAGCCGGCGGATCCCCTCGTAGACGATCAGCAGGCCGAGCACGAGCAGTGTGGCCCCGTTGAACTGGGCTGACAGGACCTCGGCCCGTCTAAATCCGAACGTCATCTGCCCACCAGGCGGCCGCGCTGCGATCCGTATGGCCACGAGAGCCACCCCGAGTGCCACGGCGTCGGTGAGCATGTGCCCGGCGTCCGACAGGAGCGCCAGAGAGCCGGACAGGATGCCTACCACCACCTCGACGGCCACAAATCCGGAAATAAGTCCAAGGGCCAGACCCAGCCTGCGGGTGTCTTGGGCGATCCAGACGCCGTGGCTCTGGTGGACCGGATGAGCTCCGGAGTGCCGAGAAGACGCGCTGCTCACCAGACAGACCGTAGCCACAGCGCGGACGGACCGCAGCCTCTCACCCCGCCGGGGCGGCCGTTACAACGCGCACTCGGAAACGCCGAGCTGTTTGGCCACCGCGCCGAGCTTGCCCGCTTCCGACTGGGCGGCCCCGACGTTTCGGTTCTTCGCCGCGGTCGTCAACGCCTTCAGATGGGCGAGGAACTCGGAATACGCCGCCTGTTGGGCAGGCGGCGCCGTGATGGCCTTGAACTGAGGCAGAGCTTGGCTCAGGGCCGCCGCCGCCTTGTCCAGATTGTTCCCGCTCGCCGTCTTCGCCGCCTGGCATAGGGCGTTCACGTCAGTCTTGAACACCGCTGGGCTCGCCGGTCCCACCCCACGGGGGGCCGACGTGTGAGAGGCTCCGCAGCCCGCGGCGGCCAGCGCGGCGCAGCACAGAGCGACGGCCGGATAGCCCTTGTGCATCGTGATGCGGATTATCCCAGCGACGGTTTGGCGGCGCGACGGTGCTGCTGGGCCCTTTTTGCCCGGGCGCCAGGCCTCACTGGGAGACAATTCCGGCCATGCTCGGTTTGATCCTGGCCAACGTCCGCCGGCGCAAGACCCGGACCGGGCTCACCGCCGCCGGCGTCGCGGTGGGTGTGGCCGCCGTGGTGGCGCTACTGTCGCTGTCCGCTGGCCTGAACCGCACCGCGGCCCAGCTGGTGCACCTCGGCCGGGCAGACCTGGGCCTGTTCCAGGCCGACGCCGGCGATGCCACCTCCTCAGTGCTCCCGCTCTCGCTGGTCCACCGGGTGCAAGCCGAGCCCTGGGTGGCCCAGGCGACGCCGCTCCAGCTGGTCATCGGCGCGATCCGGGCCGATCCCTCGGCCATCATCTTCGGGGTGGACCCACGGGGATTCGCCGCCCGCCAGTTGGTGTTCACCGCCGGTCACGGCCCGAGTCCTGGACATGTGGTGCTGGGCGACACGCTGGCCAGCCAGCTTCACCTGCGGGCCGGGGACACGCTCGCGGCGGGGAATCGCCGGTTCCCGGTGGTGGGCATCTACCACACCGGCGTGACCTACGAGGACCTGGGCGCGATCACCAGCCTGGGCGACGCCCAAACGCTGGCTGGACGCACGCCCCAGGAGGTGACCACGATCGCCGTCCGGCTGAAGCCCACCATCTCGGTGGCCACCGCCCACCGCAGATTCGTTCAGACCCTCCCCGGGGTATCGGCCATCTCCGACCCGGGCGAGGCCGTACGAGCGGGCGCCAACACAGAGCTGATCAGCAAGGCGGTGCTCCTGATCGTCGTGCTGGCCCTGATCATCGGGGCGCTGGCCGTAGCCAACACCATGCTGGCGGCAGTGCTGGAGCGCCGCCGCGAATTGGCCCTGCTGTCCACCGTCGGCTGGAGCGCCAGCCAGCTGGGCGTGCTCGTACTGGGGGAGGCGATCGCGGTCAGCGCGATCGGCACGGCAGCCGGTCTGCTGCTCGGGTTGTTGGCGGCGGGACTCCTGCCGGGCGCCCTCGGGCTCCACGCGTTCATCTCAGCGGATGTCACGCCCTGGGGCCTGGGCCGGGCGGCCCTGATCGGCATGACCATCGGGATCATCGGGGCGGCCTATCCGATCTGGCGGGTGGCCCGCACCTGGTCGGCGGTGTCGCTGGCTCCGCGCTGACGGGCGCACCCGCGTGGCGGGCTGGGACGCCCCAGGCGGCTTAGCCGCCGTGCAGCTGGCCGTCGACCAGCTGCATCACGCGATCGGCCCGTTCGGCCACCGCCGGATCGTGGCTGACGATGATCACGGTCATGCCGTGGCGCAGGCGCAGCGCGGCCAGCAGGTCGAGGGCGCGCTGGCCGCTGACCGAGTCGAGCGCGCCCGTTGGCTCGTCGGCCAGCAGGAGATGCGGACGCGATGCGATCGCCCGGGCCAGGGCCACCGCCTGGCGCTGGCCCCCGGAAAGTTCGGCCGGGACGTGTCGCGCCCGGTCCACCAGTCCCACCTCCTCGAGCAGCTCGGCGCTGCGCTGGCGGCGCTCGCGAAGCCCCACTCCCGCGGCCAGAAGGGCCGTCTCGATGTTCCCCTGGGCGGTGAGATACGGGAGCAGCGGGTTGTCCTGAAAGACAAACCCGACCATCCGGCGGCGGAATTCCACCGCATGGCGGGGCTCGGGGACAGGGGCACCGGCCACCAGGATCTCGCCCGCATCCGGCCGATCGAGGCTCCCGATCAGGTTGAGCAGCGTGCTCTTGCCCGAGCCCGAAGGGCCCGTGATGGTCACGAAGTCCGACGCGGCCACCTGGAAGGAGACGCCGCGCAGAGCCCTGATCGGTCCATAGGACTTGACCACGTTGCCGACCACGACCTCCGCGCCGCCGCCCTGCGCGTCGGCCGCGCTGGGCCGGCCAAGCTCATCAGCCACAGACTGTTGCGTCGAACGCCGGGCCCGCGTCGGCCACCCGGGGGCGGTGCTCATGGGCCGACCGAGACCGGCCAGTCCAGCGTGACCGACCCCGGGTGGGTGCGGACGACCACCTGGAGTTCGATCGCGTAGCCCACGGCTTCAGCTGGGAACTGCAGCACATCCTTCAGGTGACCGTTCTTGAGCGTATGAGTGGGCGGTGTCTCGCGTCCCACGACGGCACCCCCGAAGGCGAACTCGGTAGTCACCATTCCGGACAGGGGGTGGCCGTGGGCATCCGTCGCCGTGACCGTGTACGTCCAGTTCTTCTTGGCGGTAGGGTTGCGGTTCTGGCCCACGAGCGTGGCCCGGACGGGCCCGGAGGTGACCGAAGCTCCACTGCCGGATGCGGTGGATTTGGTGGAGCTTTTGGTCGAACTCGTCACCGAGTGAGTTGATGATCCGCCACAGGCCGTGAGCACCAGCGACGCCACGGCCAGCACCACCAGCGACCTACACCTGTTCGGCATTGACATCGTCATGTGAAAACGTACCGCCTCATGAGGATGCCGAGCCTTGGCGGTGTCATATGACGTTAACCCGCAACACGCGGCAAACACCATGAAGGTCGCGTACCGGCGTGGGCTGCACGAACTGGGCGACGGGATATTCGCCTACCTCCAGCCGGATGGAGGCTGGGGCTGGAGCAACGCCGGGCTCGTCACCTCGGACCGTGGCTCGTTGCTCATCGACACGCTGTTTGACCTTTCGCTGACGCGGGCCATGCTGGACGAGATGGATCCGGTGACCAGCGAGCGTCCGATCGTCCAGGCCATGAATACCCACGGCAACGGGGACCACTGGTTCGGAAACCAGCTGTTGCCCGACGGCATCCCGATCATCGCCTCGGCGGCGGCCGTCGAAGACATGCAGTCCGCCCCGCCGGCCCTGATGGACGCCGTGGTCAGCGCGACCGGGTTGCCCGAGGAGATCGCCCTGTTCGTCCGCCGCGCCTTTGGGAGCTTCGACTTCTCAGACATCGAGCCCCGGCTCCCGACCGCGTCCTTCCGATCCCGACACGATCTCGACGTGGAGGGCCGTCGGGTCGAGCTGATCGAGCTCGGGCCTGCCCACACCCCCGGGGACGCGATTGCCCACGTGCCCGACACGTCGGTGGTGTTCACGGGCGACCTGCTGTTCATAGAGGGCACTCCGATAATGTGGGCCGGCCCTGTGTCCAGCTGGCTGCGTGCCTGCGACCGGATCATCGAGCTGGAGGCCCGCGTCCTCGTGCCCGGTCACGGTCCGGTGACCGATAACTCGGGAGTGCGGGATGTCCAGCGCTACCTCGGCTACATGTATGACCAGGCCCGGCAGCGCTTCGAAGCCGGCATGGACGCCGAGGCCGCGGCCGAGGACATCGACATCAGCGACTTCCGGGACTGGGGCGATCCCGAGCGAATCGCGGTCAACGTGGCCGCCGTGTACCGCGAACTCGACCCGACCCAGCCGCCGGCCAGCCCACCCGAGCTGTTCGCCCGGATGGGCCGCTGGCTTTCACGGCACGGGGGGTGAGCGGCAAGTGTCGCGACACTAGACGGAGGGCTTCACGCGGCGGCCCTTTCCTGCTCTGCGACACGACCGCCCTGGGCTCGGCCTCGAATCAGGTCGGCGGCACGCTCGGCGATCATGATCGTGGGGGCGTTGGTGTTTCCCCGCACGAGCGTCGGCATGACCGACGCGTCGATCACACGCAGACCCTCCATGCCCATGACCCTCAGCTTGGCATCCACGACCGAGCCCATGGCGCACGTTCCCACCGGGTGGTACAGCGTGGTGGTGTTGCGCTCGATGTGACTGATCAGCGAGGCGTCGTCGGTCCCGGCGGGAACACCGTAGGCCTCCGTGCTCACGGCCCGGAGCGCCGGCTGGCCGACGATGTCCACGCACCGGCGCACGGCCTCGACCATAGTCCCTCGGTCGCTCTCCTCCACGAGGTAGTTGTGGAGGATTCGCGGCTTTGAGGTGGGGACCCGAGAGCGGAGCTTGACGAAACCGGAGCTCTCCGGGCGCAGCAGGCAGGCCGAGAGAGCCCACCCGTCGACCAGGATCTCTCCGGCGCCGGCCTCCGGGAACAGGATGGGAACGGCGTGGAGCTGGATGTCGGGCGCCTCCAGGGCGTCACGGGTCCGCATGAACCCACCCGACTCCGCGAAGTTGGAGGTGAGCGGCCCGCAGCCCTCGGTCTGCACCAGAAGCAGGTTCTCCTCGGTCTCGTCGGTCAGGAGTGACGGCTCGTCGGTTGTGAACGTGATCCAGGTGGCCGGGTGGTCCTGGAGGCCGCGGCCCACCGGCAGGTCCACCACAGACGGAATGCCGCCAAGCTCGAGCTCCTCGGCCGGCCCGATACCGCTCAAGAGGAGGATCTGGGGGCTCTGATAGGTGCCGGCGCTGAGGATGATCTCCCCGCCATGAATCTCCATGAGCTCGTTGCCGTGGTCCAGCTCCACCCCCATAGCCCTCGTTCCGTCCAGGAGCAGGCGGGTGACGTAGGCGTCGGTCTGGAGCGTCAGGTTCTCCCGCTCGAGCGCCGGGTGCAGATACGCCACTGCGGCCGAGCAGCACAGCCCGTCTCGCTGCGTGAGCTGGTACCAGCCCACGCCGTCCTGAGCGGGTCCGTTGAAGTCGTCGGTCTCCGGGAGCCCGGCTTGGACCGCGGCCTCGATGAAAGCGGCGCACGTGGAATGGCGGGCGCGGCCCTCGCTGACACGCAGCGGCCCACCGGCGCCGTGCCACTCGCTGGCTCCGCGCTCGTTGTCTTCCGCCTTGAGGAAGTAGGGCAGGACATCGTCCCAGCCCCAGCCGTCGAAGCCCATGTTCGCCCAGCCGTCGTAGTCGGCGCCGTTGCCTCGGATGTAAACCATGGCGTTGGACGACGAGGAGCCGCCGAGCGTGCGTCCCCGGGGCAGAATCCGCTGACGGAACCCCAGGCCAGGCTCGGGGTCGGAGATGAACCCCCAGTCGTACTTGCTCAGGCTGATGGCCAGACAGCCCGCGGGCAGGTGGATTTCGTCGGCCGCGTCGGGCGGCCCCGCTTCCACCAGGCAAACCTTCACCGACGGGTCCTCGGACAGACGGGCGGCCAAGACACAGCCGGCGGAGCCCGCGCCCACGATCACATAGTCGTACTCAGTCATTCTCTCCTCCGGAGCGGGGTGCCCCATTCGATGTGGTGCCCCATTCTTGACCGGCGGTCGCCCACGGTCAAGAAGCGGGCTAGGCTTGTCTGGCTCGACCAACCGTCGATCTTCGCAGGAGCTCACCCGATGCCTGCTTACGACGCAGCGCTCAGATGACACGACACCGGTTGGTGCTGGCCGTGCTGAGCGCGATCGTCCTGGCCGGCTGCGGGTCGAGCACCCCAACACACACTGCCTCGGATTCTGGGAATGGCGGGCCTACGCAGCCGGGCGGCGGCCACATGGGCCCTGAAGGAATCCCGATCGAGCGTGGCCCAGCGCTGGCCCCGGCGTCCACCACGGCGCCCGGAATCCCGGTGAACGGAATCCAGTGCGCCCCCTCGGAGCAGGTGGCCTACCACATTCACTCCCATCTCCAGGTGTACGTGGATGGCTCACCTCGCCAGATCCCTGGCGGGATCGGCATCCTCGAGCCGGCGGCCGAGCACACGCCCGAGGGGCCCTTCTACGCGGCCACCCGGTGCTACTACTGGCTGCACACCCACACGGCCGACGGGATCATCCACATCGAGTCTCCGACTGCCAGGATCTACACCCTGGGAGACTTTTTTGGCGTGTGGCGCCAGCCTCTCAGCACGA
>JBPYDM010000148.1:0-3939 GCA_051986255.1 Solirubrobacteraceae bacterium | reverse complement strand
TTGTGCCATTGGTGCGCCTATAGCCACGTAGCGTCACTGAGCGCCGCTCGGAATGAGGGCTATGTGACGCTACGCGAGTGGATCAGAACGGCAGAACTCCGACCCCGCGCGACTCAGCCGGAGTCGCTCAAGCCACGGAGAGCCGCATCCACTTCTCCCCGCGCACCCTTGGGCGATCCTCCCCGCTCCTGCTGGATCTCGAGGTAGACCTCCTTGCGGAAGACGGGAACGTCGCGCGGAGCCTGGATTCCTATCCGCACTTTTTCGCCCATGATCGCCAGCACCGACACCTCGACGTCGTCGCCGATCATGATGCTCTGGTTTGACTTCCGGGTCAGTACCAACATTTTGAGAACTGCCTCCCTGCTCGCGTGGGACTCCTATGGTCAAACCGGCTGCACAACTTGGCCACCGGTCTGCCCGCACCAGCAGCATACCGAGCGTTTCCACAGGGCACAAGCTTCGTCGTGCTTAGGAACCTCTCACATTACGGTCAGGACGCCATTTTCGGGAGGGTGCGGCGGTGGCTCGGCGTCGCCGACGGCTGTATTAGTCTCCCGGGCCGTGGCTCGCCGATCGCTTCGCCCTGAGCTCAACCGAATCCGCGCCTGGGTCCGCCAGGGACGTACCGACGCCTGGATTGCCCATCAGCTGGAGGTCACCGTCCAGCAGATCCAGGCCTTCAAGCGCGAACACGACCTGGGAGAGGCGCCCGAGACCGCGGCGGCCGGGGCGCTCGCGGGCGATTACGACGACGAAATCGATCTGCGAGCCGAGGACGATGCGCTGGTGGCCGCCGAGCTCGAGGCAGCCGAGGCCCGCCAGGCCGAGGAGCAGGACGACGACGAGGAAGAGGATCAGGAGCCTCGCGGCGGCCGGCGCCGTCGCGGCCGCCGGGGCGGACGTCGTAGCCGGCGACGGGGGGGCGGGCCCCTCGAGGCGACATTCGACCACGGCGAGGAGGGCTACGGGCTGTGGCTGGACCCAGCCGTCCAGGACGATCCGGTTTACGCCGAATACTGGGCCGGCCACCGACCGGTTGAGGTGACGATCGAGGAGGACCAGATCGTCATCAAGCGCTCGGGTGAGGACGCCTCGGCGGAGGACGAGTAGGCGCGAAACGCGGGGGCTCGCCGCGCTCCTTGGCCGCGGGGCCTACTCGGGCTCCATTCCGGGCGGCCGCGCCACCTCCCGCTTCCGCGGCCGGAAATCGACGGCCTCGCGGGCGTAGCGGCCAAACGCGGCTCCGGCGACGGTCGTCATGTCCCAGGCGGCCGGCGTGGTGGGGGCAACCCTGGCGGCGATGTCAAAGCACCAATCGGTTCCCTGCTCGGCGTACAGGGACGCCAGTTCCTGCTTGGTAAACGCCCCGCCCAGACGCCGCCGAAGCTCGGCGACGAGCGCGTCCGTGACTCTTTCCATGACCACTCTGTCCGGCGGATCGGCCCCGGCCAGCCGGCTTTCCCCCTCCCGCCACAGGTTGCTCGCAGCGTCGTAGTCCATGCCCTAAGGATGCCCGGTCGGGCCGGGCGTGCTCGCTGAGAGGCATAAATCGCCGTCACCCACGCCGGATCGCGGGGGCTGGCGCCCCGCCACCCACGCCGGATCGCGGGGGCTGGCGCCCCGCCGCCCACGCCGAGCCAGCGCCTCGCTGCCACCCCCGCCGGGGCAAAGCGCCCCGCCATTCACCCTCCGAGGTGCGTCAGTGGTTCCCGGTCATGACGAAGGCCCACTCGCCCTGGTGGACCATCCCCAGCGCTCGGGCGTCCCGCTGGATCGTCGTCGGCTGCCGCAGCGTCCTTTGCTCCCGGACCAGGGTTCGGTTCTGGCGCTCCAGGTTCAGCGCCGCGGCCATCTGCTGGTCCGCCTGGCCGCGGACCGAGAAGTACGTCACGGCCTGGTTGACGTACAGGACCATCACCACAACCAGAACGACCAGCAGGGTGACCCGGCCGACGCGATCCCACCGGACTCGCAGAATCGGACGCGGGGCGGCGCGTCGCCTGGGGGGACGCGGGCGCGTCTGCGTTCGTGGCTCGGCGCGTGCGGACTGGGCAGTGGCCATCCGGTTGGCGCTTCGTTCGACGTCCCGCGCCTCCTTCCTGCTGCAAGAAAAGCTTCGGGGGACCGCCGCCCGACTACCGCTGAAACACCTCGGCCCCTGGGTACTCGGCGTCGTCCCCCAGCGCCTCCTCGATCCGGAGCAGCTGGTTGTACTTGGCCACACGGTCGCTGCGCGACGGCGCTCCCGTTTTGATCTGCCCGCATCCCGTGGCCACCGCCAGATCGGCGATCGTCACGTCCTCGGTCTCGCCCGAGCGGTGCGAGATCACCGCCGTGTAGCCCTTCTCCCGAGCCAACCGGATCGCCGCCAGCGTCTCGGTCAACGTCCCGATCTGGTTGACCTTGATCAGGATCGAGTTGGCCACGCCGGCATCGATCCCGCGCTGGAGCCGTTCGGTGTTGGTGACGAACAGGTCGTCGCCCACCAGCTGCAAACGCGCTCCCAGGCGACCCGTCAATCGCTTCCAGCCATCCCAATCATCTTCCGCCATGCCGTCCTCTATGGAGACGATGGGGTAGCCATTGGCCAGCTGCTCCCAGTACCCGGTCAGATCGCCCGCCGTGAGACGGCGATCACCCTCGTGCTCGAGCACGTACATCCCGTTCTCGTGCAGCTCGGATACTGCTGGATCGAGCACGATGGCAACGTCCTGGCCCGGCCTGTAACCGGCTGCTTCGATCCCCTGCACCAGGGCAGCCAGAGCGTCCTCGTTTGACTCCAGGTCGGGGGCGAAGCCTCCCTCGTCGCCCACTGCCGTGGAAAGCCCGCGCTTGTGCAGCGTCCGCTTCAGGGCCTGAAACACCTCATCGCCCATCCGCAGCGCCTCGGCGAATGAGGGAGCTCCCACCGGAACGATCATGAACTCCTGGAAGTCCAGGCGGTTGTCGGCGTGCACGCCGCCGTTGAGCACGTTCATCATCGGCACCGGCATGATGTGAGCGCTATCGCCGCCCAGGTAGCGCCACAGGGGTATCTGCTCCTCGGCCGCGGCGGCGTGGGCCGCCGCCAGGGACACAGCCAGGATCGCGTTGGCGCCGAGCCGCGACTTGTTCCGAGTGCCGTCCAGGCTGATCAGCAGGCGATCCAGCGCCACCTGACTGGCCGCGTCCTGCCCGCGCACCGCGCTGGCAATCTCTCTATTGACGTTATCGACCGCTTTCGAGACGCCCTTGCCGCCCCATTTGCGCCCGCCGTCGCGCAGCTCAGTGGCCTCGAACTCTCCCGTGGACGCGCCGGAGGGAACGGCCGCCCGGCCCCAGGCGCCCGAGCGCACGCTGAGCTCGACCTCCACCGTGGGGTTTCCCCTGCTGTCCAGGATCTGCCGGGCGTGGACGTGCTCGATCTGGCTCATGGGCGCCGAGTGCTCCCTTCTACCAGACCGGCCCGGGCGTAGTAGGACAGCTGCTCATCCGGCGTCAGATCGTTCCATGTCCGGCCCTCGGATGCGGCCAACTGCTCCCCGGCCTGCACGCGATTCCGGAACCGGTCCGACGCGGCTCGCAGCGCCAGCTCGGGATCCACTCTCAGCTTTCGGGCCAGGTTGACCGCGGCGAACAGCAGGTCACCCAGCTCGCGGAACTGCTCCTCCCGCACCTCCGCGCCCTGGAGCTCGGCCAGCTCCTCGCGCACCGCGTCGAACGCTGGATCGAGCGATGCGAAATCGAATCCGCTCGAGGCTGCCCGGCGCTGAATCTTGCGCGCGTAGAGCGGTGACGGCAGATTCTCGGGCACGTCGCCGAACACACCGGGCTCGCGGCCGGCCTCCCCCCTCTTGATCTGGTCCCAGTTGCGCAGAACCTCGCTCGCCGTCGAAGCTTCGGTCTCCCCAAACACATGCGGGTGGCGGCGGATCAGCTTCTCGGTGCACCCGTCGG
>JBPYDM010000147.1:0-9018 GCA_051986255.1 Solirubrobacteraceae bacterium | reverse complement strand
GTCACCAAGCCCCGGCGCTCCGGCGCGCTTTGTTACGCCATACCCCATCCTCGCCGCCCCGCCCCATGCCCGACTTCGCGCCGGGCAAGGAATTAGCTCTAAGACCCAGGCTGACCTCGCTGGTCCTGCATCACCAGGCGCAAAGCCTCGGTTCCGTTCTCCGAGCGCACCTCCAGCTCGTCGGTCAGGAGCCGTAGCGCCGAGGCGACGTCATCGGACGAGTCGGTCATCAGCTCGCCGCTTCCGCCCGACCGCAGCGGCCCTAGCGTCATCTCGAGATGCCGCGGTCCGGTGGCGATCCCGAAGGCGATCCGGGACGCGCTGGCGGCGTGCACGGCGTGAGCGGCCAAGGCATCGGTGACCAGATATACATCCGAGAAGCGGTCCAGCGAGAACCGGGCCCGGGCGGCCAGGGCCCGAGCCAGGCGCCCGAGCACTCCGCCCACGAAGCTCACCGGAGAGAGCGAGACGACGGCGTCGCCGTCCAGCCTCTTGCTCCAGCCGTCCTCGACCGCTGCCTCGGCGGGCTGGTGGTACAGGAGATCGCCGTTGCGCCGGCCATCGAACTGCATCCACACCTCCGTGCCTCCGCCTGCGATCGGACGGAAGGCCGTCTGCTGGGCCAACGCGCGGATGATGGGGATGCCGACGCCTTGCAGGCGATCATCTGAGGGCGTGAGCAGAGCGATCCCGCTGCCGCGGTCTCGCACCACCACTTCGATCGTGTCGGGCCCCACGTACAGGGCGATCCTGAGGGGCCCGGTCCCCTCGCCATAGGCATGCATGACGACGTTGTTGCAGGCCTCGCTGACCGCCGTCTTGATGTCGTCCAGCAACTCTGGGTCAAGACTGAGACCCTCGGCCACGCCGCCTAACGCCCCCCGGACCAGGGTCAGGGTCTCGGGGCTGGAGTCCATCTCCAGGCTGACACTCGGACGGTCGTCGTTCACCAACGCCTCATAGTTCACCCACGGCCGGGGATCTCCAGCAGTCGAGAACCCAACTGGGGCGCAAATACCCTAAGGCAAAGGGACCAAAACCGCGCCGCCCGGGCCCGCGAGGGTCGAGGACGAAACGTTCCTTGCAGCGAACTGCACCGCGAGGGGACCTAGCGGCCAAGCGTCCGCAGCAGCGCCTGGCCCTGGGCCGGCACGGGACCGAGCAGAGATCGGATCTGGGCCAGGTCCTGGCGGAGCTCCTGGTCGCCCACCTCCACGGGGAGCAGCGAGTCCTGAAGCTCGGCAATCATGGCCTCGGCGCGGCTGCTGGCGTCAATCGCCCGCTCGAGATAGACGCGCGGATCGGCGCTGTGGAGGCCAGATGAGTCGGGCTCGCTGGCCGCGGCGACCGCCAGTCCGTGACGGTCGGCAAATCCACTCAGCGCTCGGCGGGCCCGAGCGTACGCCGAGCGCACAGGGCGGAACAGCTTGTCCTCCAGCTGGTCGGCGGCGCGTTCATCCACCAGCTCGTACGCCTCGCCCAGGCTGGCCAGGGCAAAGGCAAGCTGCTCCAGCGCACCGCCCACGTCAGCCATCAGGGCTTCCCGCGCCTCGTTTGTCGTGTAGCTCATCGTGGTTGGAATGCCCCGCGGCGGTTTGGCTCAACCCGCGAGCTGCTCGGCCAGCAGGTCGCGGAGCTGGGCGGCGTTGCGTACAGCGTAGTCTTGGTAGCAGTTGTTCATAAGCAGGTGCGTCTCCTGGGCCTGCGACGCCGTCTGACCCAGCGGCTCCACCATCTCCTCGAGCTCTTGCGGCGAGTACAGATAGCGAAAGCGCTCGGCGGCCGAGCGCGAGGTGTCGTGCCAGGTGGCGTCCGAGCGGCCGTGAAAGCGCATCACGAAGAGCTCAGGGTTGGTCACGGCCAGTAGCCTGGACAGCTCGGACACCGGGGGCGCGTCCACGCAGCACAGGATCAGCCCTCGGTCCGCGAGCATGTCGAGCGTGCGTCGCCGCCCCCGCTCCTCGTCCAGCCACATCGCCGAGCGAAACTCGACGCAGATCCTGTAGCCGGGCAACCGCTCGGGGAGGGATTCCACCTCCTGGCGGTTCTCCCGCCGGGGCACGAACCACCGCGGGTACTGAAAGAGCACGGACCCCAGGCGGCCCGCCTCCTCCAGCGGCCGGATGGCCGCGCCGAAGCGCTGCCAAGCCTCGGTCAGCAGGGCCTGGCCCAGGTCCTTGGGGTAGATGTTGCGCTTCTCGGTGACCTCGGCGGGCAGCTCCCGGCGCAGATCGGCCCACAGGCTACGGGGGCGGGTGGGGTGGCCGGTGAGCAGCGAGTACGCCTTGACGTCGAAGCGAAACCCCTCGGGCGTCCGCTCCGCCCAGAGCCGGGCCTGCTGCTCAGCCGGCGGGGCGTAGTAGGTGGAATCGATCTCGGTCAGCGGGAACTGAGAGGCGTAGAAGCGAAGCCGCTCCTCGGGGCTCATCGTCCGCCGGGGATACCAGTCACTCTCTTGGACCAGCGTGCGATCGGTCCAGGAGCAGCTACCGGTCAGGATCAAACGGTCGCCCTGCCTGACCGCGTCACCCAGCGGCGGCTCTTCGGGGTCGGCCTCCGGCATGGGACCGGCTAGCGCCCTTGGAACTCGGGCTGCCGCCGCTGCGCGAACGCCGCCACCCCCTCCAGGAAGTCACTGGTCCGGGCCAGGGCGTGCTGAAGCTCACCCTCGAGATCGAGCTGTCCCTGCAGGCCGCCGTAGATCGAGCGGTTCAGCGCCTCTTTGGAGCTGGCGTAGGAGCGCGTGGGCCCGCGGGACAGCTGGTCGGCCAGCGCGTCAGCCTCTGCCATCAGCCGCTCGTCCGGGTGGACCCAGTTGACCAGGCCCCATTCGAGCGCCTGAGCCGCCGGCACGCGCTCGCCCAGCAGGGCCATCTGGAAGGCCCGGGCCTTGCCCACTGCCGGCGGCACGAAGGCGGTGGAACCCCCGTCCGGCATAAGCCCGACGTTGACGAAGGCCAGCCCGAAGAAGGCGCTCTCGGCGGCCATGACCAGGTCGCAGGCCAAGGCCAGCGAGCAGCCGATCCCCACCGCCGGACCGTTGACCGCCGCCAGCACCGGTTTGGCCAGTCTGCGGATCCCGACGATCGCCGGGTGGTAGACCTCGTGCAGCTCACGCCGGACGTTAGGGCGCCCGTCATCGCTGGCCTCGAAGCCGGCCTTGAGGTCGGCACCTGAGGAGAATCCACGCCCGGCGCCGGTGATGACCACGGTCCGCACGGAATCGTCAGCTGCCTCGCCCTCGACCACCTGCCGGAGCTCCAGGCCGAACTGGTCCGTCCAGGCATTTAGGGTCTCGGGCCGGTTCAGGGTTATCCGGCCCACCCCGCCGGTCTGCTCCCATAGGACCGTCTCGTTGCTCATGTCATCTCCTTGCGGTCTGGGTGACCAGGTCAGACTCGGACCTGCCCGGGCTCCGATCGAGTTGCTCGGCCCACAGCGAGAAGCACATCAGGCCCCACAGCTGGCGGCTGTGGTCCTGGCGGCGGGCCAGGTGCTCCTCGAGCAGGCGGTTGACCGTAGCTGACTCGAAGTAGCCCTGGCTGCGCGTGCGTTCCGGGGCCAGCAGCTCCCGGGCCAACGGAGCCAGTTCGTCCCTCAGCCAGGCCGCCGCCGGGATCGAGAAGCCGCGCTTGCGGGCGCTGAGAATGCCTTCGGGCACGAGCGGTGTCAGGGCCGCCCGGAGCAGGCGCTTCTTGGCCAGCCGCCGGACCTTGAGCGAGGTGGGCAGGGCCAGGGCCAAATCTGATACGACGGGGTCGAGGTAGGGGACCCGAGCCTCCAGGCTGTGCACCATGCTCATACGGTCGGTCTTGACCAGGAGGTCGTCGGCCAGGTAGACGCCCAGATCGACGTCCTGGAGCCGGGCCAGCAGCGGCGCCCCCTCGGTCTGGGCAAACCGCTCCCGCCACGGCGTCAGAGGATCGAACCCGGGATCGCGCCAGGCTGGCTGGAGAAGCTCGTCCCGCTGGCCGGAGGAGAAGATCTCCTTCCAGCCGTGGTGGCGGTCCAGCGGCGGCATCGCTGCCGCGCGGGTGAATCTCTTGGCCCGGTACTCCAGGCTCACCCGTGAGTTGGAGCTGGGCAGGCGATCGACCAACGGGTGCAGACGCGCCGCCAGCGGACCCACCCGAGTGGCCAGCAGATCGGCCGCGTACGTCTCGTAGCCACCGAACAGCTCATCCCCGCCCTCTCCAGAGAGCACCACCTTGACGTGGTCTGCGGCCAGTTGGGAGACCAGATAGGTGGGCAGGGCGGAGGAGTCGGCGAAGGGCTCATCGAACGCCTGCGCCAGCCTGGGCAGTAGTTCGGAGACCTGGGGGGAGACGACCAGCTCGTGGTGGTCCGTCCCGTAGCGCGCGGCCACCTGGCGGGCCAGCTCGAGCTCGTCGAAGCTGCGCTCGCGAAAGCCGATCGAGAAAGTGGATATGCGCTCGCCAGACTCCTGGGCGGCCAGCGCCGCCAGTCCGGAGGAGTCGACCCCGCCGGAGAGCAGGACGCCGACAGGGACATCGGCCAGCAGGTGGGCGCGCACGGAATCGGCCAAGCGCTCACGCAGCTCACGGGCCAGCTCGGCCTGTGACTCGCGCCGAAGCTCTGCCTCAGCAGCCGGGACGGGACGGGCGAAGCGCTCGATCGACACGCCCTCGGGGGTGCAGGTCAAAAGGTGGCCGGGCGGAAGCTTGCGCACGCCGGCAAAGATCGTCAGTGGGGCCGGGATCGAGTTGAAGGCCAAAAACGAGTGCACGGCCAGACGATTCACCTCCCGCGGGAAATCCGGCTGGCACTCGAGCGCCTTGAGCTCGGAGGCGAAGGCCAGCCGTCCGTCCCGCGGTTCGTAATACATCGGCTTGATGCCAAACCGGTCCCGAGCCAGCATGAGCAGCCGGCGGCGCCGGTCCCAGAGCGCGATGGCGAACATCCCCCGCAGCTGGGACACGAAGCCGGGCCCGTTCCGCAGGTACATGTGAAGCAGCACCTCGGTATCGCTCCGGGTGCGAAAGGCCATCCCTTGAGCCTCGAGCCCGGCCCGCAGCTCCAGGTGATTCAGGATCTCGCCGTTCTGCACGACGCACACCTCCCCGTCCGCCGCCAGCATTGGCTGATCGCCATGCGCCAGGTCGATGATGGCCAATCGGCGGGCCGCCAGCCCGGCGGGGCCGTCCACGTGCACGCCCCCGCCGTCCGGGCCGCGGTGCACGAGGGTCGAGTTCATCCGCTCCAGCACCCCGACGTCCGCCGGCCGGGAGGCCGAGTGGTCATAAACACCGCAGATGCCGCACATTGCCTAGCGGTCCTCGTCGGGAGCGGCGGCTGGGGCCACTACGGCAGGTGGTGGAGATTTGACTGGCGGTTGGGCGGCCTGAATATCAACAGCCACGCCGTGGTCGCCAGCACCGACAGGTACAGCGACACCGAACGGTCGGCGATGTACTCCAGATCATGGGCCAGCTTCTCGGCCCAGGTCATCTCCCGGGTCATGCGTAGCTGGGCCAGCCCAGTCAGCCCCGGGCGGACCACGAGCCGCTGCCAGTACTGCGGAATCTCCTGACAGAGCTCGGCGAAGAACGCCGGGCGGATGGGTCGCGGCCCGACCAGGCTCATGTCACCTTTGAGGACGTTGTAGAGCTGGGGGAGCTCGTCGAGCTTGGAGGCGCGCAGGAACCGGCCCACGCGGGTGACCTCCTGGGAGGTGAGCTGGGTCAGCTTGGCGCCGAGATACGGCCCCAGACGCTGCTCGGCATCCGGGGCCAGCGTGCGGA
Organism: Solirubrobacteraceae bacterium; assembly: GCA_051986255.1. Classification (GTDB taxonomy): domain Bacteria; phylum Actinomycetota; class Thermoleophilia; order Solirubrobacterales; family Solirubrobacteraceae; genus Palsa-465. Next base: position 3,256 of record JBPYDM010000147.1, on the reverse strand, counting down.
ACTTGAGCATCTCGAACAGGTGCCCGGCCCGGCCCACCCGCAGGCCGCGATACAGGGTGGGGCTGCGAGGGGAGCTGAGCCGCAGCGCGAGCGCTACCAGCAGGCACAGCGGCGCGGCGAATACCAGCCCCAGCGAGACGATGACCACGTCGAGGCTCCGTTGGACCGCGTCGATCGGCCGGGGCTCATAGGCGTGAGCCATGACCGCGTATTGGTGGACGAGCGTGTCTGGCCCGGGCCGCGGGTCCTCGTGATCGCCCGCGGGCCCGGACTCGGCCCCGAGGTGGGAGGGAGGAGGCGCGCCCACGACCCTCACTCCACCGCGCTCAGGATCATGTCCACGAGCAAACCAGGATCTCGCCGGGTCGACTGGGCCGTTTCCGTGCGCTTGTGCAGGTCTAGTGCGCGCGGATCGGTCAGGGGACGTAGGCGGCCGGTGCGGATCAGCGACTCGTCAACTCCCCCCAGCCGTCCGCCATACGTTGTGTACACGGGAACGCCCAGGGCCACTCCTTCCCTGTTCATGCTGCCGCCAGCTGACACCACCACGTCGGAGGCTACGATGAGGCTCTGGGCGTCCACGGCTTGCTCCGTCACGATAACGGACGGCAGGGCGAGTTCCTTGACGTGCTCGCGCTGGGCGTCGGTCCGGGGAAGCACCACCGCCTGCACGTCATCCCGGTGGCCCAGGTAGCGCAGCACGTTCGGGAACAGGGGGTTGGACTTGCGGTGGTAGAGCGAGACATCCGGCGGGGGACGCACCACCACGACGACCCGCTCGGCGTCCACCGCCAGTCGTTCCAGGATGGTCTCGTCGGGCTGGAAGTCCGACAGGTAGTACTCCTCTTTGAGCCCTGGGTACTGGAGGAGTTTCTCGCCCGTGGCCCCGAACCGAGCCAGGCGAGAGGGGGGGATGGCGTCCGGAGTGATGACCCGCCGGGCCAGGCGACAGCCAATGTTGTGCTGCTGGACGGCGAACTCGTAGTCGAACATGTTGACCGCCGGGATGCGGGCCCAGGCGGCCGCCAGCGCGAGGTCGTTCGAGCCGTGGGCCACCGCCAGGTCAAAGCGTCCTCGGGCCCAGCGATGTAGCTTCCTCGTCCGGCTCTGGAGCGCCACCATCTTGCGGGTCCGCGACGCACCCGCATGCTGACCCACGGCCACGTAGTCGAGTCCGTGCAGCTTGAGCAGGCCGAGGGTCTGGGCGTAGTCGCGAGCGGTGATCTCGACGTGGTGACCGCGCTCGCGCAGCCTGAAGATGACCGGGCCGAAGACGACCGGGTGCGCGGAAGCAGTCATGTCAAACCAAATCCTCATCCGGCGTCTGGCGGAACGGCCGCGGCGCGTCAAGGGTACGCTGCCCCGTGGCATGCGCGTCCTGATCGTGACCACCATGTATCCCAGCGAGGATCGCCCTGGGCACGGGAGCTTCGTGGCCGACCAGGTCAGGGCGCTATCCCGCCTCCCCGATCTCGAGGTCGAGGTGTTCACGTTCCCTTCGGCTGGCGCCCCCTCCTATATAGCCGCGGCCCAAGAGTTGCGGCGCCGCTACGGGCACAGCGGCTTTGACGTAGTTCACGCCCACTTCGGTCCCACCGCCTGGCCGAGCCTGGCCCTCAGGGGGGTCCGGCACGGTGTGACCCTGCACGGCACTGATCTGTCGGACCCGCGGTCTCGAGCCGTCACGCTGGCCGCCCTGCCCTTCCTGGACCTGGTCGCGCCGGTCTCCGAGCCGCTGGCCGCCAGGATCCCCCGACGCCTGGTCCGAGGCCGCCTGGAGGTCCTGCCCACCGGCGTGGATACGGGGCGTTTCCATCCGATCCCCCGGGCGGAGGCGCGGCGCGCGCTCGCGCTCGAGGAGGACCAGCGCTACGTGCTTTTTCCTGCGGATCCCGCCCGGCCGGAGAAGCGCTTTGACCGGGCTCAGGAGGTGGCCAAGGAGCTACCGCTGCTCACCCTGCGCGACGTCGAGCCCGAGCAGGTCCCACTGTGGGTGAACGCAGCCGATGTTGTGATCATTCCCTCCGAGCGAGAGGGGTTCGGGCTGGCCGTCCTGGAGGCCCTGGCCTGCCAGATCCCGGTGCTGGCCACGCCGGTGGGCATCGCCCCCACCGTGCTCGACGGAATCGCGGGAGCCTGGTGCATGCCGTTCGACGCCGAGCGCTGGCGCGCCCTGCTCGAAGAGATCCTGGCCGTGCCGAACCCGGGAATCGCTGGGCGCGAGGCGGCTCAGCAGGCGGTTGAGGCGTTCTCGACACAGCGGACGGCCGAGCGCCTGGCGGCGGTTTGGAGGAGCCTCGGGTAACCGCAGCGAGCGAATATCCGAGTGGCGTTCCGCCAATCGCGGCGGTAGGCTGGGCCAATGCGCAGGGCATTAGCGGTGCTCCTCGTGGCCGTCCAGGCCGGGTTATACGCCAGCGGGGCGATGGCCGCTTGGCCGGCTCGATCCGACCCGTCGTCGAATTTCGCGCCGAGGTTCCCCTCCAGCTGCTCGAGGGTCCCGACGGGCACGAAATGCCTGGAGGCAGGCCTCCGCTACCTCAACTCCGCCCGAGCTCGCTTGCACCAGCCTCCGTACAAGCTCCCGGGTAACTTCGTCAAGCTGGCCCCGGACCAGCAGGTCCTGATCCTGACCAATCTGGACCGGGCGGTTTACCACCTATCGCCGATTGCCGGGCTGACCAATGAGCTCAACGGCGACGCTCTGGCCGGCGTGCGTGCCGACAATGACCCTCAACCAGGAGTTCGGGGGTTCTTCAACGACCCGCACTTCCAGTACTTCGGCTCCAACTGGGCCTACGCCTATCCCAACATTGTGTTCGCCTACGGAGCCTGGATATACGACGACGGCCTGGGGAGCCCCAACGGAGACTGCACCCTGAAGGCGAAACAGGGATGCTGGGGCCACCGGCACAACGTCCTGCTGGAACTCCCAAAGGAGTTCAGCGTCGGCGGTCCCACGGCCATGGGTGTCGCCGCTGGAAAGGACCGGGGCGGACAACTGGGCTACGCCATGGTTCTGGGCCGCGGCGACGCCGGTTACACCCCCAAGTACCTCTACGAGTCCTCAGACCACACGAACCGGTGATAATCGTCGGCTGCCGATGAGCACGGTCATGTACGTCAAGCCGGGCTGCCCGTACTGCCAGGCCGCCCGCGAGCACCTCGCTGCCCAGGGCGAGGCGGTAGAGGAACGCGACGCCACAGACAACAGCGAGTGGCGAGGGGAGTTGATGGGCTACACCAACAATCGCGG
>JBPYDM010000146.1:0-40376 GCA_051986255.1 Solirubrobacteraceae bacterium | reverse complement strand
CCTGGACGTGATCGGGATCGGCATGCTCGGCCCGTGTCTGATCGCCCACGGCACTGAGGAGCAGAAGTCCCGCCACCTGGGACCCATGCTCCACGGCGACGAGGTCTGGTGCCAGCTGTTCTCCGAGCCTGCGGCCGGGTCCGACCTGGCGGCCATTCAGGCCCGGGCACGCGCCTCCGAGGACGGCGGATGGATCCTGAGCGGCCAGAAGGTGTGGACGACCAATGCCCAGTTCGCCTCGTTCGGGCTCCTCCTGGCCCGGACCGACCCGGATGTCCCCAAGCACAAGGGTCTGACCATGTTCATCGTCCCAATGGATGCCCCGGGGGTCACCGTCCGCGGTCTGCGCCAGATCTCGGGTGAGGCGGAGTTCAACGAGGTGTTCTTCGACGACGTGCACCTGGACGACGACCGCGTTGTCGGTGGTGTGGGCAACGGCTGGGGCACGGCGCTCACCGTGCTGATGTTCGAGCGCCTGACCATCGGCTTTGGATCCGAGAACTTCGGCTCCCCGGCTCGCCTGGCCGCGGCGGTGGCCGGCGATGCCATCGCTCGCCGCGACTCCGACGTCCGACAGCGCCTGGGCATTGTCTTGAGCGAGCTGATGGCCGTCCGGTTCAACGGCTACCGCGCGCTGACCATGCTCCAGCGGGGGCAGATTCCTGGCCCCGAGGCCGGCCTGGCCAAGGTCACGATGGTCAACGCGGCCATCGCGGCGACGGATCTGGGGGCGGACGTCGTGGGGCCGGAGGCGCTCGAGGCCCACAACGATTGGAGCTATCTGATCTCCTTCCTGCCCGGGCTGAAGTCGGCCGGAGGGACCGAGCAGATCCTGCGCAACACCATCGGTGAGCGGGTCCTGGGCCTGCCGCCCGAGCCCCGCCTGGACAAGGGCGTGCCGTTCAGCGAGCTGCGGGCCAAGGAGAAGGAGGCGCTGGCCACATGAACCTCGCCCTGTCCGACGAGCAGGAATTCCTTCGCGAGGCCGCCCGCGGCGCGCTGGCCCGTCACAAGACGATCGAAGCGGCGCGGCAGGCCCTGGAGAACCCCGAGGCTCTGCCTGACCTGTGGCCCACGGCCGTCGAGGCCGGATGGCCCGGGCTGCTGATCGACGAGGAGCACGGTGGGGCCGGACTGGGAGTGTTCGATGCCATGCTGGTGGCCGAGGAGTGTGGCCGCGTCCTGGCCGCGGTCCCGCTGCTCGGGCTGGTCCCAGCCACGGCGATCCTGGACGGGGCCGGCGATGAGTCGCTTCGCGAGGTCGCCGCCGGTGAGGTCAGGCCGACCTACCTGCCGGCCCGTCCCCCCAGCGAGCTCGAGGACGGATGGACGGTCGAGCCGCCCTCGGGCCTGGCCCGGCCGGCCGCGCCGCGAGCGGTTCTGGACGGATCCGAGGTGGCCCTGGAGGGCACCTGCGCATTTGTCCCTGACGCACCTGGGGCCGACCTGCTCGTGGCCGTGGGCTGCCTCGAAGACGGCTCGCCGGTAGCGGCTGTCCTCGCCGCCGACGCCGAGGGCGTCCAGGTGGACCCGGTCGTGCGCTACGACGCCACCCGACCGCTGGGTCACGTGACGCTGTCGGGCGCACGGGGCCGGCGCCTTGACGTGCAGGCCGACGTCCTGGCCGATGCCTGGTACGTGGCCCAGGCGCTGATCGCCGGCGAGTCGATCGGCGCCGTTCAGACCTGCCTGGACACCAGTGTGGCCTACGCGAAGGAGCGGTTCACGTTCGGGCGGGCGATCGGCTCCTACCAGGCGATCAAGCACGAGCTCACCGAGGTCCTGCGTCTGCTGGAGAACGCCCGCGGGCTGGGGTACTACGCCGGCTGGGCCCGGGCCGATAAGCCGGAGGAGTTCCCTCTGGCGGCCAGCGCGGCTCGCTCGGCCGCAGGCCGGGCCCTCGACTTCGCCGCCCGCTCGATGATCAACGTCCACGGCGGCATCGGGGCCACCTGGGAGCACGACGCCCCGTTGTTCTTCCGCCGGGCGCAGCTCTCCCGGCGGCTGCTGGGCGGGACGCACGACTCCACCGACCGGGTGGCCGAGCGGACGCTGGCCGGCGCCGCGGCGTAGGGAGCGCGGGCCCGACCGATTTGATCGCCGCCCGCGGCGGCGCCACCACCCCGGACGGATCCAGTCGGCTAGTGGACGCCCCTAGGGCGTGTATACCGATGTGTGGCAGGGCTTGCCGCCGCACACATCGACGACCGTGCCGTTCGGCTCCAGGAAGTCTGAGATCTGCGTCTGGGCGGCCGGAGTATTTCGCGGATCCTCGTGCGGGTCCATGTTGACCGGTGGGCTCGAGGACGCCGTGGGCGGGATGTTGCCCACCGGCGGCGGCTGGACGCGGCCCGGGCCGCTGTCCCAGATCTCGATGGCTGAGCCGGTAAACGGGAACTTTGAGATGGCTGGAATGCCGTAGAACAGATTGTGGTCCCGCGATCTCGCCGGACCGAGGGCCGGCTCGTACACGCTGGCCCCCATGGTCCTGGCCTCAGCTGCCCCGGCATACATGCTGACCTGGAAATCGCCGTAGGCGATCTGCATCAGAACGGAGTGCGATGGGGTGTCGGGTAGAGGGTGTGAGGTCATGTGGGCGGCGTAGCCATCAGGGTCGCCACGGTCCCAGAGCTGCTGCATCAGGTCGGTTATGACCGGATACATCGACTGGTCCGGGTAGTGCTGCTCGAGGATGTTCTTGAAGGGAGTGAAGTCCGTGCTCCGCTGGATCAGCAGGTTTCCGTAGTCGATCCCGGTCACCCCGAGCACCGCCCGCGTGAAATCAGGGGCGACGGCGGTGGTCAGGCCGCCCTCGATCCCTCCCTGGCTGTTGCCGTCGTAGTACAGGTTGGAGGTATCGATCACGGGCTTACCACCCGATTGGAAGGCGGTGTTGGTGGCAAGGCCGTGGGGACTGCGCATCAGCCGCCCGAGATACAGCGTGTTGAGGACGCCCTGCTGGAGACGGTCCACGAGCACTGAGAACAGATCGAGGTTCGAGGAGGCGTCGATCGCCAGCTTTGTGTCTCCCTGAGCCAGGCCCCACCAGTCTGTGGCGCAGAAGGCCATGTTGTGCTCCGTGGCCAGCGCCTGCACCCAACCGGACTCCACTTCGCTGTGGGAGCCAAGCAGCCCGTGGCCGTAGAGCGAGAGGCGAGCGGGGTCCGTAGGAGTGGCCGAGGTCGGGACGATGCACTCGAACGGCGCCGTGGCCACGTTGCCCTTGATCTGCGTGGGCAGCGCGTCCGGGCTGGTCGAGCTGTAGTGGAAGCCCGTGGTGGCAGTGGCGCCGCAGGTGATCAGGTAGCACGGAATCTGGAACGTGCCTTGGATGTCGTTCAGCTCTGGCGAGAGCGAGCTGGTCTGCGTGACAGTGAAGCTGGGGGCGTGGCCCTGAACCTTGCCGTCGGCCAGGTTGTGGTCGCCGAGTTGGGCAAAGGCGTTATTGCGGATCGACAGCAGTCGCCCGGTGAGGCTCTTCTCCGAGCCGACGGTGAAATCCCACGCCTCGTAGAGGTTGTCCCGGCGGATGCCAGCCGACTTAAGGGCGGCGAAAATGCGCTTGTACCGCCCGGCCTGCGATCTCTCGTGTGCCGGGAGCGGCTTGTGGTCGCGGAGCTTCTCGAACCACGAGGGGGCGTTGATCGTTTGGCCGGAGGAGTTCTTGAGGTTGCGGAGCGCGACGATATACGTGTGACCGTCGGTCAGCTCGCGTCCGGGCATGATCAAGAGGTTGGTGTCCTGAGCGGTGGGAGCATTGGCGTCGAGCTCTGAGTAGATGAGCTGGCGCTGGCCGGTCGCCTCGTCGATGACAACGATTGGCTGATTCTGGGCAAACGCTGCCTTCATGTTCAGCAGGCCCACGGGATTGGTCTTGGCGAAGGCTGTGGGATTGTCCAGTCCCGGAACGTGCACGATCATCGCGCTGCCGGGGCTGAAGCCGTCGTTGCGGTCGTACTCGGCGACGCTGACGCGCTGTCCCTGGCTGTTGGCCGGCATGGCGTTGGCCGGAAGGTGGACGCGCAGTCCTGTTGGAGTCGAGCTGTCCTTCCGGGTGAAGAGGTTGTTGGGGAACGGCAGCAGGCAGGGCTGAGAGCTGAACGGCTGGCAGTCGGCGGCAGGCGTGGGCGAGCTGGTGGCTCCGGCGGAGGAGGCGAGGGATGCCGCCCCGGCGGCGGCGACGATCAGCGCGGCACCGGCGGCGGCACGCGCGCTCTTTCCGGCGACAGAGCGCCGAAGGGCCATGGTGATGTGTGATCTGGAAGCAGGCATGTACAACTGGCGCCCCCCTAAACAAGCGCGCGACCGTCACTATAGGGAAAGACGTGCGGGCACTCTTTCGACGCGGACTTGTCCTGGCCGCCGCGGTGGTCTGCCTGTCAGCGGCAGCGGCGTCCTCGTCGGCGACTCCTCAGCGTTGGCGTCCCCCCGCCCGCCTGACCTGGTACTGGCAGCTCCAGGGCCGCATCGACATCGCCCTGTCCGCTGCCGCGTACGACGTCGACGGGTTCGACACCAGTCTCCGCGAGGTGGCCCGCCTGCACGCGGCGGGCAAGCGGGTCATCTGCTACATCGACGTCGGGACCTGGGAGGACTGGCGGCCCGACGCCAAGCAGTTCCCGCGCTCGGTGTTGGGCAAGCCCAACGGCTGGCCCGGCGAACGCTGGCTGGACATCCGCCAGGCGATCGTCCGCCGGATCATGGCCCGGCGCTTTCGCCGGCAGTGCCGGCGAAAGGGTTTCGACGCCCTCGAACCCGACAATATCGACGGCTACCAGAGCCACACTGGCTTCCCTCTCACGGCGGACGCCCAGCTGAGCTATGACAGGTGGGTAGCGGGCCAGGCGCACTCGCTGGGGCTGGCCGTCCTCCAGAAGAACGATCCGGACCAGGCTCGCGCGCTCGAGCCCTACTTCGACGGCGTGCTGTCCGAGCAGTGCAACCAGTACGCCGAGTGCGCCGCCTACAGGCCGTACCTGGCCGCGGGCAAGCCCGTGCTGGATGCCGAGTACCGGCTCCCCCGCCGCCGCTTCTGCGCCCGCGACGCGCGTCTCGGGATCATGGCGGCGCGCTACAACCTCGCGCTGAACGGGCACGTGTACGAGCCGTGCTGGTGAGGCCGGCGGGCGGTGCCGGCGGGGGTCGCGGCGGTGCCCCCGGCGTGGGTGGCCCATAGTTTCGTGACAAAGCCCGCCGGAGCGCCGGAGCTTTGTGCGTTTGGTGGGCCTACAGCGATGTAGCGTCACTGAGCGCCGATCGGGACGCGAGCTTTGTGACGTCAGTCGCGTATCTGCCGGCGTGACCCCCGGTTCCCTTGCATTGTGAATCTGGATTCACTAGCCTTTGTGAACTGAGATTCACATCACGTCCGAGAGGAGCGCGATGAGCGCCACCGACACCCCATCAGTCGCGGCCCCGGGCGGAACCGCTCCGACCCAGCCCGGACCGCAGCCCCCGAGCATTACCACGCCGGGCCCAACCGCCGCCCCTCAGGACCCGGCCCGCACCGTCCTCAACCAACCCCCTCCGCTGGAGCCGGTCAACCTGTTCGACGTCGATCTGGCCCTGCGCGAGGCCCTCGAGCGGGAGGGGGGCGGCTGGGGCGTTGGCCGCGTCCGGGAGGCTGCCGCGGTGGCCGGATCCGCCGTGACTCGGGAGCACTCGCGGCGGGCCGAGCGCAACCTGCCCATCCTGCGCACGCACGACCGCTTCGGCGACCGGATCGACCAGGTGGAGCTCGACCCGTCCTGGCACTGGCTCCTGCGGGGAGCAATCGAGAGGGAGATCCACTCGCTGCCCTGGCGCGAGGCCCGTCCGGGGGTCCAGGCGGTCCGCGCCGCCCTGTTCATGCTCTGGGGCAACGCCAATGATGGAGTGATGTGCCCGGTCTCGATGACCTACGCGGTCATCCCCGCACTGCGGGACGGCGCCCCCGAGCTAGCGACGAATTGGGAGCCGCGGCTGACCAGCCCCGACTACGACGACGGCGCCCTGGCCGGCATGGCCATGACCGAGCGCCAAGGGGGGTCGGACGTGCGGGCCAACATCACCCGGGCCGATCCGGTGGGCGACGGCGTCTATGAGGTCCACGGTCACAAGTGGTTCTGCTCCTATCCGCCGTGTGACGTGTTCCTGGTCCTGGCCCAGGCCCCGGGTGGACTGTCGTGCTTCCTGGTGGAGCGCGGCCCCGGGATGGAGTTCCAGCGGCTCAAGGACAAGCTGGGAACTCGCTCGCTTCCCTCCTCGGAGGTCGAGTTTCGAGGTATCGCTGGCCGGCTGGTGGGCGAGGAGGGCCGGGGAGTCCCGGCCATCATCCGGATGGTCAATCACACCCGTCTGGACTGCCTGCTGGGCGCCACCACGGGACTGCGCCGGGGCACGCTCGAGGCCATTCACCACGCCCGGCACCGGCGAGCCTTTGGGGCGCTGCTCGTGGACCAGCCGGCGATGCAGAACGTCCTGGCCGATCTGGCGGTGGAATCCGAGGCAGCCACGGTGGCGACCATGCGGGTGGCGCGAAGCTATGACCCGCCGACCCCCACCGAGCCGGAGGGCGAGGCCGCCTTCCGGCGCTTCGCCACCGCGGTCATGAAGTACTGGGTGTCCAAGCGCGCCCCCGGCCATGCCGCGGAGGCACTCGAGTGTCTCGGGGGCAACGGGTTCGTGGAGGACTCGGGTATGCCGCTGCTCTACCGCGACGCCCCGCTGAACTCGATCTGGGAGGGGTCTGGGAATGTCTCGGCCCTCGACGTGCTCAGGGCGACGGTCAAGGAGCCCGAAGGGCGTCCTGCCTTCCTGGCCGAGTGCGAGCTGGCCCGAGGAGCCGATCGCCGGCTGGATGACCACCTGGACCACCTGGGCCCGCAGGCGCAGGCCGCATTCACCTCCGGGCAGCCACAGTTCCACGCCCGGCGGCTGGTAGAGGACCTGGCCTTGGCGCTCCAGGGCTCACTCCTCGTCCGCCACGCACCCCCAGAGGTGGCGGACGCCTTCTGCGCCAGTCGCCTGGCCGGCCAGGGCGGGCGGGTGTACGGGACCCTGCCCGAGGGAGTCCAGGCCCAGGCGATCATCAACCGCGCCCTGCCGGCGTGAGCCGGCAGAAACAGGGTCCGGCTGGGCCCGAACCGTGAGCGACCTCGAATACGAGGTGCTGGGGCGGGTCGCCCGCCTCACGCTCAGCCGCCCGGACCGCGGCAACGGGATCACGCGCTCCCTCCTGGTCGAGCTGGAAAAGGCGGTCGAGCGGGCTGATCTGGACCCATCCGTCCACGTCCTGCTGCTGGCTGGCGCCGGGAAGGGATTCTGCGGCGGGTATGACCTGGTGGCCAGCGCCGAGGGGCGGGACCGAGCCGAGGGCGCGCAGGACGTCCCGGCCGGGTCTCCGCTCGACCCGGCCGTGATCGCGGCCAACCACAACCCCTCGGAGCCGTGGGATCCGATGGTCGCCTACGCGATGATGAGCCGCAACGTCGGCGCGTTCATGTCGCTCTACCGGTGCTCCAAACCAGTGGTGTGCCGGGTGCACGGGTTCTGTGTGGCCGGCGGGACCGATCTGGCCCTGTGCGCCGACCTGCTGGTGATCGCCTCCGACGCCAAGATCGGCTACCCCCCGGCCCGGGTGTGGGGATCTCCGACCACCATGCTGTGGGCCCACCGGCTGGGAGCGCAACGGGCCAAACGGCTCCTGTTCACGGGTGACTGCCTGTCGGGCGCCGAGGCGCTGGAATGGGGGCTGGCCATCGAGGCGCCACCCCCCGAACAGCTGGACGACCGTGTGCAGAACCTGGTGGAGCGGATCAGCCGGGTGCCGGTCAATCAGCTCCAGATGATGAAGCTGCTGGTCAACCAGTCGCTCTACCAGCAGGGGCTGGCAGCCACGCAGGTGATCGGGACGCTCCTCGATGGGTCGGCCCGTCATACCAAGGAGGGCTATGGCTTCCAGACCCTGGCCGGGCGCGAGGGCTTCCGCGAGGCCGTCCGGCAGCGCGATGAACCTTTCGGCGACTACGGCTCCTCTACCCACAAGGGGTGACGTGGCTGACCACCGCTGCTCCACGTCCCACGCGTGACCATGGCCCAGGAGCTCATAACCCCCACCAGGCTGCGCCTGGAACAGGCCGCGCAGGAGCTGATCGAGGAGGGCGGCTACGGAGCCGCCTCGGTGGCGGCCATCGCCGAACGGGCCGGCGTGGCCGCCGGGACCCTGTACCGCCACTTCCCCTCCAAGCAGGAGCTGTTCGTGGAGGTCTTCCGCTCGGTGTGCGGCCGCGAGGAGCGGGCGATGCGGCTGGCCTCCCAGGAGATGTCCGGCGCCGGATCGGTGGCCCGGCTGGAGGCCGTGCTGGCCACTTTCGCCCAGCGGGCGCTCCGCAACCCGCGGCTGGCCTGGGCGCTTATCGCCGAGCCAGTGGACCCGCTGGTCGACGCTGAGCGCCTGGCCTACCGCGAGCGCTACGCTGAGGTGATCGCCGAGAGCCTGCGGGCCGGCATCGCCGCCGGCGAGCTACCGGAGCAAAACATCGAGTTCACCGCCGCTGCGCTGGTGGGAGGGTGTGGCGAGGCGCTGGTGGGACCGCTGTCGCCCCTGGTTGAGCAGCGCCCGTCGGCGGAGGAGATCGTGGCCGCGTTGCGGATCTTCGTGCGGCGGGCGGTGGGCGCGTGACCTCATCGCCCGTGCGCGTCGAGCGCGACGGCCCCGTCTACACCGTCCTGCTCCGTCGCCCCGAACGGCGTAACGCCGTGGACGCGGCCACCGCGGCCGCGCTGGCCGAGGCATTCAGGGGCTTTGAGCTCGCTGACGAGTCCGCGGTAGCGGTCCTGCACGGCGAGGGTGGCACCTTCTGCGCCGGAGCGGACCTTAAGTCGGCGGGGACGGAGGAGGGCAACCGGGTGGCGCCCGACGGCGACGGGCCGATGGGCCCCACCCGCATCCGGCTGTCAAAGCCGGTGATCGCGGCTGTGGCGGGGCACGCGGTGGCCGGGGGGCTCGAGCTGGCGCTGTGGTGCGACCTCCGTGTGGCCGAGGAGGAGGCCATCTTCGGCGTGTTCTGCCGGCGCTGGGGCGTGCCGCTGATCGACGGGGGGACCGTCCGCCTGCCCCGGCTGATCGGCCAGAGCCGAGCCATGGACATGATCCTCACGGGCCGGCCGGTGGGCGCGCACGAGGCGCTCGCCATGGGGCTGGTCAACCGGGTCGTCCCCGAGGGTCAGAGCCGGGCCGCCGCCGAGGCTCTGGCCGCCGAGCTGGCCCGCTTTCCCCAGCTCTGCCTGCGCGAGGACCGGGCATCGCTGCTCGAGCAGTGGGGGCGCACCGAGGAGGAGGCGCTGGGCAGGGAGTTTCAGCACGGTGTGCGCTCGCTGAGCGAGGTCCAGGGAGGCATCGAGCGCTTCCGAGAGGGCGCGGGCCGCCACGGCTCATTCAAATAGCGCCGATGAGTTTCGGAGCCCGCGGTCGTCTAACCGAACAGATGCGGACAAACCCTAGGATTCCCGCCATGTCCGTCGTTTCGGTCCGCGGGCCGCTGCGCAAGCTGGCAGGTGGCTCGTCCGAGCACGAGCTGACGGGGGCTTCGGTCCTGGAGCTGCTCCGTGCGCTGGAGCTTCGCTATCCCGCCCTGGCAGGCTGGATCCTCGACGAGCGGGGGCACATCCGCCGTCACATCAACGTCTACGTAAACGGAGACCGAGGCGCCGAGGACACGACCGTCGAGCCCGGGGACCGCGTCGAGGTACTGCCGGCGATCACAGGAGGATGAGCATTGACTGAGCTGCTCGTGGGAACCAAGAAGGGGCTGTTCGTGCTCAACGGGGAGCCCGGGCGGCCATTTGAGATCACGGCCCGGGCGTTTGCCGGCGAGCCGGTGGACTACGCGATGCGCGATCGGCGCTCCGGACGCCTCCTGGCCACCACCACCTCGCCCTTCTACGGTCCGAAGATCTTCAACACGGATGACCCGGCCGACGAATGGCAGCAGGCCGATGGCGTGGCCCTCCCCGAGGGCGGAGACCAGGCGCTGGAGCGCATCTGGGTTATCGCCCCAGGCGAGGCCGACGGCGTGGTGTACGCCGGCGGAGACCCGGGCGTGCTCTTCGAGAGCTTCGACGGTGGTGTCACGTGGTCGGTGAACGAGGGGCTGTGGTCCCAGCCGTCACGCAGCCAGTGGCAGCCCGGTGGCGGCGGCCTGTGCCTGCACTCGATTGCCACCTGGCCCGAGGATCCCGACCGGCTGGCCGTGGCCATCTCGGCCGCGGGCATGTGGCTAACCGAGGACGGCGGCCGCTCCTGGAGGCGGGGCAATCACGGCCTGGATCCGGGTTACCTGCCTGAGGAGACGCTCCGGGACGAGAACGCCGGCCGCTGCGTGCACCACGTCGAGCGTTCCCCCGCCCGGCCCGAGCGCCTGTTCATGCAGTTCCACGGCGGCGTGTACCGCTCGGACGATGCCGGAGAGAGCTGGACGAACATCGGGGACGGCCTGCCCTCGGACTTCGGCTTCCCGCTCATGGTGGACCCGGGGGATCCGGACAGCGCGTTTGTAATCCCGCTGGTGGCCGACATGGACCGGGTGACACCGGAGGGGCGAGTGCGCGTGTACGAGACACGGGACGCCGGCTCGAGCTGGAGCGCCAAGGGAGACGGATTGCCCGCGCGCGACGCCTACCTGACCGTTCTGCGCCAGGCCTTTGACGGGGCTGGAGAGGGCGCGGAGCTCGAACTGTATTTCGGGGCCACGTCTGGAGAGGTGTTCGGGTCCGCCGACGCCGGGGACTCATGGTTCACCGTGGCCTCGCGGTTACCGCCGGTGTTCTCGGTCGCCGCCAGTTCCTGAGCCCACTCGAGCAGTGCCACCACCTGCTGCTCGGTCAGGCCGGTGGCCGGATCGGTGTGGATGAGGAGGGTCGGGGCGGGGCGCTCGTGGGCCCAGTCCCGCGTACGCTCGTCGTGGTTGTCGTCGATCCAGGCCAGCGGCCGCTCCCGGCCCGCATAATCGTCGATGGCCGCCAGCTTCCAGTGGCAACTGCCCCAGCTCGCCGGGCCGTCGAAGCTTAGATACGGCCAGGGTCCGGACAGGCCCAGAGCGTGGGGGAGGTAATCGTTGGCCTTCTCCTCCCATCCCGTGCACCAGGTGGGCTCGAAGCACTGGCTGAGCCGCTGGAGGTGGCGGCCGGCCACCCCGGAGAGGAAGTGGGCGATGCCGTCGACGATCTGAAACTTGCCGTCAGGAGGTCGCTCCGGGTCAAAGCCGAATAGCGAGATGACCCCATCTACGTCGATCAGCAGCAGCGGTCGATTCATCGGAAGGCTCTATCCCAGGACATACGTGTTCCTTACAGAAGCACACCACACTAGAGAGCGATGCAGGAGGTAAGCGCCGCGACCTGGTCGTAGATCTGCTGTACTTCCCGCCTGCGAATTCAGACCGGCTGCTGGCGACCGACTGATAGCGGGAGGCAGCGCCCAATCGGCTGCTCGGCATTCCCGGCCCACACGTATGACTCTGTTCTTCGGAATATTCCTGGCGGCGCTGTGCGCGCTGGCCACGAACATCGGCTTTCTGTACAAGCACCGGGGCGCCTGTGCCGCCCCCGCCGTGGACATCCGGCGTCCCATCCGCACCGCCCGCTCGCTGTTCGCCTCCCCGCTGTTCGCCATCGGCATGGTGATCGCTACCGGCGCCTGGATCTTCCACGTGGCCGCGATGGCGTTCGCGCCACTGTCGATCGTCCAGTCCGTTCTGGCCGGAGGCGTGGTGCTCCTGGCGGTGATGGCCGAGCGCCTGTTCGGCTTGCGCATTGGCCGACGCCAGTGGATGGGCCTGGGCCTTACCGCGCTGGGCCTGGTCGCGCTGGGTGTGACCCTCCCGGCCACGCACGGCGCCGACTCGCGCTTCTCGCTGCCCGCCATGATCGGCTTCGAGGCCGGGCTGATCGCCGGCGGGACGCTGCTCATCATGGGGCCGAGAATCGGCGCGCCTCGTCACCATCACGGCTTCATGCTGGGAGCCGCGGCAGGGATCCTGTTCGGGGTCTCCGACGTGGCCATCAAGGCCATCTCGGGCTTGATCACCTCGGGGGGCGTGCTGGGGATCCTCTCGCCCTGGACGGCCGTCTGTCTGATCGCGTCCGTGGCCGCCTTCTACGCCTCGGCCAAGGGCCTCCAGGACGGACAGGCCGTGCCGGTGATCGCCGTCACGGGCACCGCGGCCAACGTGGCGGGAATCATCGGAGGGATCATCGTGTTCGGTGAGCCCCTGTCGGGGAACCCAGCCCTGCTGACCATCGAGTGCCTGGCCTTCGTGCTCGTGTTACTGGCCGCCTGGCTGATGCCCGCGCCCGTCCGGACCATGGGCGGCCGGGTTCCGCTGGCCGCCGCCGCGCCGGCCTAGATGTAGGCACCACCAGTCCTGGCTGCGCCCCAGCGCTAGGGTTGTCAGTGCGGCGCCTC
This sequence comes from Solirubrobacteraceae bacterium, assembly GCA_051986255.1. Lineage (GTDB taxonomy): Bacteria > Actinomycetota > Thermoleophilia > Solirubrobacterales > Solirubrobacteraceae > Palsa-465. Next base: position 27,931 of record JBPYDM010000146.1, on the reverse strand, counting down.
GGTCAGGCCGCCGCGAGCGCCCGGAAAGGCGACGTAGAAGAGAGGAGTCCAATGGCCAGTACCGAGCATGCAGTTCAGGCGGGGCAGTCGACCCTGCAGCAGACGGCCCGCGAGCACCTGTGGATGCACTTCACCCGGATGGGAGCCTATGGCGCCGGTGAGGAGATACCGATCATCGTCCGAGGAGAGGGCTGTTACGTCTACGACGAGCACGGCAACCGCTACCTGGACGGTCTGTCAGCCCTGTTCTGCGTGAACATCGGCCACGGACGGGCCGACATTGCTCAGGCGGGCGCCGACCAGGCCCGCGAGCTCGGCTTCTTCACCAACTGGTCCTACGCCCACCCGCCGGCCATCGAGCTGGCCGCCCGGGTGGCCTCGCTGGCCCCGGGCGACCTCAACCGCGTGTTCTTCACCAGCGGCGGGAGCGAGGCCGTGGAGTCTGCCCTCAAGCTGGCCCGGCAGTACTTCAAGCTCCGGGGCAAGCCGACGAAGACCAAGGTCGTTGCCCGTGAGATCGCCTATCACGGCACATCGCTGGGAGCGCTCTCGGCCACCGGGATCACCGATCTCCGCCAGCCTTTCGAGCCGCTGACCCCGGGCGGAGTCCACGTCCCCAACACCAACACCTATCGACTCCCGGATGGGATGCCAGTGGACCAGTTGGTGGAGACGATCGGCGAGCGGATCGAGTTCGAGGGTCCCGACACGGTGGCCGCGGTCATCCTGGAGCCGGTTCAGAACGCCGGCGGCTGCTTCACCCCGCCGCCCGGCTATTTCCAGCGGGTCAGGGAGATCTGCGATGAGTACGACGTCCTGCTCGTCTCCGACGAGGTGATCTGCGCCTGGGGACGGCTCGGCGAATGGTTTGGCTCGCTCCGCTACGACTACCGGCCGGACATCATCACCACGGCCAAGGGCCTGACCAGTGCCTATGCGCCTATGGGCGCGGTGATCGTCTCCGATCGGGTGGCCGAGCCGTTCATGAGCGGGACCCACAGCTTCACCCACGGCTTCACGTTCGGCGGTCACCCGGTCTGCGCCGCGGTGGCACTGGCCAACCTGGACGCCATGGAGAGCGAGGGCGTGCTGGACAACGTAAGGGCGCACGAGTCCGACTTCAGGGCGATGCTCGACTCGCTATGCGACCTCCCGATCGTCGGCGACGTGCGCGGAGCCGGCTACTTCCACGCCATCGAGCTGGTCAAGGATCGCGACACCAAGGAGTCGTTCTCCGACGAGGAGTCAGAGACGCTGCTGCGCGGATTCCTGTCCACCGAGCTCTACCGCCGTGGGTTGATCTGCCGGGCCGATGACCGCGGGGATCCTGTGATCCAGCTCTCGCCACCGCTGATCGCGGGTCCGGAGCAGTTCGAGGAGATCGAAGGGATCCTGCGGCCGATCCTGACCGAGGCCGGCGAGCGGATGCGGGTCCACGGCGACCATCACATCCAGGGATACGTCGAGCGGCGGGGCTAAGTGCCCATGAGGGTCGGGGTGGCAGGATTAGGGTGGGGCGCATGAGGGTCGGAGTGCCCGCGGAGGTCAAGTCGGACGAGTACCGGGTGGCTCTGACCCCGGCGGGGGTTCGCGAGCTGGTCGACGCCGGGCACGAGGTGTTCATCCAGCGCGAAGCGGGCGAGGGATCGGCCATCGATGACGGGGGTTACGTCTCGCAGGGGGCCCGGATCGTGCCCGACGCGGCCGAGCTCTTCGGCACCGCGGAGCTGATCGTCAAGGTCAAGGAGCCCCAGCCCGAGGAGATCGGGCTGCTCGAGCCGCGCCACATCCTGTTCACCTTCCTCCACCTGGCCGCTGACGCCGAGCTGACACGGGGGCTGATGGAGTCGGGCGCCATCTGCATCGCCTACGAGACGGTTGAGGACCATCAGGGCCGCCTGCCGCTGCTGGCCCCCATGTCCGAGGTGGCGGGCAAGATCGCCACCCAGGCCGGAGCGTTCATGCTCGAGAAGCCGCTGGGCGGACGGGGGATCCTCCTGGGAGGAGTGCCCGGCGTGGCCGCGGCCGAGGTGATGATCATCGGCGGCGGGGTGGTGGGCATGAACGCCGCCTTCATCGCCATCGGGATGGAGGCCACGGTGTACGTGTATGACCGCAACATCGACCGACTGCGCGAGCTCGACGTGGCCTTCGGTGGCCGGGCCGACACGTGCTTCTCCTCCACGCTATCGGTGGAGGAGCGCCTCCCCGACGTCGACCTGGTGATCGGTGCGGTGCTGCTGCACGGGGCCCTGGCGCCCCGGGTGATAACCCGGCCCCAGCTATCCCTGATGAAACGAAACGCCGTGTTGGTCGACGTGTCGATCGACCAGGGTGGGTGCTTCGAGACCTCCCGACCGACCACCCACTCCAACCCCACCTACCAGGTGGACGGGATCACCCACTACTGCGTGAGCAACATGCCGGGCGCGGTACCCATCACCTCCACGTACGCCCTGACCAACGCCACCATGCCCTACGTGGTCCACCTGGCCTCCTCCGGGGTCAAGGCGGCCATAGACGAGAACCCTGGGCTGAAGCTGGGGGTCAACGTGGCGGGCGGTCAGGTCACCTACGCCCCGGTGGCTGAGGCCGTCGGGGTTCCTCTGGCCGCCGTGGATGACGCGCTGGGCTAGAGAGCCCTTGGCTGGGCGCTCCTGACAGGATGTGAAGGGTGGATGACGGGCGTGGAAACCTCGACCTAGCCGATCTGCTCGCGCTCCGAGGGCCGGAGGCGATGGCGCTGAACCAGCGCTATCTGAACCCGCAGCTGGGGCGCGTTCTTCAGACGCTGGGGTTCGATCGGGATTGGGTCCGGGGCCGGGGCGCGCACTTAATCGATCGAAACGGTGACGAGTACCTGGATCTCCTCTCGGGCTACGGCGTCTTCTCGCTGGGGCGAAACCATCCCACGGTCAAGGCCCAGCTCCAGTCCGTGCTCGACCTCGACACCGCCAGCCTTCCCCAGCTGGGCGTGTCAGCCCTGGCGGGCATGCTCGGGGAGGAGCTGATCGCCCGTGCCCCCGCGTCGCTACAGGCCGTCCTTCTCACCAGTTCGGGCACCGAGTCGGTCGAGGGCGCGATCAAACTGGCTCGGGCGGCCACGCGCCGGCCGCGGCTGCTCTTCTGCGAGCGCGGCTTTCACGGACTCACTCTGGGGGCGCTGTCGGTCAACGGCAGCGACGAGTTCCGCGAGCGCTTCGGGCCGCTGCTCCCCGGCGCCAGCGTTCCCTTCGGGGACCTGGATGCGCTGGCGCGCGAGCTCCGGCAGGGCGACGTGGCCGCGTTTGCCGTCGAGCCGATCCAGGGCAAGGGCGTCTATCTCGCCCCGGAGGGATACCTCCAGGCCGCCCAGGAGCTGTGCCGGCAGCATGGGACCCTGCTGATCGTGGACGAGGTCCAGACCGGGCTCGGGCGGACCGGGAAATTCCTGGCCCTCGAGCATTGGGGTGTGGAGCCAGACCTGGTGACGCTCTCCAAGGCCCTGTCCGGGGGCTACGTCCCGGTGGGGGCGGTGCTTGCGTCTCGCCCGGCCTTCCGGGCCACGTTTGACTCAATGGAGCGCAGCGTGGTCCATGGCTCCACGTTCGGAGGCGGTGACCTGGCCGCGGCCGCTGGGCTGGCCACGCTCAAGGTTCTGGACGACGAGCACCTGGTGGATCGGGCTCGGCAACTGGGCGGGCTGCTCATGGACCTGACGCTTCCGCTCGTCGAGCGGTTCGAGGTGGTCCGCGAGGTCCGGGGCCGGGGGCTGATGTGGGCGATAGAGCTCGGGCCACCGGCCGGCCGGACCGCCCGCCGGGTGTGGGACGCCGTCGAGCGCCGCCAGCCCGGGCTGTTCGCCCAGATGGTCATCGTGCCCCTGTTCCGTCAGCACCGGATCCTCACCCAGGTGGCCGGACACCATATGAACGTGGTGAAGGTACTGGCTCCGCTGGTCATCGAAGAGGGCGATCTGCGCCGCTTCGTCTCCGCCCTGGAGAGCGTGCTCGAGGAGGTTGAAGCGGGGTTGTTTCGCCGCTACGCCAGCCTGGGACTCGAACTGGGCCGCCGCAGCCTGACCGCGCGCTAGGTGGTCACCGGCCCGCGCGCGCCGGAAACGTCCCAATCCCTCCCGTTCTAGGGGACATTGGGACGTTCACCGCCCAGGGAGCGGTCAACGTCGGGGCACGCCGCCGCGCCTGGGGCGGTTGGGATGCTCACGGCCGTCTGCGTCGCTCGGCGGAGGGCCCCTCGCCCGCGGGCGCCCGAACTAGCTGTTGATTAGTGCCCGGAGCGACTGTTTGACCGACCGGGTTGAGGCCATCACCGCAGTGGGCTCATACCCGCAGTGGGCCATGCAGTTCTCGCACCGGGGATCGCGGCCACGGCCGTACTTGTCCCAGTCGGTGGTCTCGAGGAGCTCCTTGTAGGTCTGGGCATAGCCGTCGGCCATCAGGTAGCACGGACGCTGCCAGCCAAACAGTGAGTAGCTGGGAATTCCCCAGGGGGTGCACTGGTAGTCCACCTTCCCCTCCAGGAAGTCCAGGAACAGAGGGGAGTGGTTCAGCCGCCACCGCTTGCGCCGCCCGTCGGCGAAGGCGGCCCGGAACAGCTCATGCGTCTGACGCACGCCCAGGAAGTGCTCCTGATCGGGCGCCTTCTCGTACGCGTAGGCGGGCGAGATCATCATCTGGTCCACCTGGAGCTCGTCGTTGAGGAAATCCAGCACTCGCCGCACGTCCTTCGGGGAGTCGTGGGTGAAGAAGGTGGTGTTGGTGGTGACCCGGAAGCCACTGGCCTGGGCGGCCCTGATTGCGGCCACGGCCTTGTCGAACACGCCCTCGCGGCACACCGACTCGTCGTGGCGCTCCTGCAGACCGTCCATGTGCACCGCCCACGCGAAGTACGGCGAGGGCTTGAACTTGTCCAGCTTGCGCTCCATGAGCAGCGCGTTGGTGCACAGGTAGACGAACCGCTTGCGGCCGACCAGCTGACGGACGATCTCGTCGATCTCGGGGTGGATGAGCGGCTCACCGCCGGCGATCGAGACCATCGGGGCGCCGGACTCCTCGATCGCCCCCACCGCCTGCTCCACCGGCATCCGCCGCCGGAGCACGTGCTCGGGGTGCTGGATCTTTCCGCACCCCGCGCAGGCCAGGTTGCACTGAAAGAGCGGCTCGAGCTCCACCAGCAGCGGGAACTTCTCGCGCCGGCGCAGCTTCTGGCCCATCAGGTAGCCGGCCATCCGCAGTGACTGTCGCATCGGTACTGGCATATCTACCTCCGAGAGCGTACTTCGGGTGGAAGCTTGAAGTGGATCTCCTCTCGGGCCACGCTCCGCTCTGAGACCATGACCGGACCCAGCCCCTCCAGCGCCCGGATAACTTCCTCGACCAGCTCCTCGGGGGCGGAGGCGCCGGCCGTCAGTCCCACACGTCCCACCCCATGGAGACGCTCCGGCGCGATGTCGCCGCCGTTCTCGACCAGCGCCGCCGGGCACCCGGCCCGCTCCGAGACCTCGACCAGGCGCCGGGAGTTGGACGAGTTGCCCGACCCCCCCACCAGCACGAGATCGCACTCGGCGGCCAGGGCCCGCACCGCGTCCTGGCGGTTCTGCGTGGCGTAGCAGATATCGCTCGAGGCCGGGCCGGCCAGCGTGGGATAGCGATCGCGGAGCGCGTCCACCACTCCCGCCGTGTCGTCCACGGCCAGTGTGGTCTGGGTGAGGTAGGCCACGCGCTCGGGATCCTCGAGCTCGCGCTGCTCGATCTCCTCGGCGCTCGAGATCACGTGGGTCCGGTTCGGAGCCTCGCCTAGCGTCCCGTCGACCTCCTCGTGGCCTTCGTGCCCCACGAGCACAATGTCGAACCCGTTCTGGGCGAACCGCCGGGCCTCGGCGTGCACTTTGGCCACCAGCGGGCAGGTCGCGTCGATCACGTCCAGGCCCCGCTCGGCGGCCTCCCGGCGCACCGCCGGGGAGACCCCATGGGCGGAGAAGATCACCGTGGCCCCGCGCGGCACCTCACCCAGCTCCTCCACGAACACCGCTCCCCGCTCCTCGAGCTCGGCCACGACGTGGCTGTTGTGGACGATCTGCTTGCGGACGTAGATCGGGGCACCTCGCTCGTCAAGGGCCCGATCGACGATTTCAACGGCTCGGTCCACCCCGGCGCAGGAAGCCCGGGGCGAGGCGAGCAGTACGTCCCGAGGGCTGAGCGCGGCCGCCCATCGCTCGATCAGCCGGCAGGCGCGGCGCAGCGTCCGATAAGCGGTGACCGCCGCCGCCAGCGTGCGTACCGGTCGGTAGAGCTCGTGTCGCGAGGTGTCCATGACCACGCGCAGCGTGACCAAGGGCTGTCCCCCAACGGCCGAGGCCAGCCAGGCCGACTCCATGTCTACGGCCAGGGCGCCCGAGTGGGCCAGCGCCTGTCGCCGGGAGCCCAGCACGAGCCGCTTGGTGGAGGCCACCGGACCCTGGCGAACGCGGAACCCGGCTCGGCGGAGCATTCCGGCCAGGATCGTCGTGTCGTCGCACACGGTCGTTCCCGTCGGGCCACGCAGTTCCGTGGGCAGCACGATGTCCCCGGGCTCGAGCTCCGGGTCCACCGCCCCGCAGAACCCGGCGATCATCACGGCGCAGCCGGGCGCCTTGCGGGCCAGCTCGGCCGATCGGGCCGACCGGCGCGGTCCCATCCCGGTCCGGTGCACGTCTGCCCAGGGGGCCCCACCTCTCACCGCCGAGGCCTCGACCGTCAGTGGCGCCAGGACGAGCAGCTCAGGCGAGCTCATGAGACGCTCCCGGCCAGCTCGGCGGAGCGGGCGGCCCTCCGCCTGGACGGCTCCTCCAGGAAGGTGAGTACCTGTCGGGCGGCGGCCAAGCCACTGCGTACGGCTCCCTCCATGGTGGCCGGCCAGCCGGTGTCGGTGAACGCGCCGGCCAGCGCCAGCCCGTCGATCTGTGTCCGGGTGCCCGGCCGCAGAGCCCTGGCTCCGGGGGCAGCTCGGAAGGTGGCCGCATGCTCCCTCGTGACGAAGAACTTCACGACGCTGGCCTGGCGTGAGGCCGGCAGCAGCTCGCGCAGCGCCACCAGGTAGCGGCCCCGGAGCTCCTCCGCTGTCATCGGGAGATCAGCGTCGGCGGCAGATAGGGAGATGGCCAGGTACTGCCCGCTCGCCACGCCACCGCTTCCCGTCCGGTCAAAGAACCACTGCACAGGCGTGTGCACCCCGGCGGCGAACGGCAGGTCGGTCACCCGGCGGTCAAACAGCACATGCAGGTTGATGATTGGAGAACTACCCAGTTCGTACAGCCGGTCCACGGACGGGACGGCATCAGGCGGCAGCAGACGGGCCAGCCGGTCGGCCTGAACGGCCATGATCACCGCCTGGGACCTGAGCGTGGGCGCTCCGCCTGCCTCCACCCTGAACCCGTCGGGCTCGGGGGTGACACTGGTCACACCGCGCCGGAGCTGCACGTCCACTCCGACTCTCCGCAGACCGTCCCTGGCGGCCCGGTCGTGGATCTCCGAGAGCGGGACACGGGCGTAGCCGATATCCGCCGCCGTCGAGTCCTCGAGCAGCCCCACCCGGAACACCTGAGCCGCCTGGGCCAGGGACGCGTCAGCTGGGGCCAGGTTGAGCGTGGGACGGGCGATGAGGTCCCAGATCGCCTCGATCGCGGCGGGACTCTGACCGTGCTCGGCCAGCCAGGCGCCGAACGAGATGGCATCAGCAGCCGGATCATCGGGGTTCACACGCCGGAGCGCCGCCATGGCCAGAGCCACATGCCCGCGCTCGGACACCGACAGGAGCCCGTAGCGGGCCAGCGCGCCGACCAGGTGCAGCGGCGCGGGCAGGCGGGACCGGCGCAGGTTCGCCCGGCGCCCACCCGGCGCCAGCACAGGAATCGCCAGCCGGGACTGGAGGGTCACGCAGCCGTCGGCCCCTAGGTCGTCCAGCAGCCGCCGATACTCGGTGCAGCAGCGCAGGAAGACGTGCTGGCCGTTGTCGGCCGAGATGCCGTCGCGCGTGAAAGAGTAGGCGGCGCCGCCCAGGCGCCCTCGGCTCTCGAGCAGGGTCACGGCCGCTCCCGCCCGCGCACACTGGAGGCTGGCCGAGATGCCGCTCAGCCCGCCACCGATGACGATCACGCTGCGATCGGTCATCCATAGCCTCCCCGGACCTGGCGCCCGGACAGGCTGCGGGCCGCCACCCATGCCTTCTCCCAGGCCGGAAGCGAGACTCGGCGCTCGAGCACGGCCGTGGGCTCGAGCGTGATCCGCTCAAGGATGCAGCGGTAGATCCCGGTCATGGCCAGGACACACGACGCGCTCCGGCGATCCAGGTGGTCCACCAGCGCCAGTCCCCGGTCAAACCAGGTGGCGGCCCGGCCGGCCTCAAAGCGGATCAGCCGCCCCGCCTGCTCGGGGGACAGCTCGTCCAGCGTGGCGGCGCCGAAGCGGCGGAGATCCTCACCGGGGAGGTACACCCGGCCGCGCTCGCGGTCTTCGTGCACGTCTCGGAGGATATTCGTGAGCTGCATGGCCACGCCCAGGTCGTCGGCCAGCTCCATCGCCCCGGCGGCGCCGTTCGAGGCGGGCAGCGCCGCCGGCCCGCGGGTTCCGGAGGGCCCACGGAAGATGGCCAGGCACAGCCGGCCGATGGAGCCGGCCACATGGCGGCAGTAGGCGAGCAGCTCGTCGAAGCTCTCATAGCGCGTTCCCAGGACGTCCAGCTCGACTCCCTCGATCAGGCTCTCCAGGGCCTCCACGGGTAAGTCGTAGAGCGCGACCGCGTGAGCCAGCGCCACCGACACGGGATCGGCCGGGTCACCCGCCCCGCCCGCGGCCAGGTCGGCCAGCACCCGGCGCTCGGTGGCCAACGCCTCCAGCTGCCGGACTCGGTCAAGCTCCTCGTCGCCGATGTCGTCCACCCGCCGGGCGAAGGCGTACACCGCGCTCATAGCGTGACGCTTGGACCGCGGCAGCAGACGGATCCCGTAGAAGAAGTTGGCCGCCTCGTGGCGGGTGATCTGCTCACACCGCCCGTAGGCCTGCTCAACCTCGATCGCCGGCATCCTCCTCATCGGCGCAGCACCATCCTCCTGTCCGCGACAAGCCTGATCGTCCGCTCCACCGTTATGCGGTAGGCCGCGAGCCTCATCGTCCCAGCGTCGCCCTGGCGAAGCCCCGGGCGAAGTCTCGACGCGAGCGACGCGACGGCGAGGCTCCCAGGACATCGTAGGACGCCTGGGCGAGCGCGTCCAGCGCCGCGCGGCCGCCGGCCACGAAACAGGCCACGGCCACTCGGGGTCGCACGGGCAGCGAACGGGCCAGCGGCCCTCCTGCGGCCAGCAACTCCCGGGCCCGCGCTGATTCGAAGGCCAGGAGCAATCTCACGGCAGGGGTAGCCGTCGGGCCGGTCAGGTCAGTCTCCGAGCAGCCGAAGCGCTCCAGGTCTGCGCGGGGCATGTAAATCCGCTTGCGTCCGTAATCCTCGGCCACATCCTGAATGTGCTCGACCACCTGAAGTCCGGCGCATACCCGCTCTGACAGCTCGAGTCTGTCAGCGGTGGCGGCGGCAAACACATTCAGCACCAGCTCCCCGACCGGAGCGGCCGACAGGCGGCAGTAGTCGAGGAGCTGCTCGAACGTGTCGTACCTCGACACCTCCTGGTCCTGGCGGTTGGCCTCTACCAGTGCGCGGAAGGGCGCGAGTGGCAGTGTGGTGCCCCGCCAGGCGGCGGCCAGCGAGCGCATGGCGGGATGCTCAGGCTGCGTGCCGGCGGCAACTCGGTCAAGCTCAGCGTCCAGCCAGTCCAGCAGTTCACCCCGATCGCCCGTAGCTTCATCGCCCACGTCGTCGATCAGGCGAGCCACGCCGTAGATGGCCAGGAGCTGACGGCGCTGCCGGGCGGGGAGAAGCCGGCTGGCCACCGGGAAGTTCTCCTCCCGGGCCTGGTCCATGATGGTCGTGTAGGACGGAGCTGAGGCGGCGCGACTCGGCGGCGACGCTCCATCGACGTCTCGGGCGGTGGCGCTCATCGCACGAACCGTCCCAGGGCCATGATCGGGAACACGAGCCGGTACAGGTGGTAGTTGATGTAGAAGTCCGAGGGGAACCCCGTGCCGGTGAACTGGGGTTCGTCCCAGGTCCCGTCGGGCCGCTGCGTATCCACCAGCCAGTGCAGCCCTCGCTGGACGGTCAGCGAGCGCTCGCCAGCGGCATGCAGCGCCAGCAGGGCCCAGGCGGTCTGGGAGGCGGTGCTCTCGCCCCGCCCGATCCACTCGGGATCGTCGTAGGAGCGGGGGTCCTCCCCCCACCCACCGTCCTCGTTCTGGTGGCGCTCGAGCCAGCGCACCGCCCGGCGGATGGCCGGCGATCCTGGATCCAGGCCGGCCGCGACCAGCGCCGGGACGGCCGCCCCGGTGCCGTAGGCGTGGTTGACCCCCCAGCGCCCGTACCACGACCCGTCCCGCTCCTGGGCCCGGAGCAACCACTCCAGCCCCCGCTGTGCCGCCGGTTGCGCCGAGCAACCCAGCGCCGCCAGCATCTCAAGCGTGTGGGCGGTCACATCGGCCGAGGGAGGATCGATCACCTCGCCAAAGTCACAGAATGGGTGGTCGCGGATCAGCGCCTGGCAGTTGTCGGCATCAAAGGCCGCCCAGCCACCGTCCGAGCTCTGCATGCCCTCCATCCAGAGAGTGGCTCGATCAACGGCGGCGCGCAGCCGGGCCGGGTCGGGGTGATCGACCGCGAGTAAGGCCAGCACCACCTCGGCGGTATCGTCGACGTCTGGGTAGTTGACGTTCTCGAATTCGAAGGCCCAGCCACCCGGGGGGAGCCCGGGGCGCCGAACGGCCCAGTCGCCGCGGGCCACCACCTCCTCGCCCATGAGCCAGTCGGCCGCCTTGACCAGCGCGGGATGGCTGTCCTGGAGCCCCGAGTCGGTCAGCGCGACGACCGCGAGAGCGGTGTCCCAGACCGGCGACTGGCAGGCCTCGAGCCGGCTGACCGCGCCCTCGTGGATGGTGAAGCTCTCAAGCCCTTCGAGGGCTCGCCGGATCACCGGGTGGTCAAGCTCGTATCCCCGTAGGTGAAGCGCCATGATCGAGTACACCCACGGGGGCTGGATCCCGCCCCAGCACCCGTCCGCCTCCTGCCGGTCCACGATCCAGCGCTCCGCTCGGCTCAGCGCCAACTCGCGTAGGCGAACCAGCGGGCGGCGCTCATAGGCATGGAGGAGGCGATCGAGCGCCAGGAGCGCCTGTGCGGCCCGTGAGGAGCCCGGTGCCTGCGTCGAGGGCTCGCCGACGCGCAGCTCCTCCACTCCGAAGGGCAGGGGGCGGACCGGGCGCTGCGACATGACCACGGACAAGGCCACCACCGTCTGTCGTGCCCAGCAGGCGAAGTCGTAGACGTTCAGCGGCACCCAAGGCGGCAGGAACATGAGCTCAGGCGGGAGCACTGGCACCTGCTCCCAGGGCCAGGCCCCAAAGAGGGCCAGCCAGACGTGCGTGAACACCCGAGCCTTCTCCAAGCCTCCCTCGCTGCGGATGAACGCGCCGGCCGCCTGCATGTGCTCCTCCTGCGGCGCATCTCCGGCCAGCCGCAGAGCCACGTAGGCCTCGGTCGTGGTCGACAGATCCCCGGGCCCTCCCCAGAAGTTGCTCCAGGAGCCGTCGGGACGCTGCTGGGAGCGGATCCACCGCGCGCCGCGCTCGGTGGCCTCAGGCTCCCGGATCCCCAGAAACTGCCTGAGCAGCAGGTTCTCGGCATCCATGGTCACATTGGTCTCGAGCTCTCCCTTCCACCAGCCGTCCTCGTGCTGGAGCCCCAGAAGGTGCTCGCGGGCGTGCTCAAGCGCCTGAGCGAAATCCGTCTCTCGGACGGTCACCTCCGAGACGGCAGCCGACAATGCCTCGCTAGTCGATACCACAGAGCGATGGATACCCAATGATGTGCGCGACGTGCGTGAAGGGGGGTTTGGGGCGAGCTCCCGCCGGCGATCAACCGCCGGGTCGTGTCATTAGCATGACAGGGCGACCAGCGGTGCGCGGTCGCGCGCCGGTTCTGGCGGATTTCTACGACGTTACTGTGGACAGGCCCCGTCGGCTCGCCTCCTCCAGGATCAGCTTAGTGGCCGCGGCCGTGCTGCGGTGGCATCCGGGGGAGCTGTACCAGTCGGCGTCATGCAGAAGGATCACATCACCGGCCGAAAGCCCGCGGGTAGCCCGGGAGGCGATCTCGGCCGGCGTCTGCCCGCTGCGCCAGTCCCGCCCCCACTTGGACCACAAGAGGGGCTGCAACGCCCGAGAGCGGACCCTGGTCAGGCCAGAGAGGGTGAACACGCCGTAGGGAGGCCGGTAGCGGATCGGAGTCCGCCCGCATGTCTCTCCGATGAGCGCTACCGCCCGGTCCAGGTCGGCGGCGAACGCTCCGGGAGTCAGGCGCATCTGGTTGCGATGCCGGTAGCCGTGCACGGCAGGCTCATGACCCTCAGCCACGATCTCTCGCGCCAGCGAGGGATACGCCCGCACCTGCTCGCCGACCAGAAAGAAGATGGCTTTGGCCTGCGCCTGGCGGAGGGCGTCAAGCACCGCGGGCGTGCCCTCGGGGTGGGGCCCGTCGTCGTAGGTCAGAACCACGCCGTCCAGATCAAGCGTCAGGGGTACGCGGAGGGCGTCCGCCATGGGCGGCCAGTGGACGGCCACCGCCGGGCCGCACCAGACGGCTGCTCCGGTCAGAACGGCCGAGGTAGCTGCGACCCGACCCGCGGCGCTCACATCTGCACCGGGCTGGGGCAATGCTTTGGCTCGTCCGCCTTGAAGGCGACCACTCGCCGCGCGAGGGCCTCGTAGACGGATTCGACCGAGAAGTGCACAGGTGAGGACGCTAGGCTGGCCTGGTGCCAGCCCCCCGTGCAGCACCTCAGAGTCTCGCCAGGGTACTGGAGTTCCAGCGCCAGACCGTCGAGCTCTCAGCTGAGCAGGTTCGCCAGCTTGAGGAGGGCTGGGCGGTGCGCACGCCGTCCCTGCCCGCCGTGTGGGCGCTCAACCACGTGCGCGTAACCCGCGAGACCACGCCCGATCGGGCCGCGCAGCTCTGCCGAACGCACCTGGCGGGCATGGGCTTTCACCAGCTCTACGTCGATCACGAAGCCACCGGTCTGCGCCTGGCTGAGGCGCTGCGTCCCGCGGGCTGGCAGGTGGACGTCGAGCTGCATTCGGTGCTGGCGCGCGACCCCGATCGGGTGACGGACACCTCGATCGTCATCGAGCCCGAAGAGGAGGAGACGCTGGCGCTGATGCGGCGTTGGCAGGCCGAGGACAGAACGCTCAACCTCACCGAGGACGAGCTGCGCCAGCTGCTGGAGAGCGAGCGACTGACCTGGCGGGCGCGTCAGGCCCGCCGCCTGGGCGTCCGCGATACCGACGGCGCGCTGGCGGGGATCACGCTGGTGTTCTCCGACGGCCCGGTGGCCCAGGTGGAGGACGTGTACGTGATCCCCGAGGCTCGCGGCCGGGGGTACGCCCGAGCCCTGGTGACTCGCGCGGCCGCGCTGGCCTGTGAGGATCACGACCTGTCGTTCATCGTGGCCGACGACAACGACTGGCCCAAGCAGCTGTACGCCAAGCTGGGCTTCGAGCCGGTGGGGAGGACGTGGCTGTTGCACCACCGGCTGGACGGGAGCGGGAGAAGCCAGCCGGCAGCTCCATCCGGCCGTCAGTGACGCCCGCCGTTGGCCAATCTGACCGCCTGACGGTGGGCCACGATGGTCAGAGCCGGACGCGCGGCCGTGGCCTGCGCCCGAGATCGCTGCTGTGCCGCTGACTGCGCCTGGGCCAGCAGCGACGGATAGACCTGCGTCTCCAGCCGGTGCAGGCTCTGGCGCGCCCGGGCCCTGGCCTGCCTATGCGCGTTGGCCAGGGCGATTGCGTAGGCGTGGCGAATGGCCAGGCCGCGGGCGGCGGGCAGGCTGGCAGCGGTGGCGCACGCGTGACCCGAGCCGACCGAGACTTGCTTGACGCCCACGACCCGTGTGGCGCCCACGCTGGCGGTGAATGACGCGGCGCGGGTGACGGTGACCACCGAGCGGGATCCACGGACCTTCTGGACGACCCGCAAGGGAGCGGTGGCCGTGGCGGTAGCGCTGACGGTTCCTCGCAGGATGGCCTGCGCCTGGGCCCGGGTGGTCAGGCAGGCGTGCATGCGGCCGCTCGGCAGGCTCTTTACCGGACCGGTTCCGTTGTGGCTGGCCTTGGGACTACCTCCTCCCAGCAGCACGACGGCCAGCGCCGCCAGCGCGACTACGGCGGTCAGGACCAGAGCGAACCGGGGGCGGCGCCAACGCACGGGAGAAATAATGGCCCCTGCTACGCTGCGCCTCCGATGCCTACCACCAGTCAGCTGATCCGCAAGGGCCGCGTTACGCCCAAGAAGAAGTTGGCCACCCCCGGCCTCAAGTCCGGGAAGGGCCGCAAGCGCCGCGTGGCCGCGCCGCAACGCCGTGGGGTGTGCACCCGCGTGTACACGACCACCCCCAAGAAGCCGAACTCCGCGCTGCGCAAGGTGGCCCGTGTCCGGCTCACCAACGGCATGGAGGTCGGGGCCTACATCCCCGGCGAGGGGCACAACCTCCAGGAGCACTCGGTGGTGCTCGTCCGGGGCGGCCGGGTAAAGGACCTTCCCGGTTTCCGCTATAAGGTCATTCGCGGAACGCTCGATGCGGCCGGCGTGGGCGACCGCAAGAAGGCCCGGTCGCAGTACGGCGTGAAGGCCAAGTGAGAACTGGCTCCTTGCCGGTAGATCGTCCGGAGATCGGCTAATGCCGCGCCGGGCTGCTGCCCAGATCAGGCCCGTCCCGGCCGACCCGCTGTACCACAACAGACTTGTCCAGCAGGTGGTCAACAAGGTCATGCTGGACGGCAAGAAGTCGGTGGCCGAAAAGATCGTCTACGACGCGCTGGCCATCCTGGGCGAACGCACCGGTCGCGATCCCGTGGAGGAGCTCGAGGCCGGGATCAGGGCGCTGACGCCCGTGCTGGAGGTGCGCTCCCGGCGCGTGGGCGGCGCCACCTATCAAGTACCGGTCGAGGTACCCCAGCGCCGAGCTCGGACGCTGGCCGTGCGCTGGCTGGTCCAGTTCGCCCGTAACCGGCGCGAGAAATCGATGTCTCAGCGCCTGGCCAACGAGCTCCTCGACGCCCAGCAGCAGCAGGGAGGAGCCTTCAAGCGCAAGGACGACATCTACCGCATGGCGCAGGCCAACAAGGCCTTCGCGCACTATCGCTGGTAGAGGCTGGCTCGGGCGGGGCGGCCGTTCGCCCCGGAGCTCCCGAGCTGATCCGGGGTCGTCGGCAGGCGGGGACGAGCCCGGAGGCCCACGATCTGGCTGATCCCGGGTCGTCGGAGTGTGACGTAACAAAGCTCCCGCGAGCGCCGGGGCTTGGTGCGTTCGGTGCGCGTATAGCGGTGTAGCGTCACTCGGCGCCGCTCGGAATTCGCGCTTTGTGACGGCACAAGTAGTTGAGGCGCCGCGGACGAAAACCGACGGCCGCCCACGACTAACAGAGCGAGGACGCAAAAAGCGAGGGTCGCCCACCACACGGGACCGGGGGCTGCGGTGGACAACCCTCGCACCAGGGAGGGTAGCTCCGACCAGCCTCCCCCTGGACCACCAAAAGACAATTGTCAGTTTGCGAACCAATTTTCCGTCTCTGCGGATCAAATCGTCGTTAGATCCAGGGGTACCTTCGATCCACGCACGGTGGACGACCGCACCGCGCCCGCTAACAGCCCCCCGCCTACGGCTCTGGGGGCTCCGGCGCGCCCTCCACAGCCGCCTGCGGCTGCCCCAGCAGCAGGCCGATTCCAGCCGTCACCAGGACGATGACCGCTCCCAGCGTCTCCAGGTACATCCCGGTGCTGGGAGAGTCGGAGGCGGTGAAATATCTTCCGCCCAGGCGGAGCGCGACCCTGTGCTGCTGGGCCGCGGGCAGATCGTGCAGGAGCCCGATCAGCAGCGCAACCACCGCCACCAGGGCCATAGCGCCCAGCGCATAACGCCCACCGCCTCCCAGCGCGGCGAAGCCAAGCAGCACGACCAGGAGGGCGATGGGGATCATCGCGTAGTGATGGTGCGAACCGGCGCGGCCGCAAGCCGGTACGGCCAGATGGGTGTTCGCGTGGACTGTGCACAGCGTCGTGAACTCGGCGGCGACAAGCGCCGCGGCTCCCGCCAGCGCGCCCAGCAGAATCACCCACCTAACACCCCGAGGAAAGGTCAGCCGAGCCCCGGCGCGGGCAGACCAGGGGGAGACAATCAGGGGGCCCAGCCTGTCCTGGGAGCGGGCGCCCAGCGGCCCGCGTGCGCGGTCGGAAACGTGCCCGGAAGCCCCATCTCCTCTGCTATATTCGTCTCTCGTGCCGGTGGGCGGGTTCATGTGTGCTCGCTTCCGGGCACGGTCAACGCAAGCAATGGAGAGCACCGCTCCATAGACAACCGTCCCGTCCCGACAGCCGCGTCGTGAACGGGCCCGCTGGGCCCTTTTTCATGTCCGCAGCCGAGCGGCCCGGAATTCCACAACACTCCACTTTCATGCCTCGCAAGTTCAGCCTCGAAAACACTCGCAACATCGGGATCATGGCCCACATCGACGCCGGTAAGACGACGACGACCGAGCGCATCCTCTATTACACCGGACGGACCTACAAGATGGGGGAGGTTCACGAGGGCGCGGCCGTGATGGACTGGATGGCCCAGGAGCAGGAGCGGGGCATCACGATCACCTCGGCGGCCACTACGGCGGAGTGGAAGGGCCATCGCATCAACATCATTGATACCCCCGGGCACGTGGACTTCACCGTCGAAGTGGAGCGCTCGCTGCGAGTTCTGGACGGCGCCATTGCCCTGTTCGACTCGGTGGCGGGCGTAGAGCCCCAATCCGAGACCGTCTGGCGTCAGGCCGACAAGTACCACGTCCCCCGGATCGCCTACATCAACAAGATGGACCGGATCGGCGCCGACTTCGAGCGAGGCGTGCAGACGATGGTGGACCGCCTGGGCGCCCACCCGGTGCCCATCCAGCTGCCGATCGGTAGCGAGGCGGACTTCCGCGGGATCATCGATCTGGTCCAGAACAAGGCAATCATCTACAAGGACGAGCTGGGCAAGGAGCAGGATGTGATCGACATCCCGGCCGAGCTGGCCGACGAGGCCGCGGCGGCGCGAGAGCACCTGCTCGAGGAGGTCTCCCACTACGACGACGGGCTGCTGGAGATGATCCTGGAGGAGCAGGAGATCTCGGCGGAGCGCCTCAAGCAAGCCATCCGGAAGGCCACGCTGGAGATCCGGCTGACGCCGGTGCTTTGCGGATCGAGCTTCAAGAACAAGGGCGTCCAGCCGCTGCTGGATGCCGTGATCGACTACCTCCCGAGCCCGATGGACGTGCGTCCGGTAGACGGCCTGGAGCCAGCCAAGGGATCGAGCAACGGCGATGAGCACCCGGCCCTGCGTAAGGCCGAGGACGACGAGCCGTTCTCCGCATTGGCCTTCAAGATCATGGCCGATCCCTACGTGGGCAAGCTGACCTACTTCCGGGTGTACTCCGGGCGGCTCGAGGCCGGGTCGCGGATCCTCAACGTGACCACCGGGCGGACGGAGCGGATCGGGCGCATCTTGATGATGCACGCCAACGAGCGCGAGGAGGTTCAGCAGGTCTACGCCGGGGACATCGCGGCCGCGGTGGGGATCAAGCAGGTATCCACGGGTGACACGCTGGCCGCGCCCGACAGGCCGATCCGGCTGGAGAAGATCGAGTTCCCCGAGCCCGTCATCAAGGTGGCCATCGAGCCCAAAACCAAGGCCGACCAGGAGAAGATGTCGACCGCCCTGGGCCGCCTGGCCGAGGAGGACCCCACGTTCCAGGTCCGAACCAACGAGGAGACCGGGCAGACCGAGATCGCCGGCATGGGCGAGCTCCACCTCGAGGTCCTGGTCGACCGGATGCTGCGCGAGTACAAGGTGGACGCCAACGTCGGCCGGCCCCAGGTCTCCTACCGGGAAACCGTCCGCGGCGAGGCCAAGAAAGTCGAGGGCCGGTTCGTGCGCCAGACAGGAGGCGCCGGGCAGTACGGGATCGTCTACATCGACCTCGAGCCCGCTCCCGGCGAAGGATTCGACTTCGTCAACAAAATCAAGGGCGGAGCCATCCCCACTGAGTTCATCCCCGCCGTTGAGAAGGGCGTCGAGGAGGCCACCGAGAACGGCCCCAGGGCCGGCTACCCGATGGTTGACATCCGCGTCACGCTGACCGACGGCAAGTACCACGACACCGACTCGTCCGAGCTGGCCTTCAAGGTGGCCGGCTCCCTGGCTTTGAAGGCAGCCGCACAGAAGGCCAAGCCCGTCCTGCTCGAGCCCGTGTTCGCCGTCGAGGTGGTCACCCCGGAGGATTTCATGGGTGATGTGATCGGGGACCTCAACCGGCGCCGCGGCCACGTGGCCGGCATGGAGCAGCGGGGCAACGCTCAGGTCATCACTGCCTACGTTCCGCTGGCCGAAATGTTCGGTTACGCCACCGACCTACGATCTACCACGCAGGGCCGGGCGACGTACACGATGCAGTTCGAGCGCTACGACGAAGTGCCCGCCAACATTGCCGAGAAGGTGGTCGGCGAGCTACAGCCCGCATGACAGACCGTCCCACTACAAGTCCGATAGATTCTCTAGGTTCGCCTTCAGGCGAGCGACACCCACAGAAGAAGGAGCAACACCAAAGTGGCTAAGGCCAAGTTCGAGCGCGACAAGCCCCACGTCAACGTCGGAACCATCGGTCACATCGACCATGGCAAGACCACGCTGACGGCAGCTATCACGAAGGTGCTCAACGAGAAATACGGCGGCACCGAGGTGCGGTCTTTCGAGTCGATCGACAATGCTCCTGAAGAGAAGGCGCGCGGGATCACCATCGCCACGTCACACGTGGAATACCAGACGCCGAATCGGCACTACGCCCACGTGGACTGCCCCGGTCACGCCGACTATGTGAAGAACATGATCACTGGCGCGGCCCAGATGGACGGAGCGATCCTGGTCGTCTCGGCCGCCGATGGGCCGATGCCCCAGACCCGGGAGCACATCCTGCTGGCTCGCCAGGTGGGCGTCCCCTACATCGTCGTCTTCCTCAACAAGGTCGACATGGTGGACGACCCTGAGCTCCTCGAGCTCGTCGAGGTCGAGGTCCGTGACCTTCTCTCCGAGTACGAGTTCCCGGGCGATGACATCCCCGTCGTGACCGGTTCGGCCCTGAAGGCTCTCGAGGGCGACGAGGAGCAGGAGTCCAAGATCCTCGAGCTGGCTGAGACGCTCGACACGTATATCCCCGAGCCTGTCCGTGACCTGGACAAGCCCTTCCTGATGCCGGTCGAGGACGTCTTCTCGATCACCGGCCGCGGGACCGTGGCCACCGGCCGAATCGAGCAGGGCATCATCAAGACGAGCGAGACCGTCGAGATCGTGGGCATCAAAGCCACCTCGTCCACCGTCGTCACCGGGGTCGAGATGTTCCGCAAGATCCTCGACGAGGGGCGGGCTGGCGACAACGTCGGCTGCCTGCTGCGCGGGATCAAAAGGGAGGAGATCGAGCGCGGTCAGGTGCTGGCCAAGCCCAAGTCGATCACGCCGCACACCAAGTTCAAGTCCGAGGTCTACGTGCTCAAGAAGGAGGAAGGCGGCCGCCACACGCCGTTCTTCTCGGGCTACCGGCCTCAGTTCTACTTCCGCACCACCGACGTCACTGGTGTGGCCCACCTGCCGGAAGGTACGGAGATGGTCATGCCTGGGGACAACGTCCAGATGGAGATCGAGCTGATCCAGCCGATCGCCATGGACCAGGGACTGCGGTTCGCGATCCGCGAGGGTGGCCGCACGGTTGGCTCCGGGATCGTGACCGAGGTCATCCAGTAGTTATCGGACGGCGCTGCCCTCGCGGCCGCGCCGCCTTTTTGTCGAGATACGACCCTTTGCAGCGGGCCCCGAGCCCGGGGCCCGCCTCGCTGCTATGGCAACAATTGCGCAGAACAAAATCCGGATAAGGCTCAAGTCCTACGACCACACGGCCATCGAAACCGCGGCCAAGGAGATCGTAGATACGGCCACCCGCACCGGCGCCACGGTCTCGGGCCCAGTGCCCCTGCCCACCGAGAAGAACGTCTACTGCGTGATCCGCTCGCCCTTCAAGGACAAGGACTCACGCGAGCACTTCGAGATCCGCACCCACAAGCGGCTGATCGACATCCATCAGCCAACTCCGAAGACGGTCGATTCGCTCCAGCGTCTGGACCATCTCCCCGCGGGTGTGGACATCGAGGTCCGCCTCGCGTCCTAAGGATGGAAGATGACCGCGATCCTGGCCAAGAAGCTCGGTATGACCCAGCGGTTCGCCGAGGACGGCCGGGTGGAGCGCGTCACGGTGCTGGAGGCTGGCCCCTGTCCGGTGACCGGGATCCGAACGGTGGAGCGCGATGGCTACGAGGCCGTCCAGCTGGCCTTCGATCCCTGCCAGGAGAAGGCCCTGACCCGAGCGGAGCTCGGCCATCTCAAGAAGGCCGACACCTCGGCCCACCGGGTGGTGCGCGAATTCCGCAACGAGGTGGGTGAGCTGCTCATGGGCCAGCGGGTGACGGTCGAGGCTTTCTCGGCCGGCGATCGGGTGAAGGTCTCGGGCACGTCCAAGGGGAAGGGTTTCCAGGGCACGATCAAGCGCCACAATTTCAAGAGCGGCCCCAAATCCCACGGCTCGCACAACATCCGTGCTCCCGGTTCGATCGGAGCCTCGGCCACGCCATCCCGCGTCTTCAAGGGCCTGCGGGGCCCCGGCCGCATGGGCGGAAGCCGGGTGACCCAGCGAGGTCTGGAGGTGGTCGAGGTGATACCGGAGCAGAATCTGCTGCTTCTCCGCGGCTCCGTGCCGGGCGCCCGGGGTGGGACGGTGGAGGTGAGGTCCGATGCCTAGCGCCCGGCGCGCAGGGTCGACGGGCCAGGGCGGCCTCAAGGCGCCCAAGCTCGGCGGCGGCACGGTCGATCTTGACGCCGGCGCGTTCGGCGCTCGTTTCAACATGGCCCTGATCCACGAGACGGTCCGTTCTGAGCAGGCCGCCCGCCGCCGCGGGACGGCTTCTACCAAGACGCGCGGCCAAGTCGCAGGCGGCGGTGCCAAACCGTGGCGCCAGAAGGGCACTGGCCGGGCTCGGGCCGGCTCGTCGCGCTCACCGCTCTGGACGGGAGGCGGCACGGTGTTTGGTCCCACTCCCCGGCGCTACACGTTCAAGGTCAACCGCAAGGAGCGCCAGGCGGCGCTGCGGGGTGCTCTGTCGGTCCACGCGCGGCGCAACTCGGTGGCGGTGTTCGACGCCGCCGCGTTCGAGGAGCCCGCGACCAGCCAGGCGGCGGAGCTGCTGGCGGAGTGGGGCGGCAAAGCCCCTACGCTCGTGCTGATGACCGAAGCAGAGGCCGCGGCCGGCAAGTCGTTTCGCAATCTGGCTCGGGTGGTCGCGCTGCCCGTCGGAGAGGCCGGCGTGGCCGACATCCTCGGAGCCGCATCGCTGCTGATCTCGGAGGAGGCGCTGCCCGCGCTCGTTGCCCGGGCGATCGGCCGCACCCGAGAGGAGGCCGCCGCCTGATGGAGGCCACCCAGGTGATCATCCGCCCGGTCATCTCTGAGAAGACCTTCGCCCTGGCTGAAGCGGGCAAGTACACCTTCCGGGTGCACGACCACGCCCACAAGACCGAGATCCGGCAGGCCATCGAGCAGCTGTTCGACGTCAACGTCGTCGACGTCCGCACCGCCTCGGTCAAGAGCAAGCCCAAGCGCCGCGGCCCGACATCAGGCCGCTCGCGGCAGTGGAAGAAGGCCGTCGTGCAGGTACGACCTGGCCAGACGATCCCGATCTTCCGAGGACTGGAGGGGACTGAGTGATGCGTGCACAGCACGGAGGTTTGGGCGACTTGTTTCACATAGCGGCACAAATCGCCCACAACGGACGAAGCAGGCACTGATGCCAATCCGCAAGCCCAAGCCCACCTCTCCCGGCCGGCGGTTCGTCATGTATCCGGACTTCGCCGAGATCACTCGCTCGGAGCCCGAGAAGTCACTCACCGAAGGGCTCAAGAAGTCCGGCGGGCGCAATGTGCACGGCCGCAAGACCTCGCGCCACCGCGGCGGGGGTGCCAAGCGGCTGTACCGGCGTATTGACTTCAAGCGGCGCAAGGACGGCGTGCCGGCCAAGGTGGCCCATATCGAGTACGACCCCAATCGCTCGGCCCATATTGCGCTTCTGCACTACGCCGACGGCGAAAAGGGCTACATCCTGGCGCCGCAGCGGCTGCGGGTGGGGATGACGGTGCAATCGGGCGAGTCGGCGGACATCCGGGTGGGCAACAGCCTGCCCCTGGGCAACATGCCCCCCGGCACGGTCGTGCACAACGTCGAGCTGATCCCCGGGCGGGGCGGTCAGATGGCCCGGGCGGCCGGGGCCGGCGTCCAGCTTCTGGCCAAGGAGGGGGACTACGTCACCCTGCGGCTGCCTTCGGGCGAGATGCGGATGGTCAGGGCTGAGTGCCGGGCCACCGTGGGGACGATCGGGAACTCAGACCACCAGAACGTCAAGGTCGGCAAGGCCGGGCGTAAGCGCCACATCGGCGTGCGACCGCAGACTCGCGGTACCGCGATGAACCCGGTGGATCACCCCCACGGCGGCGGCGAGGGCTCGACCACGCCCGGCCGTCACCCGGTGACCCCCTGGGGCGTGCCCACGCTGGGCTATCGCACTCGCAAGAAGCGCAAGCCCTCGGACCGGTACATCGTGCGCGGCAGGAGAAGGGGTAAGAAGCGATGAGCCGCTCAAGCAAGAAGGGACCGTTCGTTGACGAGCGTCTGATGGCTCGGATCGAGGCCATGAATGCCTCGGGCGAGAAGCGGATGCTCAGGACGTGGTCGCGGACCTCGACCATCTTCCCCGAGATGGTGGGTCACACGATCGCCGTACACGACGGACGCAAGCACGTTCCCGTGTTCATCTCCGAGTCGATGGTGGGGCACAAGCTCGGGGAATTTGCGCCCACGCGGTTGTATCGCGGGCACGCCGGAACAGGTAGGAGACGGTAGGCATGGCGGACGACGAGACGCAGGAAGAGAAGCCCCGGCGCCGGCGCCGGCGCAAGGCTTCGGGCGCGGCTAAGGCCGCCGCCACGCCGGAGTCCGTCGCTACGCCGGACACGCCCGAGGACGCTGACGAGGAGGCCGTCGACGAGGTCGAGCCCACACGGGCTGATGAGGAGGCCGAGGAGGCGGCCGAGGACGTCGTCCTGGAGGCGGAGGCCGAGACCGACGAGGACTCCGACTCCGAGAGCCAGGAGGAGACCGTGGCCGAGGCCGAGGAGACGGAACCCGAGGCAGAGGTGGCGCAAGACGCGCCTGAGGCGCCGGCGCCCAAGCGCCCGCGCCGCCGGCGACGCGGCCAGCCCGAGCCTGAGGCCGAGGAGGTCAAGGCCAAGCCGCCGGCCCGCCCAGCTCCCAGCCGGCGCCGAGTCCGGCGCGACCCGGCTCTGCCCCCGCCGGTGGTCCGGGCTCAGGCCAAATATGTCCGCTCATCGGCCCGCAAGGCCCGGCTGGTGTGCGACCACATTCGGGGAAAGACCGTCGACGATGCCCGAGCTATCCTGGCTCACACCCCGCGGGCGGTCGCCCGGGACTGGAGCAAGTTGCTCGAGTCCGCGGTTGCCAACGCGGAGAACAACCACGAGCTCGTGGGCGAGGACCTGTATGTCAAGGCGGTCCATGCCGACGAGGGCCCCACGATCAAGCGGTTCCGGCCACGCGCCATGGGGCGCGCCACCCGCATCCGCAAACGCACCAGTCATCTAACGATCTTGCTGACACCGAAGGAATAGACGAGCCATGGGACAGAAGGTCCATCCAGAATCGATCCGGGTCGGATACATCCATGATTGGAAGTCGAACTGGTTCAACGAGCGCCAGTTCTCCGACTACCTCGACGAGGACACGCAGATCCGCCGTCACATCATCGGGCGGCTGGCCCACGCCGGGCTGTCGGACATCACGATTCGCAAGAACGCCACCGAGGTGGAGGTCAACATCCACACCGCCCGTCCCGGAATCGTGATCGGCAAGTCCGGGTCCGAGGTGGATCAGCTGCGGCGCGATCTGCATCGCATCACCTCCAAGCAGGTCAAGGTCAACATCCTGGAGATCAAGCGCCCGGAGCTGGATGCCCGCCTGGTCGCCCAGTCGATCGCCGAGCAGCTCCAGAACCGGGTGGCCTTCCGCCGCGCCATGAAGCGCGCGCTGACCAGCGCCATGCGTTCGGGGGCCAAGGGCGTGAAGGTGCAGGTCTCAGGGCGTCTGGGCGGGGCTGAGATGGCGCGCACCGAGGGCTATTCAGACGGTCGCGTACCCCTGCACACGCTGCGCGCGGACATCGACTATGGCTTCCACGAGGCCGCCACCACGTTTGGCCGCATCGGAGTCAAGTGCTGGATCAACAAGGGCGAGATCATGCCCGAGGGCTACACCGGCGCCGACCTCACGATCATGGACGAGCCTCCGCCGCAGGCGCAGGAGCGGCCGGGCCGCGATGGCCGCGGTGGTCGCGACGGCCGCTCGCGCGGCGGCGGCCCGGGTGGCGGAAGGGGCGGCGGCCGTGGCGGACGCGGCCCGGGTGGTGGCGGACGCGGTCCGCGCGGTGGTGGCGGGCCCAGGGAGGGCGGTCGTCCCCGGCCCGCCCCGTCCGCTGGAGGCAACTCCTGATGCTCTCACCCAAGCGCGTCAAGTACCGCAAGCACCATCGCGGCCGCCGTCGCGGGATGTCCCGCGGGCAGGTCAAGGTGCAGTTCGGCGAGTACGGGCTGAAGTCCCTTGACGCCGGCTGGCTGTCCAACCGGCAGATCGAGGCGGCCCGAATCGCCATGACCCGCAAGATCAAGCGCGGCGGCAAGGTGTGGATCAACGTTTATCCCGACAAGCCATTCACCAAGAAGCCGGCGGAGACGCGAATGGGTTCCGGAAAGGGCTCACCCGAGGGCTGGGTGGCGGTCGTCAAGCCCGGCCGGGTGATGTTCGAACTCGCCGGCGTGCCCGAGCCGCTGGCTCGGGAGGCCATGCGCCTGGCCGGCCACAAGCTGCCCGTTCGGACCAAGTTCGTCCTCCGGGAGGAGGGATAGCGTGCGGCCCGGCGAGCTGCGGGACATGAGCGATGGTGAGCTGCACGAGCACCTTCAGACGGTGCGCCGCGAGCTGTTCGGCCTTCGCTTTCAGCACGCCACCGGCGAGCTTGAAAACACCGCGGGCCTGAACAAGGCCAAGAAGGAGGTGGCCCGGGCGCTGACCCTGGCCCACGAGCGAGGACTACGGACCGATGGCTGAAGAGACGCCAACACCTGACGAGGAGACCACCGAGGAAGCGGTCTCGGGCGAGTCGGTCGCCGAGGAGGCGACCGTGGCCGAGGAGGCGCTCTCTGAAGATGCGGCGGCCGAGGCCCCGGACGAGGAGGCCCCGGCCGGGAGCAAGCCCAAGCGGCGCCGCCGCAAGGCCCAGGCCGCGCGCCCGCGCCCCTCGCTGACCCCGCAGGAGCGCCAGGCGCAGCGGGATGCCGAGCGCCGCCGTAAGGCCACCGTCCGGAGGGACAGGCGCCTGCGCGAGCGCGAGCGGGCTCGCGCCCGGCGCGATGGCTCCGGCGCCGCCGAGGAGCTGCCCTCGCTGCGGGCCCCGGCCACCGGGCAGCAGAAGACTCGTCAGGGCATCGTGGTCTCGGACCGCGCGGCCAAGACGATCACCGTTCGGATCGACGTCACCCGGCGCCATCCCCAGTACCAGAAGGTCGTCCGCACGTCCGCCACGCTGCACGCCCACGACGAGCAGGGCGACGCCCACATCGGCGACACCGTGATCGTCAAGGAGTGCCGTCCGGTCTCCCGGACCAAGCGCTGGCGCCTGATCGAGGTACTGGAGCGCGCCCGGTGAGGCCGGCATGATCCAGAACGAGAGCCGTCTGCGCGTGGCCGACAACACCGGAGCCAGGGAGATTTTGGTCATCCGGGTCAAGGGCGGCCACCGCCGGCGCTACGCCGGCGTGGGGGACGTGATCACGGCCACGGTCAAGCAGGCCAGCCCGCAGGGATCGGTTAGGAAGGGCGAGGTGGTGACCGCCGTGGTCGTCCGGACCAAGAAGTCTTACGGCCGCGACGACGGCACCTACATCGCCTTCGACGAGAACGCAGCCGTTCTGATCGATGCTCAGAACAACCCCCGCGGGACGCGCATCTTCGGCCCGGTGGCTCGCGAGCTGCGGGAGCGCAACTTCATGAAGATCGTCTCGCTCGCCCCGGAGGTGCTTTAAGTGTCAGCGCGGATCAAAACGGGAGACGAGGTAATCGTCATCGGTGGCAAGGACCGCGGTAAGCGAGGCAAGGTGCTGCGCGTGGAGCCGACTAAGGATCGCTTGTTCGTCGAGGGCGCGGGCATCGTCAAGCGTCACCAGAAGCCCCAGCAGGTCCGCGACGCCCAGCGGGCCGAGCAGGTGGGTGGCGTGATCGAGAAGGAGGGCCCGATCCATATCTCAAATGTGATGCTCGTGGACCCCAAGGACGGCAAGCCCACCCGTGTGGGGATCGAGGTCCAGGACGGTCAGCGTTACCGGGTGGCCCGGCGCAGCGGAACCCGGCTGGACTAAGGCAAGACCATGGCCACGGCACGACTGAAGACCCGTTACCTGGAGGAGATTCGGCCTGCGCTGATCGAGCGCTTCGGCTACTCCACGCCGATGCAGGCCCCTCGCGTAGAGAAGGTGACCGTCAACATGGGCGTGGGCGACGCCAAGCAGGACGCCCGCGTGCTCGAAGCGGCCACTGGGCAACTCTCAACCATCACGGGCCAGCGGCCGAACGTGCGCCGAGCCCGCAAGTCGATCGCCCAGTTCAAGGTGCGCGAGGGCATGCCCGTGGGCGTGGCCGTAACCCTGCGTGGAGAGCGCTGTTACGAGTTCCTGGACCGGCTGATGTCGGTCGCCATTCCGCGCATACGGGACTTCCGTGGCCTCAATCCTGGCGCATTTGACGGCCGCGGGAACTACTCGCTGGGGATCCGTGAGCAGATCATCTTTCCCGAGGTCGACTACGACGAAATCGACCAGATTCGGGGGCTGGACGTCACCATCACCACCAGCGCCTCCACCGACGAGGAGGCATTTGCCCTACTTCAGTCCCTGGGCATGCCGTTCGCCCGAGACGGCCGTGCCCCGGCTGCGGCTCAGACCTAACAACTAAGGAGAACATGGCCAAGACCTCGCAGATCGTCCGCCAGAGGCGGACTCCCAAGTACAAGACCCGGGCTTATACCCGCTGCCGCCGGTGCGGCCGCGCGCGCGCCGTCTACCGGAAGTTCGGCCTGTGCCGCATCTGCCTGCGCGAACTGGCTCACGGTGGTTTCGTCCCCGGGATGACCAAGTCGAGCTGGTAGCCATGGGCATGACCGACCCCATCGCGGATTTCCTCACGCGGATGCGCAACGCGGCCAACGCGCAGCACCACGACGTCACGCTGCCCGCCTCCAACGTCAAGCAGGAGCTGGCTCGCATCCTCAAGGAACAGGGCTACGTCGAGGACTACGAGGTTCACGCGGCCGGCGGAAACCGGCCCGGCATGGAGCTCACGGTGACCCTGAAGTACACGGCCGAACGCCGGCCGGTCATCACCGGGCTTCAGCGGGTCTCGCGCCCCGGCCGGCGGACTTACGTCGACCATGGTCACATTCCTCGGATCCAGGGCGGGATGGGGACGGCCATCATCTCCACCTCTCGCGGCCTGATGACCGGCCATGACGCCCGCAGCGCCGGCGTGGGCGGCGAGGTCGTGGCTCATGTGTGGTAACC
>JBPYDM010000145.1:0-2078 GCA_051986255.1 Solirubrobacteraceae bacterium | reverse complement strand
TCCACGGCGCCCCGAACACCACGTCCAACATCTTCGCCAAGTCGATCTCCAAGGACGGCGGCCGGGGGTCGTACCGCGGCCTGCTGGAGATCGCCAAGGGCGCCCACGGCGCGCGCTCGAAGGTGGTGTGCGACGCCCTCCTGTTGGACGAGCGCTCGCGCTCGGACACGTATCCGACCATCCGCATCAGCGAGGATGACGTCAACGTCGGCCACGAGGCCACCGTCTCGAAGGTGGGTGACGACCAGCTCTTCTACCTGATGTCGCACGGCATTCCCGAGGACGAGGCGTCCAAGCTGATCGTCAACGGGTTCATCGAGCCGATCACCAAGGAGCTCCCGATGGAATACGCCGTGGAGATGAACCGGCTGATCGAGCTCCAGATGGAGGGCTCGATTGGCTAGCGCCAGCGCGCCCGTCCTCGCGGACCGGCGGGAGCGGGCGGCCCGGCTGGCACAGGAGCTGGAGCTGCCCTCGTTCAAGGGCCGCCCGGGATGGGAGTTCACCGACATCTCCGGCCTGGATCTGGAGATCTTCCGGCCAGCGGTCGATGCGCCGGCGGCCGTCGAAGTCCCGCGCTTGTTCGACCTCACCCCGCCCGACGAGCTACCGCCGGGCGTGATCGTCTCCACCATCGACTCTGCGGCCCAGACGCACCCGGAGCTGATCGAGCGCCACCTGGGGGCGATCGTTTCCGGCGAAGATCTGTTCGTGGCCCGCAATGGCGCACGGTTCAAAGGCGGGGCATTTGTCTACGTGCCCTCTGGAGTGGCCGTGGAGGAGCCGATCGTGCTCACCGCCACCCACTCGGAGCCCGGCACCGAGCTTGACCGGCGCACCCTGATCGTGCTCGAGGAAAGCGCGCATGCCGAGGTGTGGGAGCAGTACGTCTCGGCCAGCGACGACCTCGAGGGAATGTTCAACGTGGTCACCGAGCTCTCGGTAGGTGACAACGCTCGGCTTCGCTACGTGTGCGGTCAATCCCTGTCCGAGCGGACCTGGATTTTCGGAGCCCAGCGCGCCGAGGTGGGCCGGGACGCTTACCTCGACTGGGTGGCGCTGGGTTTTGGCTCCACCAACGGCCGCGTCCGTATGGAGACGCGGCTGAGCGGTGAGGGGGCGGAGGCCCGGGTCACCGGC
Source organism: Solirubrobacteraceae bacterium (assembly GCA_051986255.1). Classification (GTDB taxonomy): domain Bacteria; phylum Actinomycetota; class Thermoleophilia; order Solirubrobacterales; family Solirubrobacteraceae; genus Palsa-465. Next base: position 938 of record JBPYDM010000145.1, on the reverse strand, counting down.
GCCTACGCCAGCCATGGCCGCCAGCACATCGACTTCGACACTACCCAAGAGCACGCGGCCGCCAGCACCACCTCAGACCTGGCTTTCCGGGGTGTGCTCCAAGGGCGCGCCAGCGCCGTGTGGAAGGGGAACATCATCGTCGACCCGGGGGCTCAGAAGACCGACGCGTTTCAGGAGTCGCGCAACCTTCTGCTGGGCAAGCGGGCCCATGCCGATGCCATCCCGGGCCTGGAGATCCAGGCCAACGACGTGCGCTGCACCCACGCCGCCGCGGTGGCCCAGGTCGATCCCGAGCAGCTCTTTTACCTGCGCTCCCGGGGTCTGCGCGAGGACGTGGCCAAGCGCCTGGTCATCGAGGGCTTTCTGGCCGCGCTGGTCGAGCGTTTCGAGCCTGGGCTAGTGCGCGAGCAGCTGGCCGCGGTGCTGGAACGGCGGCTCGCTCTGATCCTGGACGAGTAGCTCGACCCGCGTGCGGTTCGAGCTCACCCGCGATCCGCAGGAGTTCGCCGAGCGGGCCGGGCCGCTGCTGGCAGACCGGATCGAGCACAACCTCCTCGCGAGCGTGCTGGCCGACGCGATCGCCGGCGTCTACGCCGAGCCAGTCTTCGCCTATGGGGTGGCCCGCGGGCGCGGCCAGGTGCAATTCGCGGCACTGCGAACTCCGCCGTGGCCGATGCTGGCAACTGAGCTGGCGCCTGGCTACGCGCGCGATCTCGTCGCCGGATGGCTTGAGCGAGACGCCGAGCCGGCGGGAGTCACCGGCCCAGCCCCCACGGCCCGAGCGATCGCGGCCGCGTGGAGCGAGCAGACCGGCGGCGTCAGCCGCTGTCACAGACGAGAAGGGGTGCACACGCTGCAGGAGGTGCGCGATCCCCTGCGCCCTGCGCCCGGGAGGCTGCGGCTGCCGCATCCGCACGAGCGCGACCTGCTCCTCGCCT
>JBPYDM010000144.1:0-2927 GCA_051986255.1 Solirubrobacteraceae bacterium | reverse complement strand
GGCTCGGCCGACTCGCCCGAGAACAGGTTCACCGCAAGATCGAACGATCCCCACCACGCGTTCACCGGCGTGGAACGTCCCCGGTACGGGGCGCGGAATGCCGCCAGCGCGAGCGCGGCCCGGGTGGCAGCGGCGAAGTACCGCTCCACCAGGCCACGGTCGTAGTCAGCGTGCTGGTCATCTTCGTCGAGTGCGGCCGTCCAGGGCACCTCGGCCGGGCGAAGGTCCACCTCAAACTCGCCCGCGACACGGTGCAGCGCCTCCAGAGCCTCGCGCGTCACATCACGGACGGGACGATTTGGACTGAGCGGAATCCCGGCGGGCTCGGCCTCGCTGTGCTCCACCCTGATCTCATGGTCGTGCAGGTCCAGCGCGATGACCAAGGCGCCGGACCCATCCGGAGCGGGCAGCGGCGCTGTCTCCCAGCCGCGCGCGGTCAGCCGCAGGGCGGCATGCTGAAGCTGAGGCTCGGGTGGGGCAAGAGCTACTGCGATCTTGCCCAGCAGCTGGGTGTGAGCGTGCAGCGTGTCGCAGGTGGCGCTCCAGTCCTCGTAGGAAGGAAGAGCCGGCCACGGCAGGGGCATGGGCTCCACGCTACCAGGGTCCCGAGGCTCGGCCACGAGCGGATCGTGAGAAGCTGCGGGCCATGAACGGAATCCAGATGGCGCGGGAGATGGCGGACCAGCCTGCCGGGTTGCGGAACCTGATCGATCGCTCACAGGACATTGTCGACCGGGTGGGCGCGGTCGCCCCGGCCCCGCTGCACGGCGTCACCATCGTGGCCCGGGGCTCTTCAGACCACGCGGCGGTATACGGGCGCTATCTGCTGGAGGCAGCCACCGGCAAGCCGGTCTCGCTCGCTGCGCCCAGCCTCCATACGCTCTATGGAGTCGACGTCGATTACCGGGGTCAGCTGGTGATCGCGGTCAGCCAGTCAGGTGCCACGCCCGAGATCGTGCGGACGCTCCGGACACTCCAGAACGGAGGCGGACAGGGGTTGGCGATTACCAACGAGCCCGAGAGCGAGCTGGCCCGAACGGCTCACCAGGTGGTCGACCTCGACGTGGGCGCGGAGCGGGCCGTACCCGCAACCAAGACCGTCACCGCGCAGTTCACGGCCTTCGCGATCATCGCCTCGGCCTTGGGTGACGTCCCGTTCACCTCTGACGCACTGGACCTGGTGCCCCAATGGGTGCAGGCGGTGCTGGATGACCCGGGGCCGATCGCCGCGGCGGCGCAGCAGCTTGTTGAGGCACCGGCGCTGATCATCGTGGCCCGGGGCTACCTTTATGCCGCCGCGCTGGAGACGGGGCTGAAGATCAAGGAGACATGTTCGCTGTTTGCCGACGGATACTCGGCTGCAGACCTCCGACACGGTCCGATTGCGGCCGTTACCAGCGGCCTCCCCGCGCTCGCGCTGTGCGTGCCCGGTCCGGCTCTCTCGGACGTCGTCTCGCTGGTCGACGAGCTCCGGTCCCGGCGAGCGAGCGTACTTGTCGTCGGAAGCGGCACGCGGACGGACGTTGCGCTGCCGGACCAGGCGCCGGAGTCGCTCGCGCCGATCCTCGCCGTGGTGCGCGGCCAGCAACTGGCACACGACCTCGCCCTCCGTCTCGGCTATGACCCGGACAGGCCTGAGGGCCTGACCAAAGTCACCTCGACGTGACCGTTACGCCGCTAGGGCTGCCGGCTAGCTGGATCACGACCCAGGGTGGCCACTGCCTCATCGAGCTCGGCTCGTGCGCGGGCGCCTGCGCGGGCGTCAACCCCCAGGGCGTCCAGGCCCAGGAGCGCTGCCCCCACGATCGGCTCACTTGGGGCCACCAGCACGCGAGCGTTCGGCGCCACCGCTTTCACCCCATCGGTGATGGCCCGCACCACGGTGGGCGAAACGGACCTGAGCACGCGGCCGCCCAGGACGACGTCCGGATCGGATCCGGTCAGCTCCAGGCGGCGCAGGGCAGCTGCGGCGAACGCGATCACCTCGTCAGCCAGCCGGCGGACGATGCCGGCGGCCACCGCATCCCGATCGCACAGCGCAAACACGACTGGGACCAGCTCACCGAGCCTCCGCTGCGGAATCCCCCCCAGGTGGACCGCGGTTGAGACCTCAAACGCCTCGCGGAGCCCGAAGTGCGCCGGGACCGCCGCCTCCAGCCCGGTTCGCGGGCCCCGGCCGTCGACGCTGCGAGCGGCAGCCCAAAGCGCCGCCATACCCACATCCGCGCCGCCACCCCAATCGCCGGAGATCGCCCCCAGAGCCAGGAATCTGGCCTCGCGGCCGTCGGGAGTGACGCCGAGGCAGTTCATCCCGGCGCCACACACCACAGCCACTCCCCAACCCCGGTCGGTGCCCGCGCGCAGCAGCGCGAGCGTGTCGTTGTCCACGACCAACCGGTCGCTCCACCCCAATTCCTCGATCCTGGCCCGGAGAGCGGAGAGCTCTTCGGGAAGGTCTGCACCGGCCAGTAAAACCTGGGCCGTCGCAGCCAGCGGGCGATCAAGCTTGGTGAGGCCGGCGCGGGAGAGGGCCTCGTCCAGCAGGCCCTCCAGCAGCTCAACCGAGCCGGTCATCCCGAGATAGTGAGTTGAGCTTCCACCTCCCCTGACCAGCGAGAGCAGCCGCCCGGTGGAGTCAAGCAGCGCCACGTCGGTCTTTACGCCTCCCCCATCGACGGCCAGCACAAGGCCGTCCGGGCGGGCTCCGTCCGTCCGTGGACTGGTCAACAGCCGGCCCTGATGCTCGTCGCCGGCCGCGCGGTCTCGGTCCCCAGCAGGCTCTCGGCCAGGTCCGTGGCCAGCCCGTACTCGCGCACGAGTGGATTTGTCATCAGGGCGAGGCGTGCGGTATCTCGATCCCCCTTCCGCGCGGCTGTTGCCGCGAGCCGCTCGTACGCCGCCACATGCTGAACCAGTCCCAGCAGCTC